>JBDXCV010000004.1:0-80000 GCA_039980135.1 Alphaproteobacteria bacterium
GATGGTGATGCCGGGCGACAACATCCAGATGGTTGTGAACCTGATTGCACCGATTGCGATGGATGACGGTCTGCGCTTCGCCATTCGCGAAGGTGGCCGCACCGTCGGCGCCGGCGTCGTCACCTCCATCATCGAATAGGCATACAACGGATCGGCGGTTCCCTCATGGGACCGCCGGTCGTTTTAACGGGACACCGAAATGGATAGTCAACACATACGGATCCGGCTTAAGGCCTTTGATCACCGCGTGCTCGACCAGTCGGCGAGCGAGATCGTCGGCACGGCCAAGCGGACCGGTGCAGAGGTTCGGGGTCCCATCCCTTTGCCAACACGAATTGAAAAATTTACGGTTCTTCGTTCGCCGCACGTCAATAAAAAGGCGCGTGAGCAGTTCGAGATTCGTACCCACAAACGTCTGCTCGACATTATCGACCCGACGCCACAGACGGTTGACGCGCTTATGAAGCTCGACCTGGCGGCGGGTGTCGACGTGGAAATCAAGCTTTAAGGGGCCGAGATGCGTACCGGCATCATTGCAGAGAAACTGGGTATGACCCGCGTCTTCGACGACGGCGGCAATCACATCCCGGTCACGGTTTTGAAGGTCGACGGCTGTGATGTCGTCGATCAGCGCACCATTGAACGCGACGGATATACGGCCCTCCAGGTCGGTACCGGCAACGCGAAACCCAAACGTGTCGGCAAGGCCATGCGTGGCCATTTCGCCAAGGCGAAGGTCGAGCCGCGGCGCCGGGTCACGGAATTTCGTGTCGCCGAGGATGCGTTGCTGGATATTGGTTCGCGGATCAGCGTCGAACATTTCGTCTCGGGCCAGTTCGTTGACGTCACCGGCACATCGATTGGTAAAGGTTTTGCCGGTGCGATGAAGCGACATCACTTCGGTGGACTGCGGGCCACTCATGGTGTTTCGATTTCCCATCGAAGTCACGGTTCAACGGGGCAGTGTCAGGATCCGGGCAAGGTATTCAAGGGCAAGAAAATGGCCGGTCATATGGGTGCAACCCGGGTGACCACCCAGAATCTGCGTATCGTGGGGACCGATCTGGACGAAGGCCTGATCCTCGTTGAGGGTGCGGTGCCGGGCTCCAAAGGCGGCTACGTCTTGGTGCGGGACGCGATCAAGAAGACGCTTCCCGAGGATGTGCCCTATCCGACAGTCGCATCGGATGCGCCGGTTGAGGATACCCCGGAAGAAGTTGTTGCCGCCGACGAGGGTGTCGAAGACGCCACCGCGGCTGAGGCGCCTGCTGACGATAGTGCCGACAGCGCGGATACCGCCGCTTCGGACGATACGGAATCGAAGGACTGACCCGCATGAAACTCAAGGTCGTCAATCTTGAAAACAAGGCTGCCGGAGAAATCGATCTCGATGACGGCATCTTTGGCGCGCCGCTCCGCAAGGATCTGCTGGCGCGTGCCGTCAATTATCAGCTCGCCAAGCGCCGTCAGGGTACACACAAGACCAAGACCCGTGGCGAGATCAATGGCAGTACCGCGCGACCGTGGCGCCAGAAGGGTACGGGCCGTGCACGTGCGGGTGACCGCAAGGCCGGTCATTGGCGCGGTGGTCAGACGACATTCGGCCCGCAGCCGCGCGACCATTCGATGGATCTGCCGAAGAAGGTGCGCAAGCTGGCACTGAGAGTTGCTCTCTCGTCCAAGCATGCGGACGGCAAACTGGTTGTACTCGACACTGCGAGCGCTGCTGAGCCGAAGACAAAGGCAATCGCTGCACAGCTCAAGGCTCTCGGGCTTTCATCGGCTCTCATTGTCGACGGCACCGAGCTGGATCGTAATTTCCAGTTGGCGGCCCGCAATATTCACGGTGTCGACCTTCTGCCCCAACAGGGCGCGAACGTTTACGACATTCTGCGCCGCGACACGCTGGTGCTGACGCGCCAGGCCGTCGAACAGCTTCAGGAGCGCCTCCGATGAGCTCTAATCGCAAGCCCCGCGGCCGAATTCAGGTTTCGAATGAGCGTATGTACGAGCTCGTTCGTTCGCCGATCATTACCGAAAAAGCGACGCTGGTGTCGGAGCATAACCAGGTCATGTTCCGGGTACCGGTGGACGCGACCAAGCCTGAAATTCGGGCTGCGGTCGAAGGTCTGTTCAACGTCAAGGTAACGGCCGTGAACACGATCCTGCAGAAAGGCAAGACCAAACGCTGGCGCGGTCAGCCGGGTCGCCGAAATGATGTGAAGAAGGCCGTTGTGAGTCTCGCCGATGGCGATTCGATCGACATCACGACGGGCGTCTAGAGGGTTCGAAATGGCACTAAAGCAGTTCAAATCGATCACCCCGGGACAACGTGGACTCGTCCTCGTTGATCGTTCGGAACTTTGGAAAGGTGGCCCTGAAAAGGCACTGACCGAAGGTCTGAACAAGAAGGGTGGCCGCAACAACACCGGTCGGATTACCGCGCGACGTCGCGGTGGCGGGCACAAGCGCCTGTACCGGCATGTCGATTTCAAACGTCGCAAATATGATGTGCCGGCGACCGTCGAGCGGATCGAATATGATCCCAATCGTACGGCATTCATTGCGCTGATCGCATACGAAGATGGTGAGAAGAGCTACATCCTGGCGCCGCAGCGCCTGAATGTCGGTGACACGGTCGTCGCCGCACAGCGCGCCGATGTGAAGCCGGGCAATGCAATGCCGCTGCGCTCGATCCCGATCGGGACCATCATTCACAATGTTGAGCTCAAGGCCGGTGCCGGCGGCAAGATGGCGCGCGCGGCGGGTACCTATGTGCAGCTGGTTGGCCGTGACCGCGGTTACGGGCTGCTAAAGCTCGCCTCGGGCGAGGTGCGAATGGTGCGTCAGGAATGCATGGCGACTATCGGTGCGGTGTCGAACCCGGACCAGGGCAACATCAAACTGGGTAAGGCCGGCCGTAAACGCTGGCTTGGCAAGCGTCCGTCTGTTCGCGGCGTTGCCATGAACCCGATCGATCATCCTCATGGTGGTGGCGAAGGCCGGACGTCCGGTGGTCGCCATCCTGTAACCCCATGGGGCAAGCCGACCAAGGGCAAGCGGACACGGTCTAACAAGAAGACCGATTCGCTGATCCTGCGTCGGCGCGCGAAGTAGAGGAGAACGGCAGTGGCACGTTCTGTATGGAAAGGTCCGTTTGTCGACAGCTATCTGCTCAAGAAAGCAGAAGTGGCGCGGGCGTCAGGCCGTAACGATGTGATCAAGACCTGGTCGCGCCGTTCCACGATCCTGCCCCAGTTCGTCGGTCTGACATTCGGTGTCTACAACGGTCAGAAATTTATTCCGGTTCTCGTGACAGAGAACATGGTGGGGCAGAAGTTCGGCGAGTTCTCGCCGACCCGTTCCTACTTCGGGCATACGGCCGACCGTAAGTCGAGGCGGGCATAGTCATGGGCAAGAAAGCCACACCGCGGAACCTGGCTGATACCGAGGCCCGCGCCGTTATCAAGAACCTCCGGGTCAGTCCGCAAAAGCTGAACCTTGTCGCGGCGCAGATCCGCGGCAAGCCGGTGCAGCGCGCGCTCATGGATCTGGAATTCTCGCGTCGGCGCATTGCGCAGTCGGTCAAGGCTGGCCTCGAAAGTGCAATCGCGAATGCGGAAAACAATCATCAACTCGACGTCGACCGCCTGGTCGTTGCCGAGGCCACTGTTGGCAAAGGACTCGTGATGAAACGCTGGCGCGCGCGCGCGCGCGGACGCGTTGCGCGAATTCACAAGCCGTTCAGCCAGATCACGCTCGTCGTTCGCGAGCAGGGAGAGGCATAAGTATGGGTCAGAAAATCAACCCGATAGGGCTTCGGCTCGGTATCAACCGGACCTGGGATTCCAGGTGGTATGCCGAAGGTCAGGCCTATGGCAGCCTCCTGATGGAGGACTTGGAACTGCGTCGCGTGCTCGAAAAGCGCCTCGCGGGTGCCGGTGTCAGCCGGATCATCATCGAGCGGCCGGCCAAGAAAGCACGCATCACCATTCACTCGGCTCGCCCGGGCGTGGTGATTGGCAAGAAGGGCGCCGACATCGAGAAATTGCGTAGCGATATTGCACGCATGACCGGTTCCGAGGTGAGCCTCAACATCGTCGAAGTGCGCAAGCCCGAGATCGATGCGGCACTGGTGGCCGAGAATATCGCACAGCAGCTTGAGCGTCGCGTCGGTTTCCGCCGGGCGATGAAGCGCGCCGTGCAGAATGCCATGCGCCTGGGTGCGCTTGGCGTACGTGTGATGTGTGGTGGCCGTCTCGGCGGCGCCGAAATCGCGCGGACCGAGCAGTATCACGAAGGTAGTGTGCCCCTGCACACCCTGCGCGCCGACGTGCAGTACGGCACGGCGACTGCCATGACCACTTACGGCACTTGCGGCGTGAAGGTCTGGGTCTACCGCGGTGACATCATGGAACATGATCCGATGGCACAAGACCGCCGGATCGAGGAACAGCAGTCGGGCGGAATGCCGGCTCGGTAGCCGCCCGGAGGTCTAGAGATGCTAAGTCCAAAAAGAACAAAGTACCGCAAACAGCACAAGGGCCGCCTGCATGGCGTTGCCCAATCCGGCAATTCGCTGAATTTCGGCTCCTATGGGCTGAAGGCGATCACGCCGGGGCGTGTGACGGCCCGCCAGCTTGAGGCTGCCCGCCGTGCAATGACGCGTCATATGAAGCGCGCCGGTCGTGTGTGGATCCGGGTTTTTCCCGATGTGCCCGTCAGTCAGAAGCCGGCGGAAGTGCGCATGGGTAAGGGCAAGGGTACCCCCGAATATTGGATGGTCCGGGTCAAGCCGGGTCGGGTGATGTTCGAGATCGATGGCGTGCCGGATGATGTCGCGCGCGAAGCATTTGAACTCGCTTCGGCGAAGTTGCCGCTTCAGACACGTGTCGTGTCGCGGATGTTGGGATAATTGTCATGAAAGCGACGGATATCCGGGCAAAAACCGAAGATGAACTGCGTGACGAACTGCGCGGTTTGAAGAAAGAGGCGTTCAACCTGCGGTTTCAGCAGGCGAGCGGCCAACTAGAGAATACGGCGCGGGTGCGCGATGTGCGACGGGATATCGCGCGCGTGCAGACAGTGCTCAACGAGCGCCGTCTGGCGCAATAGGAGTTAGCAGGATGCCGCGACGCGTTCTTACCGGCACGGTGGTGAGCAACAAGATGGACAAATCGGTCACGGTTCGCGTGGACCGGCGTGTTCGCCACCCGATCTATAAGAAGTTCATGACCCAATCGAAGAAGATTGCGGCCCATGACGCAGAAAACAGCCTCGAAATTGGCGATGTGGTTCGCATACGTGAATGTCGTCCGATTTCGAAGTCCAAGCATTTCGAAGTGATTGAAAAGGTTGGCGCCTAAGGCATTTGCCAGGGCCGTCATTGAGGACAGAAGACAATGATTCAGATGCAGACCAACCTGGAAGTCGCTGACAATAGCGGCGCGCGCCGGGTGCAGTGCATCAAGGTGCTGGGCGGATCAAAGCGCATGACCGCCGGCGTGGGTGACGTGATTGTGGTGTCCGTTAAGGAAGCCATTCCGCGCGGCCGCGTGAAGAAGGGTGAAATCCATCGTGCCGTTATCGTGCGCACGAAGAAGGATATCAGCCGCTCGGATGGCAGCACGATCCGTTTCGACAGCAATGCTGCCGTACTCATCACCCCGCAAGGCGAGCCCATCGGGACACGCATTTTCGGTCCGGTGACGCGTGAACTTCGCGCGCGGCGTTACATGAAGATCATTTCGCTGGCGCCGGAGGTGCTTTGATGGCGACAACTGCGAATATCAAGATGCGGGTGAAGCGCGGCGACCAGGTCGTCGTTCTCACGGGCCGTGACAAAGGCAAGACCGGCGAAGTGCTGCGCGTCGATCGCGAGCGCAACCGGGTTCTGGTTCAGGGCGTGAATATGGCCAAACGCCATCAGCGCCCGACCCAGACATCGCCCGGCGGCATAAACGAGTTCGAGGCGTCGATCCATGTATCGAACGTCGCCTTGATTGACCCTGACACAAGAAAGCCGACCCGTGTCGGCTACAAGACTCTCGACGACGGCCGCAAAGTTCGCTTTGCCAAGCGGTCCGGCGAGATCATTGACCAATAGGTGTGACATGACAACACGATTGGCCGAGCATTATGAGAGCGTCCTCAAGCCGAAACTGAAGGAACAGTTCGGGTATCCGAACGACCTGGCGGTTCCGCGCCTGGACAAGATTGTTCTCAATATGGGACTTGGCGAAGCGACGCAGGATTCGAAAAAGATCGAAACTGCGACGAACGAGATGGGCTTGATCGCCGGGCAGAAGGCACAAATCACCACTGCCAAGCAATCGATCGCGAACTTCAAACTCCGGGAAGGGGTGGCAATCGGCTGCAAGGTAACGTTGCGTCGTGAGCGGATGTTCGAGTTCCTGGACCGTTTGGTAACAATCGCTTTGCCGCGCGTCCGCGATTTTCGCGGCTTGCGTCCGACCAGTTTTGACGGACGTGGGAACTACGCGATGGGGCTGCGTGAGCAGATTGTGTTCCCGGAAATCAATTATGACGAGGTCGACGAAATTCGCGGCCTCGATGTCATCATTTGCACGACCGCAGATACGGATGACGAAGCGCGCGAACTTCTGCGCGGCTTCGAAATGCCGTTCCGCGAATAGACGTCGGTCAGGAGACCTAACGATATGGCAAAGAAGAGTGCGATCGAGAAGAACAAGCGGCGGCGCAAGCTGGTTGACCAGTATGCTGCCAAGCGTGATGAGCTGAAGGCCATTGCGCGCGATTCTTCACGTCAGCCCGAAGAGCGGTTCGCAGCGCGTATGAAACTCGCGAAACTGCCGCGCAATTCCGCAAAGGTTCGAATTCGTAACCGGTGCGAACTGACGGGGCGTCCGCGGGCGTATTACCGCAAGTTCCGCATGTCGCGGATTGCCCTGCGTGAACTGGGTTCCACAGGCCGTATTCCCGGTCTTGTGAAGTCGAGCTGGTAGGGGAGCGCACATATGTCGATGTCTGATCCTCTGGGCGATATGCTCACGCGAATTCGCAACGGACAGCGCGCGGGCCTCGGCTCCGTGGTGTCGCCGGCGTCCCGGATGCGCGAGCGCGTGCTTGACGTTCTGCAGACCGAAGGGTTTATCCGCGGATACAGTGTGGCGGAGATGCGTCAGGGTATTTCCGAGATCACGATTGAGCTGAAGTATCAGGAAGGCACACCGGTCATCCGCGAAATTCAGCGCGTATCGCGCCCCGGTCGCCGCGTATATTCGAAGATCCGCGACTTGCGCCAGGTTTATGGCGGGCTCGGGATTGCAATTTTGTCGACGCCCAAGGGCGTGCTGTCGGATAACTCCGCGCGTGCGGAGAATGTCGGCGGCGAGGTGCTGTGCCACGTCTTCTAGACGTGGGCACGGTTAAAGGAGACACGGAGTATGTCGCGAGTAGGAAGCAGCCCGGTCGCCGTCCCTGACGGTACCGACGTCCAGATTTCCGGCCAAATGGTTTCGGTCAAGGGCAAGTTGGGCGAGCTGGCGGTTGAATTGCCTTCCGATGTCGAAGTGACTCAGGATGGCAGCGATATCGTCGTCAAACCACGGTCAACCAGCAAGCGTGCCCGCATGTCATGGGGTACGTCGCGCGCATTGGTGAACAACCTCGTCTTGGGTGTCACCGACGGTTTCACCAAGACTTTGGAGATCACGGGCGTTGGCTATCGTGCGGCCGTACAGGGCAAGACCCTGAACCTGCAGCTCGGTTTCAGTCACGATGTGAATTTCCCGATCCCCGAGGGGATTTCGATCACTTGCGAAGGTCAGACGACGATCGTGATTTCGGGAGCCGATAAGCAGGCTGTGGGTCAGGTCGCCGCAAAGATTCGCGGCTATCGCAAGCCGGAGCCCTACAAGGGCAAGGGTATCAAGTACGCGGGTGAGGTAATCATTCGCAAGGAAGGTAAGAAGAAATGACGTCGACCCTACGCAATCTGGCAATCCGGCGGCGCAATCGCGTTCGCTCGAAGCTGCGGCGCGTCGCGAAGAGCAGTCGGCCGCGTCTCAGCGTGTTCCGTTCCGGCCGGCATATCTATGCGCAGGTCATCGACGATACCGCCGGCGCGACTCTCGCCGCGGCCTCATCGAAAGACAAGGAATTCAAGACCGGCAAGGGCTGGAATATCGATGGTGCGTCGGAAGTCGGCAAGTTGATTGCCGAACGCGCCAAGGCCGCCGGTGTCTCGGACGTCGTGTTCGATCGCGGCAGTTATCTTTTTCATGGCCGGGTGAAAGCCCTGGCCGAAGCCGCGCGTGGCGGCGGTTTGAACTTCTAGGGGTCGTCAGGAATGGCACAGGCACCACAACGCAATCGGCGTGATGGCGGCGGTCGTCGCGACAATCGTGAAGACAGCGAGTTCGTCGAACGCCTCGTCAGCATTAACCGTGTGGCGAAGGTTGTAAAAGGCGGACGACGGTTCGGTTTCGCGGCCATCGTCGTGGTCGGCGACCAGAACGGCCGGGTCGGACATGGTTCCGGCAAGGCCCGCGAAGTTCCCGAGGCTATTCGCAAGGCGACGGAATCGGCTAAGCGGGGGATGGTCCGTGTGCCGCTGCGCGAAGGGCGCACGCTGCATCATGATGTACAGGGCCATTTTGGCGCCGGTCACGTGGTCCTGCGGGCTGCGCCGGCGGGTACGGGTATCATCGCCGGTGGTCCGCTGCGCGCGGTGTTCGAATGCCTCGGCGTTCAGGATGTCGTGGCGAAGTCCATCGGCACGTCCAACCCGCATAACATGATCAAGGCGTCCTTCGAGGCGCTCGAGAACATGATGTCGCCGCGCGCCGTTGCTGCGCGTCGTGGGTTGAAAGTTGCCGACATCATCGGACGCCGCGGTGTCCAGGATTCGGTCGGCGGCGGTGAAGAGGCCGAGACGGCAGAGGCGGAGGCCGAAAATGGCTGATGCAAAGAAAACTGTTCGTGTCACGCAGCATGGCAGCGCAATCGGGCGCCGGGGTGATCAGCGTCAGACGTTGATCGGTCTTGGCCTCAACAAGCGCCATCGCACACGTGAATTGGAAGATACCCCTGCCGTGCGCGGCATGATCGAGAAGGTGAAGCATCTCGTTCGTGTCGAAGATGCGGACTGACGGATAGAGATCATGAATATCAACGAATTATCTGACAATCAGGGTGCCCGTCGCGCACGCAAACGTGTTGGTCGTGGCCCGGGATCCGGGCTCGGCAAAACCGGCGGTCGCGGCATGAAGGGTCAGAAGTCACGCTCCGGCGTGGCAATCAAGGGTTTCGAGGGTGGCCAGATGCCGCTTTATCGGCGGTTGCCCAAGCGCGGCTTTACCAAGCCGAACCGCGCCGATCTGGCTGAACTCACCCTGGGCCGCCTGCAGGCTGCGATCGACAGCAAGAAGCTTGATGCCGGCAGTGCGATCACCGAGGATGCGCTCGTCGCCGCCGGTGTGGTGCGCCGCAAACTCGATGGTGTTCGTCTTCTGGCGACCGGCGAACTCACGTCCAAGGTCAGCCTTGAACTGGCCAGTGCCACACGCGGTGCTATTGCGGCGGTGGAGAAGGCCGGCGGTTCGATCACCGTGTCGATTCAGCCGAAAGAAAAGACCCCGCGTACCGTCAAGACAGTGCCCGATGGCAATGCGGCGCCGGCGGAGAACGACGCCGATGAGGAAAGCACGGAATCGTAAACGGATTTTGTATTGATCCGAGACCGTGATCACCCACATGGATCGTGACGAAACGTTGCGAACGGAATATTAGATGGCGAGTACAGCCGAGCAAATCGCCTCGAACTTGAACTTTGGAGCCTTTTCGAAGGCGACAGAACTCAAGAAGCGCCTGTGGTTTACCCTGGGGGCACTGATCGTCTACCGGCTGGGCACGTTCATCCCGATCCCGGGCATCGATCCGGCCATTATTGGCGATATTTTTGCCCAGCAGTCGGATGGAATTCTCGGCGTGTTCGATGCGTTCGCCGGCGGTGCCCTGTCTCGCATGAGCATCTTCGCGCTCAATGTTATTCCGTATATCTCCGCGGCGATTATCATGCAGTTGATGACGGCCATATCGCCGAGCATGGAGCAGCTCAAGAAAGAAGGCGAATCCGGCCGCAAAAAAATAAACCAGTACACCCGATATCTAACGGTTTGCCTGGCGATCGTGCAGGCCTACGGGCTTTCGGTGGGGCTTGAGAGCCTGGCGACGTCCCAGGGTGCCGCGGTCGAAAATCCGGGTCTCTTCTTCCGCGCGAGCACCGTGATCACCATCGTCGGCGGCACCATGTTCCTGATGTGGCTGGGCGAACAGATCACGGCACGTGGTGTCGGCAATGGCATTTCGCTGATTATTTTCGCCGGCATCGTGGCGGCCTTGCCGACGGCGCTGGCATCGACCCTCGAACTGGGACGTACCGGGGCACTGTCGGCGCTGTTCATCATCGGCTTCCTGATTTTCGCCGTGGCGGTCATTACCTTCATCGTGTTCTTCGAACGCGCGCAGCGCCGGATCATCGTTCAGTATCCGAAGCGCCAGGTCGGTAACCGCATGTTCGGCGGGGAATCGTCCCATATACCGCTGAAGCTCAACACGTCGGGCGTCATTCCGATCATCTTCGCAACGTCGATCCTGCTGACGCCGGTTTCAATCGCAGGTTTCTCGGGCGGCGGCGGCGGAATTCTGAATTCCGTGACGGCCGTGATCGGACGCGGGCAACCGCTGTTTTTCCTGTTGTTTGCCGCGCTCATCATTTTCTTTGCGTTCTTCTACACGGCGATTGTCTTCAATCCCGAAGAGACGGCGGACAATCTGAAGAAAAACGGCGGCTTCGTGCCCGGCATTCGTCCCGGCAAGAATACGGCAGAATTCTTTGACTATGTCCTCACACGATTGACGGTAGTAGGTGCGGGCTATCTCACATTGGTCGCCCTGTTGCCCGAGATCCTGATTTCGAGATTCTCGGTGCCGTTCTTCTTCGGTGGTACGAGCCTGTTGATCGTCGTCGTGGTTTCACTGGATACAGTGGCGCAGATCCAGAGCCATCTGTTGGCGCATCAGTATGAAGGCCTGATCCGTAAGGCCAAGCTGAAGGGCCGACGCGGCTAACGGTTTGCGGGGTATTGGGGCGATGAATTTTATCCTTCTGGGGCCGCCGGGCGCGGGCAAGGGAACGCAAGCCAAGCTGCTTGTCGACAATCATGGCGTCGTCCAATTGTCGACCGGTGACATGCTTCGCGCGGCGGTTGCATCGGGCAGCGCGCTCGGTGCCGAGGCGAAAACGGTGATGGACGCCGGCAAACTGATGCCGGATGACATTATGGTGGAGATTATTTCGGCGCGTATCGCCGAGCCGGACTGTGTGAACGGGTTTATTCTCGATGGTTTCCCGCGCACGACGGCGCAGGCGAATGCATTGGATAAGATGTTGGAAGAAAAAGGACTTCCGCTGGATCATGTGATCGAAATATCGGTCGATGATGCTGTCCTGATCGACCGGATTAATGCGCGTGTCGCCGAGACGCCGGAAGCGGACCGGCGTGACGACGACAATGCAGAAACGCTGAAGCATCGGCTTTCGGTGTATCACGAACAAACCGCCCCGATACTGCCGTATTACGAATCCCGGGGCATGTTGAAGAAAGTCGATGGAATGCAGTCGATCGACGAAGTGTCTAAACAGATAGAGGCGATCATTTCGGCGGGCTAAGCTGTTGACCCTATGGCGGAAATTCATATAATCCCGCCGCTCGGGCAACCTTACCAAATTTGGCCGTTTTGACCGCACCGTAACCATGAAGGAGTTCGGAACGTGGCGCGTATTGCTGGTGTCAACATTCCAACACAGAAGCGGGTTCCGATCGCGCTGACCTATATCCACGGGATCGGTCACACGAAGGCGGAAGAGATTTGCGAGAAGTGCAATATTCCGCTGGAACGGCGTGTCCATGAACTGACCGACGATGAGGTCATTCGGGTTCGCGAGATGATCGACCAGAGCTATCAGGTCGAAGGTGATTTGCGGCGTGAAGTTGCGATGAACATCAAGCGATACATGGACCTCGGTTCGTATCGTGGCGTGCGCCATCGCAAAGGCTTGCCCGTAAACGGACAGCGCACACACACAAACGCGCGCACCCGCAAGGGCAAGGCTCGGCCGATTACCGGCAAGAAAAAAGTCTAGGGCGCAGGACAAGGTAGAAAAGTAATGGCAAAGGCCGCGACAGCGCGTGTCCGTAGACGCGAACGCAAGAACATCACTTCGGGTGTTGCGCATGTAAGCGCGACATTCAACAACACTCACATCACGATCGCGGATGCGCAGGGCAATGCTATTGCCTGGTCGTCCGCCGGTTCCCAGGGATTCAAGGGTTCGCGTAAATCGACCCCGTATGCCGCGCAGATGGCGGCAGAAGATGCGGGTCGCAAGGCGCAGGAACACGGTATGAAAACCCTCGCCGTTGAGGTGAAGGGGCCGGGTTCGGGGCGTGAGTCCGCGCTGCGTGCGTTGCAGGCAGTCGGATTCGAGATCACCGCCATTCGCGATGTGACCCCGGTTCCGCATAACGGTTGCCGGCCGCGCAAACGTCGGCGCGTCTGATTTTCCACCCAACCGGGTGCTGACTACTAAATTTCATCGGCAGATGCCGAAACCCGGCGCAGCTGCGCCGGACAAGATTTGAGGACGAATCCAGATGCTCCAGAAAAATTGGACCGAACTGATCAAGCCTAGCAAGCTCGACATAGCCGGCGGCTCCAACCCGTCACGCCAGGCATCGGTTGTCGCCGAACCCCTCGAGCGTGGCTTCGGATTGACCCTCGGCAATGCGATGCGCCGGGTTCTCATGTCGTCGCTTCAGGGCGCTGCCGTAACGTCGCTTCAGATCGAAGGTGTTCTTCACGAATTCTCCTCGATTCCCGGCGTGCGTGAGGATGTCACCGACATCGTCCTGAACATCAAGGGAATGGCGCTACGTATGCACAGCGAGGGTCCCAAGCGCATGACGCTGACGGCGACCGGGCCTGGCGAGGTCAAGGCCAGCCAGATCGAGACCGGCCCGGACATCGAGATCATGGATCCCGATCACATTCTGATGACGCTCGATCAGGGCGCGCGGGTGGTCATGGAACTCACGGTCGAATCCGGGAAGGGTTACGTCCCGGCGGCGCAGAATCGCGCGGCGGACGCGCCGATCGGCCTGATCCCGGTCGATGCCCTGTTCTCGCCGATCACGAAGGTCTCCTATCACGTCGGTAACGCACGTGTGGGTGAACGGACCGATCTGGACAAGCTGACCATGGACATCGAGACCAATGGCGCGATCACGCCGGAAGACTGCATGGCGCTGGCCGCCCGCATTCTCCAGGACCAGCTCCAGCTCTTCGTAAACTTCGAAGAGCCCAAGGCGGCCCAGCCAGTCGAAGAAATCGATGACGAGCTCGAGTTCAACCGCAATCTGCTGCGCAAGGTGGATGAACTGGAACTTTCCGTCCGCTCGGCCAACTGCCTGAAGAACGACAACATCGTGTATATCGGTGATCTCGTTCAGAAGACCGAAGCCGAGATGCTGCGGACCCCGAATTTCGGGCGCAAGTCGCTCAACGAAATCAAGGAAGTGCTGGCCCAGATGGGACTGCACCTCGGTATGGAGATTCCGGCCTGGCCGCCGGAGAACATCGAAGATCTGGCAAAACGCCTCGAGGAACCGTTCTAGCGGTCCACGGAATCAGGAGTAGTTAAGATGCGTCACCGTAAGGGTCCGCGGAAGCTCAATCGGACGAGCAGTCATCGCAAGGCCATGTTCGCCAATATGGCGGCAGCGCTGGTCAAGCATGAGCAGATTACGACCACCTTGCCGAAGGCCAAGGAGCTGCGGCGTGTCGTCGACAAGCTCGTTTCGCTCGGCAAGCGCGGCGATCTGCATGCCCGCCGTCAGGCGCTCAGCACGTTGCGTGATCGCGCGTTGGTCGAAAAACTCTTCTCGACGCTGGCCGAGCGATATGCCGACCGTCCTGGCGGGTACACCCGGGTATTGAAGGCGGGCTATCGCTATGGCGATTCCGCGCCGATCGCCATCATCGAGCTTGTGGACCGTGACGAGGACGCCAAGGGCCTCGATTCCGGCCCGGTACAGTTTGCGGATGATGAAGTGCTCCAGGAGGCTGTTGCCTGAGCGGCTTTCAGCGAATTGAATTCCGAAAGGCCGCCTTCGGGCGGCCTTTTGCGTCTGGGTCCGTGAATCGCGGCCCGAACGGGGTTAAAATCGAACTATGCGAACGGCATCTCATATCCTCATCGGGTCGGTCCTGTTGGTGGCAATGTTGCTTCCACCTGGGTTGGCGCAGGCCCAGAATGCTGTGCCCGATACGCGCGAACAGGTCATGCTGTCCTTCGCCCCGCTGGTCCGTGCGGCGAGCCCGGCCGTCGTGAACGTTTTCACGCGCAAGGCCGTGCGCCGCCGCGGGCCGGCTTCGCCCTTGTTTAACGACCCGTTCTTTCGCAGGTTTTTCGGCGACGCGCTGGGCTCGGTCCAGCCGCGCGAGCGCGTCGAGAATTCGCTGGGATCTGGCGTGATCGTGCGTCCGGATGGCCTAATCGTGACCAATTTCCACGTCATCGACGGCGCGGACAGTATTACCGTCGTTCTCTCCGACCGGCGGGAATTCGACGCGACCATCCTGCGCGAAGACGAACGGACCGACCTGGCGATTCTGAAGATCGATGCCGGCGCGGAGGCATTGCCGGCCATCGCGTTGAGCGACAGTGACGAGTTGGAGGTCGGTGATCTCGTGCTCGCGATAGGCAATCCGTTCGGGGTCGGCAAGACAGTCACCAGCGGCATCGTATCGGGGCTCGCACGGACCCAGGTCGGTATCTCCGACTTCAATTTTTTCATACAGACCGACGCGGCCATCAACCCCGGTAACTCCGGCGGCGCGTTGCTCCGCATGGATGGCACTCTGGCCGGTATCAATACGGCGATCTTCTCGCGCAGCGGCGGAAGTCAGGGCATCGGATTTGCCATCCCGGCGAACATGGTGCGAACGGTCATCGACGGGGCCGCCGCCGGGACCGCCTTGCGCCGGGCCTGGTTGGGTGCATCCTTCGAGACCGTCACGGCTGAAATCGCGGAGGCGATCGGGTTGGCGCGCCCGGAAGGGGTGATCCTGTCGGGCGTTCATGACCAGGGGCCGGCGCTGCGGGCGGGTTTACGGTCCGGCGATATCATCACGGCATATAACGGGCAACCGGTGTTCGATACCGAGGGACTTCGGTTCCGGATCGCGACGGGAATCGTCGGCGATGAAGCGAAGCTTGCGGTGCGCCGGCCGGACGGCGAGCATGACATTAGCCTCGTGCTGGAACTCCCGCCCGAGGTCCCACCCCGTAATGAGCGCGTGCTGGAAGGGCGTCATCCGATCGCCGGTGCGACGGTCGCCAACCTGTCGCCTGCCGTGGCCGAAGAGATGGGGCGCGATCATTTCGAGAAAGGCGTTGTCGTCCGGGCCATTGCCTCGGGGAGTCCGGCGCACCGTTTGAGCTTTCAGATCGGGGATGTGATTTTTGCGATTAACCAGGTGGAGGTTCGGTCGGTCGTCCATGTTCGTGAATTGACCGCGGCGCCGGCACCACAATGGACCATCACCGTCCGGCGGGATGGGCGGCTGTTTTCATTGACGGTCGCGGGATGAGCATTCCCGACAACCAGTCGGAGATGTTCGCGGGTCAGGCCCCGCGGCCCCTGGCAGATCGATTGCGCCCTGAAACGATCGGGGAAGTGGTCGGGCAGGGGCATTTGCTCGGCACCGAGGGCCCGATAGGTCGAATGGTCGCGAATGAGCGGTTGGCCAGCATGGTGCTTTGGGGGCCCCCGGGTTGCGGCAAGACCACGATTGCCCGGCTGCTGGCACGCGAAACAGACTTCGCGTTCGAACCTTTGTCGGCTGTCTTTTCGGGTGTCGCCGATCTGCGAAAGGTCTTTGAACGCGCCGCTGCACGCCGCGCGGGCGGGCAGGGTACGCTGCTGTTCATCGATGAAATTCATCGCTTCAACCGGGCACAGCAGGACGGGTTCCTGCCGTATGTGGAGGATGGGACGGTTACGCTGATCGGTGCGACGACCGAGAATCCGTCGTTCGAGATCAACGCAGCGCTTCTGTCGCGCTGTCAGGTGTTCGTCCTGAACCGGCTCGATGAGGCGGCGCTGGAGGAATTGCTGGCGCGCGCCGAGGCCCTCGAGGAACGGGGATTGCCCGTTGATGGACAGGCGCGCCAGGCGCTCAAGGCGATGGCCGATGGCGATGGGCGCTACCTGCTGAATCTCGCGGAAGAACTGTTCGCGCTGCGGCGCACCGGTGAACCCGACGATATTCTTGATACCGCGCGACTTATTGAAACCGTACAAAATCGCGCGCCGCTTTATGACAAAAGCCAGGAGGCTCACTACAACCTGATCAGCGCGCTGCACAAATCCCTGCGCGGTTCTGATGTGGATGCAGCGTTGTACTGGCTGGCCCGGATGCTGGCGGGCGGCGAGGATCCACGCTTCGTGGCGCGGCGTCTGGCGCGGGCCGCGGTCGAGGATATCGGTCTGGCAGACCCGCAAGCGCTGCCGCAAGCGCTGGCGGCGTGGGAAGCCTATGAGCGGATTGGTACGCCCGAAGGTGAACTCGCGCTGGCGCAATGCGTGATTTACCTGGCGAGCGCCCCGAAATCGAACGCGTCGTACAAGGCATTTGGTTCGGCGATGCGAATGGCACGGGATACAGGTTCGCTGGCGCCGCCCAAACACATCCTCAACGCCCCTACGGGTCTGATGAAGGACCTGGGCTATGGCGACGGTTATGCGTATGACCATGACGCTGAGGACGGTTTCTCGGGTCAGAATTATTTTCCCGACGGGATCGAGCGGACCCAGTTCTATAAGCCGGTGGAACGCGGGTTCGAACGCGAAATTGGCAAACGGCTTGAATATTGGACGAAGCTACGTGCCGGGCGTGTCGCGAGCGACGGCCCGAAGGATTGATGAGAATGGCTGTTTCGAAAACCCCGCAATGGTGCACGGCATGAACATGTTGCTTGCGATCGCATTCGGCGGCGCGATGGGTGCGCTTGGCCGGCATTTCGTGAATGTCGGGGTGGCCAGCTGGGTTGGTCTCGGCATTCCCTGGGGGACGCTCACCGTCAATATCGTCGGGTCTTTCGCGATGGGCGTCCTGGTCCATATCATGGCCACCACGTGGAGCGTGACACCGGAAGTGAGGGCGTTGCTCACCGTCGGCGGCCTCGGGGCATTCACCACGTTCTCGACCTTCTCGCTCGATGCGATTGTCCTCTACGAGCGGGGCCAGGTGATGTTTGCCGCGGGCTACGTGCTGGCATCGGTCGTCGGTGCGATTGGCGCGCTGCTGGTTGGCCTGCGCCTGGCGCGGATTGTGATCGCATGAGCCAGGATGATCATTCAGCCGTCCGCCATGTGGCTGTCCAGCCGGATGACGGCGAAGTGCGGCTCGACAGATGGTTTAAACGCCACTATCCGGACGTCTCCTACGGTCAGGTGGCGAAATGGTTGCGCACCGGCCAGGTTCGGGTGGACGGGCATCGTGCCAAGCCCGGACAGCGGGTGAGTCAGGGGCAGGAAATTCGCGTCCCGCCCATGCCGCCATCGCGGACAGCCGAGAGACCCGCCGCGCGGCGCCGCCCCCCGGTCGATCGGGCGGACGCGGCCGCCTTGCGGGAATCCATTATCTATAAGGATGAACAACTGATTGCCTTGAACAAGCCTGCCGGTCTTGCCGTGCAGGGCGGGTCCAAGACCCACCGGCATCTGGACGGCATGCTCGATGCATTGCAGTTCGATGCCAAGGATCGCCCGCGCCTCGTACACCGCCTCGACAAGGACACCAGCGGCTTGTTGTTGTTGGCACGCGACCGTCAGACGGCCTCGCAGTTGGCTGTTCTGTTTCAGGGGCGTGAAGTCCAGAAGACCTATTGGGCGCTCGTTGTCGGGATTCCGGACCATGAGTCCGGTGTGATCGACGCCCGGCTTGCCAAACGTGGCGGCGATGGGAGCCAGCGCGTCGAATCGGTCGATGACGGCCAGGCGGCGGAAACCGAGTATCGGATTCTAGATCACGCCGCGCGGCGCATCGCCTGGCTCGAATTGCGACCTCGAACCGGCCGGACCCATCAGTTGCGTGCGCATTGCAAGGCCATGGGAACGCCGATCGTGGGTGACGGCAAATATGGCGGTCGCGAGAGCGACGTGGAGGGCCTGCCGCAGCGACTGCACTTGCATGCGCGTGGGTTGACCTTGCCGTACCCCGCCGGCGGCGAACGTCTCACGCTCGAAGCACCGTTGGACGATGTCCTTGCGAAAAGCTGGGCGTTCGTGGGGTTTGACGCGAAAATGACCTGAATTGCGGCTATTCTGTGGAAATTCCCGCAATCGCAATAAATGGCACTCGCCCGCACACGCAAGGTGGGATAGTCACGTGCCATCGGCATAGTCGCGTCGTCGGTTTCATCGAAGGAAGATCTCCGCATCATGCGCCTCAGGACGGTCCTCAAGATAAGCTTCGTCGTTGTTGTGACCCTGCTCGTCGCAATTGTTGCGGTTGTCTTCAACCTCGACCCAAACGACCACAAGGACCGGATCGCTGCCTTTGTGGAGCGTGAGACGGGCCGCACCCTGACGATGGCAGGGCCGATCGATCTTGAATGGGGTCGCACTACGCGGATCGCCGTACGGGATGTCAGCCTGTCCAACCCGGCTTGGGCGCAGGCGCCGCAGATGGTGCAGATCGCCGAGGCCGATATCAAATTCGCGCTCCTGCCGCTTCTGGCCGCACGGATCGACATCGACAATTTGACGTTGCGTGGCGCGCGTCTGTTTCTCGAGACCGAAGCTGACGGCCGAAGCAGCCTCGACTTCGCCGATGGCGATACGGATTCGAACAAAGACGACGATGGCGGAAAATTGAGTGTCGATCTCGAGATCGCGGAACTGGAGGTCGAGGATGTCCGGTTCTCCGTTCGCGACGGCGCGGCGGGCACCGAGACGATCGGGACCATCCAGCGCGTGAAAGCGCTGCCGTCCGAACCGGGCGCGCCTCTCGACATTGATATTGCGGCAGACATACGCCTTGGCGACAGCATCGCCAAGATCGACCTCGATGGTCAGATCGGATCGTGGAACGACATCATCCGGGGTGACCGTACGGTGCCGTTCGATCTTGTGGGCGAGGCACTGGGGCTGAGTGTCGAAATCGACGGTGCCGTTCGCGGCCCCGACAATCCGTCGGGTTTTGACGTGGATATCCTCATGGCGGGCGACGCGGTGGCCTCGATTCAGCCGTTTCTCGAGACCCCGCTGCCGAAGTTGGGGTCGATGTCCCTTTCCGCGAATGTCAGCGGCGGGCAGAGCAACCCCGTCGTCAACCTCGTCCACCTCGATGTTGCAAACATTCACATTACCGGAACGACCAGGTTCGCTCTATCCGACGATCTTTCGGATTTCGACTTCGACCTAAAGGCCGAATTCCGCGATCAGAACCTGGCACCGGTGGAACCTCTGGCCAGAATTACCCTGGCCCAGCTGGGGCCTGTGAGGGGTGTCGTAAACATCAAGGGCGATCTCGAATCGATGCGTTTCGAGCCCAACCGGGTGGCGGTCGCCGACAGTTTCCTGTCGGGCTCGGTTACGGTGGGGCCGATGTTGGGTGATCCTGACGTCGCCTATGACTTGATCCTAACGACGGACGGTCAGACGCTGGATGTTGTGGAGCCGATTGTGGGCGTTTCCCTGCCGAAGGTCGGACCCGTCAGGGGCGAAATACGTGCGATCGGCAATCTGGACAAGGCACGGGTCGAGACAACAGGGCTGAATGCCGGTGGGACGCGCGGAACCGGACGCGTTGATCTCGCGAAGCTCGAAGCGGACGAACCGGGAGTCACACTCGACCTCAAGCTGGCGGCGACTGATCAGTCACTCGACCCTGTACGCGATATGCTTGGCGACGAAATGGCGGATCTGGGGCCTGTCGGCGGAAATGTCGCGGTGACCGGGACATTGCCGGCAATGCTGCTGACGCTCGAGGGTTTTGCTGTCGATCAGGTTCGGGCCAATGGTGAAGTCACTCTGGATGTTGATGCGGAGCAGCCCCTCAAGGGGTATCGGCTCGAGCTGACCAGTACCGGGCAGGACCTTGCGAAGTTCCAGCCGCTGACGGGCGTGAAGTGGCCTGAACTCGACCCGGTTGATCTGGTCGCGTCCGTGCAAGGTGATCTCGCGAAGCTGGCGATCGACAATTTCTCCTTCCACAGCGTGACGACGGATCTGGCTGGCCGCGGTCGCGTGGTGTTCGATCCGAACGCGATCGAGGTCGAAGCGGTGGTGACGTCCGATGTTACCGACCTCACGCGTTTGTTTCCGGATTACGAGCCGGCGCGCGCGCCCGAGTTGATTTCGGCCGAAGAGGCCAGGGCGGCGGTGCCCGCCGAGCGCCAGACGAAAGTATTTTCGACCGAGCCTCTGCCACTCGACTTCCTGCGGACGGCAAATCTCGATATTTCGTTCAGGCCCAAGAAACTCGTGACGCCATACGGCTTGTTCGAAAACGTGAACCTCCGGGTGGTTCTGGAAGAAGATGCCCTGAATGTGCGTCCGCTCGAAGCGCGCTATGCAAACAGCGATCTTCGCGGCGATATCAGCCTCGATGCCCGCGGACAGTTGCCCCTGATCGGCGTGTCACTGCGTGCACCGAACCTCCAGATCGGCCAACTGTTGAAGGATTTCGCCAATCTCGATGTTCTCGAAGGGCAGGGCGCTGTCGACATCGCGCTTTCAGGGGCCGGTGACTCCGTCGCTGCGATCGCCGCCAGCCTGAACGGGCATGCGCGCCAGTTGATGGGCAAGGGTCGCATGCGGAATGAAGGCCTCGGCTATGTAAGCGGCATATTCTCCGGAATCGGCGAAGCGCTCGGCGGCAAGAAGTGGGTGGCCGTCGATTGTCTGGCGAATGATTTCCAGTTCGAGAACGGTATCGCGACGAGCCGGGTTAACCTGCTGAGCACAGAAGTCATCACCCTGACCGCCGATGGTTCAATCGACCTGGGCGCGGAAGCGTACAAGATGAAGATCCGACCGCGCTCGCGGGGTTTCGATCTCAGCCTCGCGGTTCCGGTCCTCATTCGCGGCCCGCTGGACGATCCCAGTTTCCTCCCCGATCCTCTGGGCACCCTGGCCAAGATCGGCAGCATTCTGGGCAGTATTGTGTTCCCGCCGGCGGCGTTGATCGGGCTGGTCGACCTCGGCGGCAACAACCATCCTTGCGTGCAGTATGCACAAGCCACCGAGGGGCAGGCGGCGCCCACGCCGTCGAGCCCCTTGGGCGACGACAAAAAGAGTCCCGTCACGAATCCCCGGCTTGCCCCCAATGTCGGCGAAAACTCGGACCGTTGATCTCGTGAAGCGGTTTTACAAGGACGTTGCGGCTGCGCCATCAGATGATGAAAGTGCGTTCGAGGTTCATCTCGATGCGCGCGGCGTACGGACGCCGATGCGCCGGCCATTGCAGGTGCCCGGACCGTCGCTGGCGGATGCGATCGCGGATGAGTGGCGTGCCCAGGCCGAGGAGATCGATGTCGAGACCATGCCCCTGACCCGGATCGCGGCCACGGCCGTGGACCGGGTAGCGGATGATCGCGAGGGATATATCGACCAGATTGCCGCCTATGGTGCGACCGATTTGGTCTGCTATCGGGCGCAGACACCGGCAGAGCTCGTCATTCGTCAGTCAAAGGCCTGGCAGCCATTGTTGGACTGGGCACGCGATACATTCGGGAGCGAACTGGTGGTGACAGATGGTTTGCTGCCGGTCGACCAACCGCCCGAATCCCTGGCGCAGTTGCGCGGGGCTGTTGCGGCGCATGATGATTATGAACTGGCGGCCCTGGGCGTCGCCACATCGGCAAGCGGATCGATCATCGTGGCCCTGGCCTTGTCAAAAGGGCATCTGGACAGTGCCACGGCGTTCGATATCGGCCAGTTGGATGAGTCCTATCAGGTAGAGTTGTGGGGCGAGGAGGCCGAGGCACAGGCCAGGCGGGATGTACTGCGGGCGGATATCGAGTGCGCCGCGTCCTTCCTGGAGCTGTTGCGCAGGGACTGAGCAGGCCGGGCCCGATCTGGCCCGAGTCCCGGCAAATCTGCTATGTGGAACATCAATCAGGTTTCGCTGGGGACGCGCGATGCAAGATATTCTGGACCAACTCGAAGCCCGGCGTGTTCGTGCACGGCTCGGCGGCGGTGAGCGCCGGATAGAGGCGCAGCATGGAAAGGGCAAGCTGACGGCGCGTGAGCGCCTCGAGTTGCTGCTCGACGAGAATTCGTTCGAGGAGTTTGACATGTTCGTCGAGCAGGCGCCGAACGAGATGACGGCGGATGTCGAGCCCATACCCGGCGACGGGGTCGTGACCGGCTGGGGCCTGATCAATGGCCGCAAGGTTTTCGTGTTTTCCCAGGATTTCACGGTCTTTGGCGGCTCGCTGTCGGAAGCGCATGCGCAGAAAATCTGCAAGGTCATGGATATGGCCATGAAGACCGGTGTGCCGGTTCTGGGCCTGAACGATTCGGGCGGTGCGCGGATCCAGGAAGGCGTCGGCTCGCTCGCGGGTTATGCGGATGTGTTTCAGCGCAACGTCAACGCCTCCGGCGTCATTCCCCAGGTCTCTGCGATCATGGGGCCATGTGCGGGCGGGGCGGTGTATTCACCGGCGATGACCGATTTCATCTTCATGGTTCAGGACACGTCCTACATGTTCGTGACCGGGCCGGAGGTGGTGAAGACCGTCACCCATGAAGATGTGAGCCAGGAAGAACTTGGCGGGGCATCGACCCACACCACCAAGTCGAGTGTCGCGGACAGCGCGTTCGAAAATGACGTGGAGATGCTGCTGCAGCTTCGCCGTTTCTATGACTTTCTGCCGATGAACAATCGTGAACAGCCGCCGGTCTGGCCGACCAGCGATCCGTTCGATCGCGAGGAGCCGTCGCTCGATACTCTGATTCCGTCGGATCCGCACAAGCCATACGATATCAAGGAGCTCATCGGGAAAGTCGTCGATGAGGGTGATTTCTTTGAACTGCAGGCAAACCATGCCGGGAACATCGTCATCGGTTTCGGGCGGATGGAGGGGCGCACCATCGGCTTTGTCGCCAACCAGCCGATGGTGCTGGCCGGTTGCCTGGATATCGATTCATCGAAGAAGGCGGCGCGCTTTGTGCGTTTCTGCGACTGTTTCAACATCCCGATCGTCACGTTCGTCGACGTGCCGGGTTTTTTGCCGGGCACTTCGCAGGAATATGGCGGCATCATCAAACACGGTGCCAAGCTGCTTTTCGCCTACGCCGAAGCGACGGTACCCAAGGTGACGCTCATCACCCGGAAGGCCTATGGCGGCGCGTATGACGTCATGTCGTCCAAGCATATCCGGGGCGACATCAACTATGCCTGGCCGACGGCGGAGATCGCGGTCATGGGCCCCAAGGGGGCAGTCGAGATCATTTATCGTGAGGATCGAGACGATCCTGAGAAGATCGAGGCACGGACCGAGGAATATCGCGCGCGCTTCGCCAACCCGTTCATTGCGGCCCAGAAGGGTTTCATCGACGACGTGATTTATCCGCACAGCACTCGTCGTCGGATTTGTCGGGCGTTACGCCTGCTCGAGAACAAGTCGCTCGAGAATCCGTGGAAGAAACACGACAACATCCCGCTCTAGCGCCGGGAGAGTTGTCTAACTCTTCGTACCCCAGACGAACCCACGGCATTGCGATACGCGGGCGGGGGTATCTGTAAGCTTCCAGCCGCGTACGGTCTCGAACCCGGACGCCTTGACCATGCCGCCCATGGCCCGCAGCGTCGGCGCCCACCAGTTGGTTTCGTTCTCGCCATATTCGTCGTTCGGATAGAATTCCATCACCATGTCGGCGCCGAAGCCCTTGCCGAGACCGCCGCGATAGGCACTGAAATCATCGGCGATGGCGGATTCGATGAACAGTTCGCTGGTGCAGACAGACGACAGCTTGTCGATTGCGTACATCGGCCAGCGCAGGTGATACAGAACGCCGAAACAGAATACGACATCGAACGTGCCGAAGGTCTCGGGTGTCAGGTCGTAGATCGTCAGTTCGTGGCGCTGACACCGATCTTCATCGTAGCCGAGTGCTTCACGGCACAAATCGAAGGTCTCCCACGCCTTTCTGTCTTCGGTCTCGAGTTGGCCGATAAAGTCGGAGAAGTCGTCGATTGCGATGACCTGATCGGCACCGCGTTTCAGCGCCTCGAACGACCAGTAGCCGTCCCATGCGCCGATATCGAGCACCCGCTTTCCCGTGAGATCGCCGGGGATACGGTAGGACGCCGCATCGATGGGCGCCCAGCCCGGGGTGGCCACCCCGTCGGGGAGTTCGATTCGGTGGTACCAGTAGGGAAAAGCCGCGACCCGGCGGTTGAGTTCATCTGCATTCATGCAAGGCTACCTAGCTGGATGCATCGCTGGCGTCGAGTTGAAATATCGAGACGGTACCCTTGCGGCCGCGGATTTCACGTTCTCCAAGGTTCTTGAGATCATACATGCCGACATTGGTTGTGCCCGCGTGGTCGCAGGTGTCACCGCTGGTCAGGACGATGCAGTCTTCGTTTGAGGCGAATTCCCTTGCCAGGGAATCGATCCGTGACGCGGTGTTCACGGCGTCTCCGACGACGGTGTAGTTCACACGGTTCCGTGAACCGATATTGCCGACAATTACCCGCCCCGTATGGACGCCGACCCGGATGCGAAGCGGTTCATCTCCGCGCGCGCGCCGCGCGTTGTTATCGGCGGTAACGCGTCGCTGAATTTTGGCCGCTGCGCGCAGCGCCCGCGCGGCGTGATCGGGGACAAGCTGCGGTGCGCCCCAGAACGCCATGATCGCGTCCCCGATATATTTATCGACCGTCCCACCTTCGGCTTCGATCGCGCTGGCCAGCATCTCGAAGTGGGAGTTCAGCATGTCGGCGATCTCGCCGGCACCCATTTGCTCTGCGCGGGTTGAAAAGCCGCGAATATCGGTGAACATGATCGTCACGATCCGTTCTTCGGATGTCTCGATCGTTTCGCCTCGCTGCATCAGGCCAAGGACGAGCTGCTTGGGGACGTAGGTTTCGAACAGCCGAAGCGCGCTGATCATGCGATTGAATGCCTGTGCGGCGTCGGAGAGCTCGGCTATCCGGCTGTCGGGTACTTGGGGGGCATTGGCCACGTCGAGGCGCGTCAGGGCGCTTGCGGATGTGACAAGGCGGCTGATTTGACGGTTCAGGCGCCGCGCGAACAAGAACCCGATCAGTACGGCGATCACCAGGATGATCAGACCGACGACGGTCATGCCGACCAGGCGCTCGACTTCGTTCCCGACGTCCTCACGCAACAGGGTGACGCCGATGGTCCAGGGGCGTTCGCCGTACCGGTTCGTGTCGCGTGTGATGACGATCCGGTCATTGTCGACCCGCGCGTCGGTGACCCGCGGTGCGTTCCGCAGGAGAGACGCTGCACGGTCGCCTCCGCCGCTGAACAGCGCAAAGGCGGGGTCGGAAAGGTCTTCTATTCGTGGCAGCGGGTTTTCGTTGGATGCGCCGGTCGGCTCGAAATCGACATTATGCAGTTGTGGATGCCCGAGAACCCGCTCGCGGTCGTAAATGATGAAGGCTTGAAGGTCGTTCCTCTGGGCGAGTATTTGCAGGAAATCCGCGATCTTCGTCATGGTCACCGGCAGTATGACCACACCGCGGAATTCTTCCCCCCGTTTGACAGGCGAAAATACCGTGACGACCGGTTGTGAAACCGCCTTGATCCAGAGCGGCGGCAACCATTGAGACCCTCCGTCGATCTTGCGGGCCGAGTCGAGAATCGTCGCCTGCCGTCGAACCAATCCCGGAGTGTCGGGCACCACAACCGCGATTCCTTCCGTGAGCGTCACGCGCATCGCCGGTCCTCGGTCGGGGACATAAACGACGGCCGTGACCTGGGGTAAGGCGGTCAGAATGCCGGAAAATGTCCGGAACACCTGATCGCGGCGGTTGTCGAGGTTGAGTCGGCCATCGGCAAACTGGGCACTCAATTCCTCGGCGGCAGACGCGACCGGATCGAACTGGCCGTCGATGCGTGACTCGACGAGGTCGAGCGTGGTGGTGGCGCGGGCGCCAAGCAGCGCGAAAGTGTTCTGGGTGGCGCCGGTCACTGTTAGCGCGAGAACGCTGCCGACGGCGAGCAGGATCAGGAGTGTGACACCCCCCACGAGGATCGTTGCGAGACCAACGCGCCGTCGACTGGGGACCGTATCGTCCGGTATCTGCGCCGATTCAGTCATGGGGTCAGGCTAGGGATGTCTCGCCGCTTCGTCCACGTGTTCATCGGCTGATGCACAATCGAATTCACCAATTGCGCACTGCAACATGCTCTCGTAGTTTCAACGCCATGTTCAAGAAAATCCTGATCGCCAACCGGGGCGAAATTGCGTGCCGCGTTATCCGCAGTGCGAAAGAAATGGGGATCGCGACGGTGGCCGTGTATTCGGATGCGGACGCGGGGGCCCTGCATGTGCGTATGGCCGATGAGGCGGTGCATATCGGCCCGCCACCGGCGGCCGAGAGTTACCTTGTCTCCGATAAGATTCTCGCCGCGATCAGGGATACCGGCGCGGACGCGGTGCATCCGGGCTACGGGTTCCTGTCGGAGAATGCCGAGTTTGCCCGCGCCCTCGAGGCGGAGGGCGTGGCGTTTATCGGTCCGCCGCCCGACGCAATCGCGGCGATGGGCGACAAGATCGAATCCAAAAAGCTTGCCGACGCGGCTGGTGTCAGCACCGTGCCGGGGCATATGGACACCATCGCGGACGCGGCCGAGGCCGTGCGGATCGCCGGAGAAATCGGTTATCCGGTAATGATCAAGGCCTCTGCCGGCGGCGGCGGCAAGGGGATGCGCATTGCCTTCAGCGAAGACGAGGTCGAAGAGTGTTTTCGCTCGGCGCAGAACGAGGCGCGCTCCAGTTTCGGCGATGACCGGATTTTCATCGAGAAATATGTCGAGGAACCCCGCCACATCGAGATTCAGGTCCTGGCGGACGCCCACGGCAACGTGATTCACCTCGGTGAGCGCGAATGCTCGATTCAACGCCGCCACCAGAAAGTGGTGGAGGAGGCGCCCTCGCCGTTCCTTGACGCCGAAACCCGTGCGGCCATGGGTGCGCAGTCCTGCGCTCTGGCGGCGGCAGTGGGATACCGGTCGGCCGGCACGGTTGAGTTTATCGTCGACAAGGACCGGAATTTCTATTTCCTGGAAATGAATACCCGCCTGCAGGTCGAGCATCCGGTGACCGAGATGATCACCGGGCTTGACCTGGTGGAGCAGATGATCCGTATCGCGGACGGCGAGAAGCTGGCGTTGCGCCAGGAGGAAGTCGCGATCAACGGCTGGGCGATCGAGACGCGGGTGTATGCCGAGGATCCCAGCCGTAACTTCCTGCCGGCGATCGGTCGTCTCGTGCGCTATCGTGCGCCCGCGCAGGATGGTGCAAATGTACGCATCGATACCGGCGTGGGAGAGGGCTCGGAAATCTCGATGTTCTACGACCCCATGATCGCCAAGCTGGCGACCTACGGCGCCGACCGGAACCAGGCCATCGCCCGGATGCAGGATGCGCTCGACGGATATTACATCCGCGGCACGGGTCACAATACGGCCTTTCTCGCGTCGATCATGGCCCATCCCCGGTTTGCGGAGGGGCGCCTGACCACGAACTTCATCGCCGAGGAATATCCCGACGGTTATGCCCCGGCGGCTCCGGAAGGGGCGCTGCGGGACCGGTTTGCGGCGGTGGCCGCGTATATACATGGCAGATTTGCCAGCCGTGCGCATCAGTCGGGTACCGGCGGAGCACCGGTGTTACCGACCAATGTGATCCCGTGGCAGGTGCGGATGGGCGACGTCGGGAACGAGGTGCATGTCACATATCGACCCGACGGCGCGGACGTTGCGGTCGACGGACGGGCGGTGGCCTTCGCGACAGACTGGACACTCGGCAATCCGGTGTTCTCAGCGACCTTTGACGATGGCGTGGCGACCTTCCAGATTGATCGGATGGGTGTGGCCTATCGCCTGACCCATCGCGGGGTCGAGGCTGTGGTCCGGGTGCTGACACCACGCGGCGGTGAACTCGATGCCCGGATGCCCGAGAAGGTGCCGCCCGACATGAGCCGATTTGTCCTGTCGCCGATGCCGGGCCTGCTGGTCTCCGTTGCGGTGGAAGAGGGTACGCCGGTGCGCGCTGGCGAGGAAATCGCCGTCGTCGAGGCGATGAAAATGGAGAATGTACTTCGCGCCGCGTCGGACGGGGTGGTGAAGACCCTGCATGCGGCACCGGGCGACAGCCTCGCGGTCGATCAGGCCATCGTCGAGTTCGAGTGATGGCCGAGACGGTTGCGGTACGGGTCGTCATCCGCGGCCGTGTTCAGGGGGTCTGGTTTCGTGCCTGGACCGAGAATGTGGCGCGGGATCAGTGCCTGGATGGCTGGGTGCGCAACCGGTCCGACGGTTCGGTTGAGGCGGTTTTCGCCGGACCGGTCCAGGCTGTCGATCGGATGGTGAATAGCTGTCACGAGGGGCCGCCGGCCTCGGTCGTGGAAAACGTGACCGAAGAGCGGATCGACGCCGAACCGCTGATCGGAATGGGCTTCCAAAAGAAATCCACGGTCTAGCCAGCCGGTTAGCCGAAAATCTTCGTGAAACCGGCTTTCAGAGCCGCATCCACATCGTCCATGTCGGCGTCGATGCCCAGATCGGCGAGACTGGTGACTCCCAGATGCGCTTCGCCGATGCCGCACGGCACGATGCCCGAGAAATGCTCCAGATCGGGCGATACGTTGATGGAAATGCCGTGATAGGTGACCCAATGGCGCACCCGGACACCGATGGCCGCGATCTTGTCCTCCCGGCCATCGCCTCGGGCAACCCAGATGCCAACCCTTCCGTCCCGACGTTCGCCGGTGATTCCGAATGTCGATAGGGTCTCAATGACCCATGCCTCAAGGCCGCGCACATACGCGCGCAGATCCTGGCCGCGTTCGCGCAGATCGATCATGGCATAGGCCACGCGCTGGCCGGGCCCATGATAGGTGTATTGCCCGCCTCGACCGGTTTCGTGTACCGGGAACCGGTCGACGTCGAGCAGATCGTCCGGTTTGGCGCTGGTGCCGGCGGTGTAGAGTGGGGGGTGCTCGACGAGCCATACCAACTCGTCGGCCTTGCCATGGCGGACGGCTTCGACCCGTGCCTCCATTGTCGACACCGCCTCGTCGTAAGCCTGCAGACCCGGCGTGGTCTGCCAGACGACGGTTCCCGGCGCCATCCGGTACAGATTTGGAATTGTCATTGTTTCGCGCATTTTACCCGGCGGAAATATACGCGTGTTCTCACGGTATTGCTTGATTTCCGGTTGCTACCCGCAAGCGGATCACGCATCTAACATGGTAACCAGTTCAGCGCGGATCAAACGCCTCCTGTGAAGGCGTTCCGGCAATGCGGAGAAATGTCATGGCTGAAGATATTCGTGAAGCGTCTCTGCGGTATCATCGCGAAGGACGGCCCGGCAAGATCGAGGTCGTCGCATCCAAGCCTCTGGGCAACCAGCGAGATCTGTCGCGCGCTTACACGCCGGGTGTCGCACAGGCATCACTGGCGATCGCAGAAGACCCGGCACTTGCCGCGGAACTTACCGTACGGGGCAATCTCGTCGGTGTGGTAACCAACGGGACCGCGGTGCTCGGACTCGGCGCGATCGGCCCCCTGGCCTCCAAGCCCGTCATGGAGGGCAAGGGAGTCCTGTTCAAGAAATTCGCGGACATCGACGTGTTCGATATTGAAGTCGACGAGACGGATGTCGAACGCTTCGTGGACATTGTCGCCGCGTTGGAGCCGACGTTCGGCGGGATCAACCTGGAAGATATCAAGGCGCCCGAATGTTTCGAGATCGAGAAGCGCTTGCGCGAGCGCATGAATATTCCGGTTTTCCACGACGACCAGCACGGCACCGCCATCATCGTCGGGGCCGCCGTCCGGAACGGCTTGCGCCTCGCGGAAAGAGATATCTCGAAGGCCCGTCTGGTCACATCCGGCGCCGGGGCGGCGGCGCTCGCCTGCGTGGGGCTGTTGATCGAAATGGGCCTGCCCAAGGAGAATGTGACGCTTACCGATATCGAGGGCGTTGTGTACAAGGGCCGAGAGAAGGGGATGAACCCCTATCTTGAGGCGTATGCGCAGGAGACCGACGCGCGGACCCTCGCCGACGCCATCGCGGGTGCGGATATCTTTCTCGGTTTGTCGGCCCCCGGTGTACTGACCCAGGACATGGTCAAAACCATGGCCGCGACGCCGCTGATCTTTGCGTTGGCCAACCCCAACCCGGAAATCATGCCGGAAGACGCCAAGGCCGCGTCTCCCGATGCGATTATTGCCAGCGGGCGGTCCGATTATCCCAACCAGGTCAACAACGTGCTGTGCTTCCCGCATATTTTCCGCGGCGCGCTGGACGTGGGCGCGACGGACATCAACGAGGCGATGAAGATCGCCGCCGTGGACGCGATCGCCAACCTGGCAATGCGCGAGACATCGGACGTTGTCGCATCAGCCTATGGTGGGCAGGTGGCGAAGTTCGGCGCGGATTCGATTATCCCCAGCCCGTTCGATCCGCGGCTGATCCGCGAGGTGGCGCCGGCCGTGGCGCGGGCCGCGATGGAGAGCGGTGTCGCGACGCGCCCGATCGAGGATTTCGACGCCTATCTCGAGAAACTGGACAGGTTTGTCTTCCGCTCGGGCCTGTTGATGCGGCCGATTTTCGACCTCGCCCGGGCGGACAGAAAACGGATCGTCTATGCGGAAGGCGAGGATGAGCGCGTGTTGCGTGCCGCCAAAGCCGTCATCGACGAAGGCATCGGCATCCCCATTCTGATTGGCCGCCCTGACGTCGTGCAGAGCAGGGTCGAACGGTTGGGTCTCAATTTCAGGCCGGGTGAGGAGTGCGAGGTCATCAACCCGCAGGATGATCCGCGTTATCGCGATTACTGGGAGCTTTATCACAGCCTGGCGGAGCGCAAGGGCGTGTCGCCGGACGAGGCGCGGACCCGGGTGCGAACGAACTCTACTGTCATTGCGGCACTGGCGCTGATGCGCGGTGATGCGGATGCCATGATCTGTGGCACCGAAGGGCGGTACGACAGACATCTTCAACACGTCCAGGATATTGTCGGGTTGCGCAAGGAAGTGCATGAATTGTCGGCGGTGTCGGTGCTTATTCTGTCGAAGGGCACGGTCTTCATCACCGATACCTATGTCACGCCCAACCCGACTGTCGTCGAGATTGCCGAAATGACCCATCTGGCCGCCGAAGAAGTGCGGCGGTTCGGTCTGGAGCCGAAAGTGGCACTGCTTTCCCATTCCAGTTTTGGCAGTTCGAATTCGGACTCCGCACAGAAAATGCGCGCGGCGCGGAAGCTGGTGTACGACCGCGAGCCGGACCTGCAGGTTGAAGGAGAGATGCATGCGGACTCCGCGATCGATCCCGATATCCGGGAGCGAATTTTCCCGAATAGCGTTCTTGAAGGACAGGCGAATTTGCTTGTCATGCCGGACCAGGATGCGGCGAACATAGCATTCAACCTGTTGAAAACATTGGCGGATGGTCTGGCTGTCGGACCGATCCTCGTGGGGGCGGAACGTTCGGCCCATGTGCTGACGCCATCTGTCACGGCGCGTGGCGTATTGAACATGAGTGCGGTCGCGGCAGTGGGCGCGCAGCATGACGCCCGGGCGAAGGACTAGGCACCCATGACCCACCAGCCGGATATCGACGAGGGCGCGGCCGGTCTCGAGACCGAGCGCAGCTATGGTGTCGATGAATCGCTGGTGCGGACCTGCGAAATTGCTCTATCCGTTGGTCGGATCGATGAACTCGATGGTTTGATTGACGGGCTCCACGCGTCCGATCTGGCGGATCTTCTCGAAGAACTGAGTACCGACAGTCGACGAATTCTGTTCGACCATGTGCGCGATCGTCTCGATCCCGAACTACTGACCCATCTCGATGACGTGGTGCGTGAGGATGTTCTTGAGCAGCTGGAGCCGGCCGAAGTCGCCGCCGCCATCACCGAGCTCGATACCGATGATGCGATCGATGTTTTCGAGGATGTCGCGGAGGCGGATCAGGCCAGTGTCCTGGCGCGTTTGTCGCCATCCGACCGGGCGCTCGTTGAACAGGCGCTGACCTATCCCGAAGACAGTGCCGGACGCCTGATGCAGCACGAGCTGGTCACGGTCCCGAAGGACTGGTCGGTCGGTAACAGCATCGATTACATGCGCGAACGTGCAGCGGATCTTCCGCGTGACTTCTATGAAATCTATGTGGTGGATGATGACCGGCATCCGGTCGGCACCATTCCGCTTTCGCGGCTGATGCGAAACCAGCGGGATGTTCGTATCGACGACATCATGCTGACGGATCTTCGCTCGGCCCGTGTCGAGATGGATCAGGAAGAGGCGGCACTGATGTTCCGACAGTATGCGCTGCTGTCGGCCCCCGTTGTGAATGACAACGGGCAACTCGTTGGTGTCATCACGGCCGACGATATCGTCCATGTCATTCACGAAGAGGCGGAAGAGGATATCCTGCGTCTCGGCGGTGTGCGGGAGGATGATTTCTACGAAGCTGTTCTGGGCACCACGCGGGCGCGATTTTCCTGGTTGCTGGTCAACCTGGGAACGGCGATTACGGCCTCTCTGGTCATCGGCCTTTTCGACGCGGCGATCGAGCAGGTGGTCGCGCTTGCCATCCTCATGCCGATCGTTGCCTCAATGGGGGGCAATGCGGGTACCCAGACGCTGACGGTGGCCGTGCGCGCGCTTGCGATGAAGGAGCTGACTCCGGCCAATGCCGCGCGCATTCTGGGCAAGGAAGTCATCGTCGGCGGCATCAACGGCATGCTGTTCGCGCTCGTCATGGGCGTCGTTGCCTGGTTGTGGTTCGGTGAACCGATAATTGGTTTCATCATCGCCGCCGCCATGCTGATCAATCTTCTCATCGCCGGTTTCGCGGGCGTGACGATTCCCATTTTTCTGGAGCGCTTGCGTATCGACCCCGCGGTCGGATCGGCGGTCGTCCTCACGACGATTACCGACGTCGTTGGCTTTGTATCGTTCCTCGGCCTCGCGGCCATCATCCTGCTATGACTGGCACGAAGGTCGCGGCGCCGTATGGCGCATGGCCGTCGCCGATCACGGCGGGGATGATTGCCGACACGACGATCTCGCTATCGAGCGTATTTGTGGATGGTGAAGACATCTACTGGCTGGAGGGCCGCCCCGCGGAGGGTGGTCGCGTTGTGCTGGTGCGACGGACCGATGCCGGGCCCGTCGACGTGATCCCGCCGGGATATTCCGCGCGTTCAAGGGTCCATGAATATGGCGGCGGCGCAGCGATTGTGTCGGCTGGCGTGGCGTTTTTCGTCAATTTTGACGATCAGCGAATCTATCGCCAGGAAAATGGTGGTGCGCCAGAGGCGGTGACACCGGATACCGGTGACCGCCACGCAGACCTGTTCCACGACGTGGCACGCAACCGTATTTTGTGCGTTCGTGAACGCCATGCCAGTGTTGGGGTGGTCAATGAACTGATCGCCGTTGATCTGGGGTCGGGCGCATGCGCGACACTCGTCGGCGGCCATGATTTCGTTTCGAATCCCCGCGTGTCGCCGGATGGATCGACGCTGAGTTGGGTGAGTTGGGAATTGCCGGATATGCCCTGGGATTCGGCGGCTGTCCGGGTGGCGCCGGTGAATGCGGCGGGCGACGTCGGCACGGCCAGGAAACTAATCGGTGGGAAGGGTGTATCGGCGTTCCAACCGATGTGGTCGCCGGGGGGGAGCCTGATTTTTGCGGCCGACCCCGGCGGCTGGTGGAATCTGCACCGCTGGGACGGAGATGCCGTTTCGGTCATGCACGACAAGGCGGCGGAGTTCGGGCTTCCCCAATGGGTCTTCGGGATGCGGACATTCGATGTGGACCCGTCGGGTCGCGTGGTGTCTGCCTACACGCGTGACGGGACATGGCGGCTGGCGCGCATCGATGATGATGGACTTCGAGACATCGAAGTGCCCTGCACCGATATCGCCGCGCCCCAATGGGTCGATGACAAGATCGTTTTCATCGGCGCCTCGCCCGGGGAGGGATCTGCGATTCTCCTCCTGGACCCCGCATCGGGGGCTATCGAGACGCTTCAGACATCACTCACCGTCGATCTTGACCCCGCCGGGCTCTCGGTCCCCGAAACCATCGCGTTCGAAACCACCGGCGGTGACACCGCATACGGATTCTACTATCCGCCCTGCAGTGCGACCCACGAACCATTGACGGATACGCAAGCGCCGCTCATCGTTCGCGGTCATGGTGGTCCCACGGGTGCGACGTCGTCGTCCTTCAGCCTGGCCATCCAGTTCTGGACCAGCCGGGGGTTTGCGGTACTGGATGTGAATTATCGCGGCAGTACCGGGTTCGGTCGCGCCTACCGCGAGGCGCTCTATGGGCGATGGGGCGAGGCGGATGTGGACGACATGGTCTGCGGTGCAGAATATCTGGAGGCTTCGGGACTGGCAGATCCATCCCGGCTGGCAATTCGCGGCGGCAGCGCCGGCGGGTATACGGCGCTTGCGGCGCTGGCTTTTCGTGACACTTTTTCAGGCGGTGCCAGCCTGTACGGAATCGGCGACCTGATGACGCTCGCGCGCGACACGCACAAGTTCGAAAGCCGCTATCTGGATATGTTGATCGGGCCGCTGCCCGAGGCCGAGCAGCTCTACCGAGACCGTTCGCCAATCGAACATGTGGACGCGTTGAACTGCCCCGTCATCTTCCTGCAGGGCGAGGATGACAGGGTCGTGCCGCCAAACCAGGCCGAGGCGATGGTCGATGCCCTCGACCGGAAGGGTATTCCCGTTGCCTATGTCCTTTTCCAGGGCGAGGGCCACGGATTCCGCAAGTCGGAGAATGTGTGTCGGGCCTTGGAATCGGAATTGGGATTCTACGGACGAATTTTCGGTTTCGAACCGGCGGATGATCTGCCCGTGCTCAATATTCGGAATATGGACGACTAGCGGTCGGAAATCGGGAGAATATTCATGAAACTCTATGACTATTGGCGCTCGTCCGCCGCATTCCGTATTCGCATCGCGCTCAACCTGAAGGGGCTCGATGCCGAACGGGAATACATCCATCTCCGCCGAAAGGATCAATCGTCGGACGCCTATCTGGCGGTCAATCCACAAGGCCTTGTGCCGACCTTGATCGACGACGATGGCACGCGAGTGACCCAGTCGATGGCGATCATCGAGTATCTCGACGAAACGAGGCCGGAAACGACCGCGCTGTTGCCCGTCGATGCGAAAGGGCGTGCCCGGGTGCGGGCCCTGTCTCAGGCGATCGCCTGCGATATACACCCGCTCAACAATCTACGGGTATTGCGCGTACTGGGCGCCGAACTGGGCCTCGATGAGGATACCCGGAACGAGCAGTGGTACAAACACTGGGTCGATGAGGGCATGCGCGGGCTTGAAGGGTTGCTCGCTGACGGTGGTGCGGGCCGGTTCTCCCACGGCGATACGCCGACGATGGCCGATGTCTGCCTTGTGCCCCAGGTCTACAACGCACAGCGTTTCGGGTGCGACTTGTCGGCCTTCCTGACGGCATTGCGGGTGAATGACGCTTGCCTCGAACTGGCGGCCTTCCGCGACGCACTGCCGGATAACCAGCCCGACGCTGAATAGGGGCCTTTAGCTGCCGCGCATCTCGGCGATGAGCTGGCGCATCTGATCCGCGCTCATGGCACCGGGGACCAGTTGATCACCGACGATGAATGCCGGTGTGCCGCGCACGCCGACCTGTCGGGCGAGTTGAAGATTCGTCTGGATTTGAGTTTCGATCGCCGGGGACTGCATGTCGCGACGGAGCCGATCGAGATTCATGCCGAGCCGGCTCGCAATCCGGAGGATCGCGTTCTCGGATGGTGCGCCGCGCAACCCCATGATTGCGAGATGGAACTCCGCATACTTGCCTTGCTTGGCTGCGGCGAGTGCGGCACGGGTGGCCAACGTGGATTCACGTCCGAAAACGGGAAACTCCTTGAAGATGATTTTCACATCGGGGTCTTCCGCCGCGATCCTGGCGAGGTCCTGCGCCATCCGCTTGCAGTAGGGGCATTGGTAGTCGAAGAACTCGACGATTGTCACAGACGCATCCGGATTACCGATGAACGGGTCACGGCGGCTGTTGACCAACTGCTCCATGTTGGCCGCGATGGCGCCCTGGTTTTGCTGCTGCTGGCTTTGCTGTTGCTGTGCCTGGAGCGCTTCGATGGCTTCGACGATGACCTGGGGGTTGTCGAGGAGATACTCGCGCACGGTATTTCGGATATCGTTTTTCTGCAGCGCTGTAAAAGGCGCGTTACCGGCTGCCGAAACCGGCCCGGTGGATTCAGTAACAATCTGTGTCGGCTGTCTGGAGGTGGTGGGAAACAGAATCGCCAATGCAACGACAGCGGCCATCATCAGGGCGACAAGAACGGCTCCACGGGATTCCGACACAAGACCTCTCCTCGAACAAAACAGACCGGAGTAGCCGGCGCAACGTGCGGTGGATGATGGTGGAGTGCAAAGGGTGGTTCAAGCCGGGGTGTGGCGTGTCACGCAATGTTGACCGTATGCGATCACTTTCTGTCGAGTTGGCGGCTGGCCTCGCTCACGATGTCTTGCGCGCGCAGCCAGCCCGGTGCGCCGGTCGGGAGCAATTTTGTCGCGCGTTCGGCGAGCGCCAGCGCTGCTTTTACATCGCCACCGAGGAGCGTGTATTCGGCCTGGCTCAATGCGAGGTCTCCCTGATTGCCGAGCCTGCCATTGACGATGGTCAGCAGCCGCCAGGCGTCACGCATCTGTGAGTCGAGGCGAACCGCGACACGTAAATTCTCGAGCGCGGGCTGCAGAAGGTCGGCCCGGCCGGATTCAACCTGCGCCTTTCCCAGTCCGGTCCGCAGCAATGGCTCATTGGGAGCCAGCTCGACCATCCGTCCGTAGGGGATCAGCGAATCCTCGACCCGGCCATTTTCGAGAAGCATCTGTCCCTTGAGTTCGTGGAAGTAGGGGTTGTCCGGGTCGTCGGCGATCAACCCGTTGACCAGCGGCAGGGCCTTGCCGATTTCGGCATTGCGGTAGTAGGCGATTGCGCGGGCATAACGAGCCGGTACTTCGTTCCGGTCCTCGGGATAAATCTTGAGTGTGCTCTCGAGGGGCTCCATGAAACCGATCAGCTTGGCCCGCATATACGCATGCTTACGCGCCAGATCCCGCGAGATCGGGGTGTTCGAAAAACGCGATAATGCGAGATGCCCCGACACGGTTGCGATGCGGTCGTTTGTCAGGGGATGGGTGCTGAGATAAGGGTGCTCACGCCCGCCGGTCAGGCGAATTTCCCGTTGCAGGAGCTCGAAAAATTCAAGCAGACCACGCGCGGATATGCCGGTCTGATCGAGATACTTCAACGCCGCGGCGTCGGCAGCCGATTCCTGCGTCCGGCTGTACTTCAGCAGATCGGTGAGGGCGGCGCTCGACCCGCCTCCGACGATGGCGCCGGCAACCCGACCGTCGCCGGTGGCGATTCCAGCCGCCAGTCCGGCAAGCAGAGCGATGATCGATTTGGTTTCGGCATTACGCAACTCATCCTGGAAACGCGCGAGATGTCCGCCGGCGATATGGCCGGTTTCATGGGCGATCACGCCGATCACTTCCTCGGGACCCTTGGCGCGAACCAGCAAACCGGTGTTAATGAAGACACGTTGGCCGCCCGCAACGAAAGCGTTGAGGCGGGCATCATTCACGAGGTGAACTTCGACAACACTGCTGTCGAGGCCCGCCGCACTGAAAATTGGCGTCGCATAGTCGCGAATGATATTTTCAATTTCGGCGTCGCGGACGAGGCCGATATTTCGGTTCTGTCCAAACGCAGATGTACTGGCCGCAACGGCAAGTACGGTGATCAAGCCAACCAAACGAACGAACGGGCGCACGTGTCTATCTCCAGGAACGATACTCAAACTAAGTACACACGAATGTGGCGTCAATCAGGTCGCCGGATGCTTTTCGGCAGCCTGTTCGCGCTCGCTGCATGTGGCGGAGGCGGCCCCGAGCAGGGCGATATCGGTTTCATAGATGGCTTTTTCGGCGGCCTGATCGCCGACGAGCCGCGGGCCGCGCTGATCGGGCGCGAAGTGTTGTCGGCAGGCGGCACGGCTGCAGACGCGGCGGTCGCCACCTACTTCGCCATGGCCGTGACACTGCCTGGTGCCGCGAGCATTGGCGGCGGTGGTGTTTGCCTGATTCACGATGCCGTGCAGGTTCGCACGGAAACCATTTCGTTCCTGCCGAAGCGGCCGGCGGACTCCGCTGCGCGATTCTCGATTCCCGGGAATGTGCGCGGAATGTTCCTGCTGCATGCCCGGTACGGGGAACTGGCCTGGTCGGATATCCTGCTCCCTGCGGAAGACTTTGCGCGGACCGGACATGCCGTCTCGCGGGCATTTGTTCGCGATATTGAGGCCGCCCGACCGATCGTCGTATTTGGTCCGGAGGCTAGCTCGATCTTCGGCTTGTCCACTGGTGGCGTTGCCGAAGGACGGTTGCTGCAGCAGCTGGAGCTGGGCGCGGTCATGTCCAACTTGCGCACACAGGGGCCCGGAGCCTTCTATGACGGCGTGCTCGGTCGTTCCTTGGTCGAGGCCGTGAGCACGGCTGGTGGTCGCATGACGCTCGATGATTTGCGTAATTACCGACCCGAGATCAAGGAGCCGATCCGGTTTGAGCTCGGCAACAATGTATTGGCGTTCGCCCCGGATGGCGGGGGGGCTGTCGCAGCCCAGGTCTGGGCTGCGGCGTCGAACGGTGATCGCTACGATGACACCGCCGACGCGGCACGCACGCATCTCATCGTCGAGCTGGGCGCGCGCGCCTATCAAGCCGAGGCGGCCGGCACGGCCGATACGACCACGGCGGCGGCCGTCGCGGCGCTGCAAACGAGCGTCTCTGAAACATCCCATAGTGCCCCCCGGCCCAGTATTGCCGTGCGCGCCGATGCCGTCATGAGCGGGGCCAGTATCGTCGCCGTGGACAATCAGGGCCGTACGGTCGCTTGTTCCTTCACCATGAACGGCCCCTTCGGCGCGGGGGTGATCGCGCCCGGTACGGGCATTCTTCTGGCGCCGTTGCTGGAAACGGAACGTGCCTCCGTGCCGACCGTCGCGTTGATGGCGAACGAGAAGATCGGGCTCACATTTTTCGCTGCCGCCGGCGCGGGCCCGATCCCTGGCGTGCTGGCGCGCGTTGCACTGGATACGATTGTCAGGGAGGACGAGAACATGGTCGATGCCGTGGCGTTGCCACGCGCGTTCAATACCGGAAACCCCGATATCACATTTGTCGAAGCCACGACTCCGGATGCGGCACGCGCAGCCCTTGATGCGCTCGGGCACAACATCGAACAGGTGCAGAGTATCGGCCGGGTAAACGGATTCTTTTGTCCGCGCGGGCTTCCCCGCGTGCAGACCTGCCAGTTCGTCAAGGATCCGCGGTCCTTCGGGTTGGCAGTCAGTTCCGACGAGTAGACGCCGCATGCCGTTGAAGGTTTCGACGCGCGGTCAGATTGACCCGTTCATCGTCATGGACGTGATGCGCGAGGCCAATGCGCTGGCCGCGGCGGGCGAGGATATCGTCCATCTGGAGGTCGGTCAGCCGGGCACATCTGCGCCGGCAAAAGTGCGTGAGGCGGCCACGGCAGCGATCCGTGACGAGCGGCTGGGCTACACCGACGCGTTGGGCATTCCCGCCCTGCGCGAGCGGATCGCCGGGCATTACGAGAGCATGTACGGGGTCGCCGTCGCGCCCGAGAGAATCGTGGTGACCACGGGTTCGTCGGGCGGATTCCTGCTCGCATTCCTGGCGGCGTTTGATGTTGGCGACCGGGTCGCGCTTGCGGCGCCAGGTTACCCGGCCTACCGCAATATTCTGTCCGCGCTCGGGGTTGAGCCGGTGGTGGTGGAGACCAGCATCGAGGACCGCTTCCAGCCAACGCCCGGCGTGATTGGCGAAGTTCCCGGCGGACTGGACGGTTTGATCGTTGCCAGCCCGTCGAACCCGACGGGTACGATGATCGGTGATCCGGAGATGAGATCATTGACGGGTCTGGCCCGGCGTCAATCGATGCGTTTCATCTCCGACGAAATCTATCATGGCATCACTTACGGCCATGAATCGGTGACTGCGCTGGCCCATGATGATGAGGCCATCGTCATCAACAGCTTCTCGAAATATTTTTCGATGACCGGATGGCGGCTGGGGTGGCTCGTGGTGCCGAAATCCATGTTGCGATCCGTGGAGTGTCTGGCGCAGAATCTGTTTATATCGCCACCCACCTTGTCGCAGTACGCCGCGCTGGCGGCCTTCGACAGCCATGACGAACTACGTGAAAATGTCGCGAAATATTCCCGCAACAGGGACATTCTGCTCAGTGATTTGCCGGGGGTCGGTTTCGACCGCCTCGCGCCGGCTGACGGTGCATTTTACGTCTATGCCGATGTGGCGCAGCTTACCAACGACAGCAATGCGTTCTGTCGTCGGATGCTGACGGAGGCGAGGGTTGCGACCACGCCGGGCCTGGATTTCGATCCGTACCGCGGCAACGCCTTCGTCAGGTTTTCATTCGCCGGGACCGAAGACGACATGCGCCAGGCGATCGACCGCCTGGGTGCCTGGCGACCCTGAAAAGGGGATAGACCGCCAACCTGCGGTCAGGACGTTGCCCGGTTCCACCATCCCGATCGCCGCGGCCGGTTGTCTTCCTCGGCGGCTTCTTCAGGTTGTTCGGCCATTGTCTCGGCAGGCTCTTCGTCCGGCTCGTCAGCGGGCGTCTCCGTCGCGTCTTCGCCGGTTTCATCCGCGTCTGCCGCCGTTACCGCCTCGGGCTCGACTTCTTCGTTGGCGGCGTCCTCGTCGGCGCTGTCTTCCGAAGGGCTATTGTCGGCATCCGATGCAGCGTCCGCGACCGGTTCACTATTGCCATCATTTTCCTCGGAAGACGGCTCGGGGATGTCAATTTCAGAATCGAGTGCGTCGTCGTCATTGTCCGAAGCCGTGTCGTCCGGTGTGGCGGCGTCCGCGCCGGCTTCGGCCGCGTTCTCGTCTGTCGAAGTTTCTTCCGACGCACCTCTGCCACGGCGTCCGCGGCGCCGGGGCCGCCGGCGACGACGACGACCAGTGTCTTCGCCATCTTCGTCGTTCTGTTCGTCGACCGTTTCGTTCTCGCCGTCGGAATCGGGAGCTGGCTCCGCGTCCGACGTTGCTTCCTGCTCGGTTTCGCCGTCCGAGTCCGATTTCCGCCGGCGCCGGCCGCCGCGTCGGCCACGCCGTCGGCCGCCGCGCTTGCGATTTTCATCCTCGTCATCGTCGGACTGCTCATGCTCTTCCGAGGCCGTCGCATCGGTCTTCGCTTCGTCCTCGGTATTGTCGGTGTTGTTTTCCGACGAACGACGCCGACCGCGGCTGCGCCGCCGCTTGGGCGCATTTTCTTCGCGCTGTGTTTCTTCCTTGGTCGAGACGCCTTCGACACCGTCATGGCCGATATGCACAATTTCATAGTCAGATGCGGTGAGACTGGCATCGGCCATGACCTGTACGCTGAAGCCGTAGCGTTCCTCCAGGTCCTGCAACGAGGCGCGCTTCTGGTTGAGAAGGTACAGCGCGATGTCTGTCTGGGTTGTGACGGTCACAACCTTGGCACGCTTGCGCTGACCTTCTTCTTCAAGCTCACGCAAGATCGCCATGCTGGTCGATTCGGTTGACCGCATCAGCCCTGTGCCCTGACATACCGGACAGGCCTGTGTATGCGCCTCATGCAGGCTCGGGCGCAGACGCTGGCGCGACAGCTCCAGCAGACCGAAGGCCGATATCCGGCCAATCTGGATCCGTGCCCGGTCCGATTTCATGGCCTCCTTCATGCGCCGTTCGACGGCATGATTGTTGCGCGAGACATCCATGTCGATGAAATCGATCACGATGAGGCCGGCCAGATCGCGCAACCGGAGCTGGCGGGCAACTTCGTCGGCCGCCTCAAGATTGGTCCGATAGGCCGTCTGTTCGACGTTGCGTTCGCGCGTCGAGCGTCCGGAGTTCACGTCGATTGCCACCAGCGCTTCCGTCGGACTGATAACGATATAGCCGCCGGATTTGAGCTGCACGATCGGCTCGTGAATTGCGTCGAGTTGCTGGTCGATCTGATAGCGGTTCAGCAGCGGAATCTCGGTGTCTTCGTACTTTTGGACGCGCTTGGCATGAGACGGAATCATCGTTCGCATCAACGCCTTGGCGGCCTTGTAGGCTTCATCGCCCTCGACCAGGACTTCTTCGATGTCGCGGTCGTACAAATCGCGAAGCGTGCGTTTGATGACGTCGCCTTCTTCATAAATCAGGGCCGGGGCCGTGGAATCGAGCGTGAGTTCGCGAATATCGTCCCACAGGCGGCGCAAATATTCGTAGTCGCGCTTGATCTCGGCCTTGGTGCGCGCCACGCCGGCCGTACGCATGATCACGGCCATGCCTTCGGGGACTTCAAGGTCGGACAGGATCGCCTTCATCGACTTGCGATGCTTGGCGTCCGTCACCTTCCGGCTGATTCCACCGCCGCGTGAAGTGTTGGGCATCAACACGCAATAGCGTCCGGGCAGGGAGAGGTAGGTCGTGAGGGCGGCCCCCTTGTTGCCGCGTTCTTCCTTGACCACCTGCACCAGCAGGATCTGGCGGCGCTTGATGACCTCCTGGATCTTGTAACTGCGGGTCAGCTTGCGCAGGCGCCGACGATGGGCATCGCTCAGTTCCTGGATATCCTCGTCCTGGGAATCCCCCAGGACTTCGACCGATTCTCCGTCGCTCTCGCCGTTTTCGCCGGCTTCTTCTTCTTCCTCGTTCTCGGCGTCGGATTCAGCCAGCAGTTTTTCGCGATCCTCGATGGGAATGCGGTAGTAGTCCGGATGAATTTCGTTGAACGCCAGAAACCCGTGACGATCGCCTCCGAAATCAACGAAGGCCGCCTGCAGCGAAGGCTCAACGCGAGTCACCTTCGCCAGATAGATGTTGCTCTTGATCTGGCGCTTGGTGGAGGTTTCGTAGTCGTATTCGAGGAGTTCGTTACCGTCTGCGACGACGACCCGGGTCTCTTCCGGATGGGTCGCGTCGATCAACATGCGCTTTGGCATGGCTATGTCCCTGTGGAGGCCTGTACTCAACGCTTTGCGGACAAAAGCGAGAGGGGTTCCACATTTTCAGAGGCCTGCCCCGGAACCTGGACCGTCGAACGGGCGAAATCGCACCAGGACGGAAGGTTTTGATCCGAAGGCCCGCCCGGCGATTGCCGTGCGGCGGCCTCGAAGTTGCACAAAACCGCAATTCTGATGCGCACTTTGCTTGGTCTGCGCGGGCTCTAGGGCGATAAACTGGCTCCCTTGCCCACACCCAGACCATGAAACGCAGCGCGCGTCCGTTGAATTGCGGGTGTCCGCGCGGCCACAATAGCCGCCGCGAGTCCGATCCACAATGCATTTGATTGCGTACCCTTCCCACGCTTGTGTGTTGCGGCGCATTCACTGGTAGCGATATACCTGTCGGCGATGTCATTGATTCTGAAACGCTTATCAAGTTGCGCCAAGCGCGGGCGAATCCTCATAGGGGGGCTGGCGATCATTTTTGCCATGGTCGCGGCGCCCGGTATTGCGGGCGCGCAGGATTTGAAAGTACAGGACATCCGGATCGGCGTTCATGCCGCCTCAACGCGTTTCGTCGTGGAACTGAGCGACCGCGTGGAACCGCGCGTGTTCGGTCTCCCCGACCCGTTCCGGGTTGTGATCGACCTTCCCGAGGTTGATTTCGACTTGCCCGAGGAGCGGATCGGCGACGGTGCGGGCTTGATCTCGAAGCTCCGGTATGGTCTTTTCCGGCCGGGCACAAGTCGGTTCGTTCTGGACCTGACATCCCCTTCCAAGGTCACAAAACAATTCATTCTGAAGCCGGACGGCGGCAAACCATGGCGACTGGTGCTCGACATCGCGCCAACCAGCCGGGCCGACTTCATTGCCTCGATGCGTCCCAGCGCGGACGACAATCCGAACCCTGTAACGGCTGTGCCTGTGCCTTCGACCCCTCGGCAGAATGCGCGGCCGGTTGTCGTTGTCGATGCAGGTCACGGCGGCGTCGACCCCGGTGCGATCGGGGTTTCGGGTGTGTATGAAAAGAAGATTGCGCTGGATTACGCGCGTGAAGTCGTGCGTTTGCTGAAGGCGAGCGGCAAGTACGAAGTGGTGATGACACGCAACCGGGATATTTTCCTGCCGCTGCGCGAAAGGGTCCGGATTTCACGAGCGGCCGGTGCCGATCTGTTCTTGTCGATGCATGCGAACACCCATCCGAAGCGTTCAACCCGCGGATTTTCGGTATACACGCTGTCGGACAGGGCCTCGGACAAGGAAGCGGCCGCACTGGCGGCACTCGAAAACAAGTCGGATGTAATCGGCGGCGTTAATCTGGGTAATTACAGCGACGACGTTCAAAACATCCTGATCGATTTTGCCCAGGCCAAGACCAACGAACTGTCGGTCAAGTTCGCCCGCGATATTCTGGTCGGGCAGGTCAAAACCAGCGCTTCACTGTTGACCCGCCCGTGGCGGTCGGCCGGGTTCGCAGTGTTGAAAGCGCCTGACGTTCCCTCGGTCCTCGTTGAGTTGGGCTATATATCCAATGCACGTGAGGAGCGCCTGCTCGTCACGCCGAAACATCGTCGAAAACTATCCGCCGCGATCGTTGAGGCCGTGGATGTTTATTTTGAAACCACGCAAAGCGCGGCGCTGTAGGCGTCCCACAATCCGACACCGCCACAATCCCCCCACATTTTGATGCTTATCCAGCGGCCATGCTCGTCTATGCTCGGGCGCGAATAAATTTGGAATACCGAATGCTTCGTTGGTTGGGATTTCTTGCAGGTCTGGCTCTCGTCGGCGCGTTGCTGCTGGTCGGTGGCGTGCTTTGGGTGTTCTGGGAGTATGGTCGGGATCTGCCGGATTATACGCAGCTGGCCGATTATCAGCCGCCGGTCACCACGCGTGTCCATGCCGGTGACGGCAGCCTGTTGGCCGAATACGCGGTCCAGCGGCGGGTTTTCGTACCGGTTTCGTCGATGCCGACGTTGGTCAAAGAGGCTTTTCTTTCCGCGGAAGACAAGAATTTTTACAAACATCCGGGCGTCGACGTGACGGGCGTGATGCGCGCCGTCGTATCGAACGTCCGCAATCTGGGCTCCGGCCGTCGTCCCGAGGGGGCATCCACGATCACCCAGCAGGTTGCGCAGAATTTCCTGCTGACCAAGGAAGTCTCGCTTGACCGTAAGGTTCGTGAAGCGATCCTTTCGTTTCGGATGGAGCGCGCATTCTCGAAGGAAGAGATTCTCGAGCTCTACCTGAATGAGATATATCTCGGCTTCGGAGCCTACGGCGTGGCGTCGGCGGCGCTGAACTATTTCGGCAAACCCCTCGACCAGCTCACTGTGGACGAGGCGGCATTCCTGGCGGCGTTGCCGAAGGCACCAAACAACTACCACCCGATCCGCAAGAACGCGGCGGCGGTCGCGCGGCGCAATTATGTGCTGGGTCGCATGGCCGAAGATGGCGCCATCTCGCCGGGTGAGGCGGAAGAGCTTCGCCAACGCCCGATCACTGTCATCCGCAATGACGACACGGCGTTGGTGGAGGCCCCCTATTTTGCGGAAGAAGTGCGGCGCGAACTGGTTGACCGGTTTGGGGATGGTGCGCTGTACGAGGGCGGCCTGTCGGTGCGCACGACGCTGGACCCGCGCCTGCAACGCATCGCCCAACTTACCCTGCGCGACGGATTGATCGCGTATGACCGCCGGCACGGCTGGCGCGGGCCCGTTTCCCGCCTCGCGGATCCCGCCGCATGGCAGGCCGCGTTGCCGAAGATCGAGCATCCGGCAGGCTCCGGCGATTGGCAACTGGCTGCCGTGGTCGCAGTGGACGCCGCACAAGCCTCGATCGGGTTTGTCGACGGGTCGATGGGGACGGTGCCGCTCAGCGAGCTGCGTTGGGCGCGCGCCTGGCTGCCGGACCAGAAACGCGGCCCGTCGGTCAAGGCGGCAGATGAAGTGCTGGCGCCGGGCGATGTGGTGCTGGTTTCAGCCGTCACGGAGAATTCGGAGGCCGAGCCATACCCCGCGGGTACGTTCCGTCTTGAGCAAATCCCGGAAATCAATGGTGCGGTTGTGGCGCTCGATCCGCATACCGGTCGCATCCTTGCGATGACCGGCGGGCTCGATTTTCGGGCCAGCGAGTTCAACCGCGCGACCCAGGCGTGGCGCCAGCCCGGCTCGGCATTCAAGCCGGTGGTCTATATGGCGGCGCTGGACAGCGGGTTCACGCCGTCGACGCGTATCCTCGATGCACCCTTCGTGATCGATCAGGGCCCGGGGCAGGGCAAGTGGAAACCGGCCAACTACACCAACAAGTTCTACGGGCCGAGTCCGATGCGCCTCGGGATTGAGAAGTCCCGCAACCTCATGACCGTGCGCCTGGCGCAGACAATCGGGATGGAGCAGGTGGCGAGCTATGCGGAGCGGCTGAAGGTGGTCGATCACCTGCCGCGTCAGCTCAGCATGTCGATTGGCGCGGGAGAGACGACATTGATGCGCCTGGTCGCCGCCTACGCGACGGTCGTCAATGGCGGCAAGCAAATCACGCCGACCCTGATCGACCGGATACAGGATCGGAACGGCACCACCACGTTCCGCCATGACCAGCGCCCTTGTGCAACCTGCACCGTCGAGGCATGGGCCGACCAGCCACCGCCGAGTTTGCCCGACCCCCGTGAACGGTTGATCCAACCGGGCACGGCGTACCAGATGGTATCGATGCTGAAAGGGGTCGTGGACCGCGGGACCGGCCGGCGTATCGGCCAACTGAAACTGCCGCTCGCAGGCAAGACAGGCACGTCGAATGATTCGCTCGACACATGGTTCATCGGGTTCTCGCCCGACCTCGCGGTCGGGGTTTTCGTCGGGTTTGATACGCCGCGAACGCTGGGGCCGCGCGAGACCGGCTCGTCCGTGCCAGCGCCGATCTTCAAGGACTTCATGGCGCGCGCACTCGAAGGCAAGCCCGTCATCCCGTTCCGCGTCCCGCCGGATATCCGTCTTGTGCGTGTGAACCCCGAAACCGGCCTGGTGGCGCTGCCGGGCGAGCGGGCAACAATTCTGGAAGCGTTCAAACCGGGCACCGAGCCGCGCAAGTTCGGCTCGATTGTCGGTGAGGATCTGGGGCGCGGCGTGAACGCGGGCGGTCCGCGGCGCGGTATTTACTGACTGCGCTATTGACCCGTGTGGCGCGAACGCTAGGCTTCGCGAAACAAAATCGCCGGACCCGGCAACCGTCTCAGTGGAACTTGGAATGCGCGCAGAAATCAGTCATCTGATCGAGGGAATCAACTCGTCTCTGGACCTCATGCGGAGGCATCTTTGACTGGGACAACGCACTTGCACGCCTCGAGGAACTGAACGCGGAAGCCGAAGACCCGGGGCTTTGGGACGATCAGGAGCGGGCGCAGAAAACCCTGCGTGACCGCACAAGACTTGAGAAGGCCATTGAGGAGGTGCGCGGGCTCGAGCAGGAGCTCGACGACGCGGCGACCCTGATTGAGCTTGGCGAGACCGAAGGAGACGGCGATGTGGTCGCCGAGGGTGAAGCCGTCATCGAGGCTTTGCAGCGGCGCGCCGAAAAGCTCGAGCTGGAGAGCCTCCTGTCCGGCGAGGCCGACGGCAATGATTGCTATATGGAAATCAATGCCGGCGCCGGCGGGACCGAATCCCAGGACTGGGCCGAGATGTTGGTGCGTATGTATCTGCGTTGGGCCGAGGCACATGACTATAAGGTCGAATGGATTGAAGAGAGTGCCGGGGAGGAAGCCGGCCTCAAATCCGCGACGTTCCGGATTGCCGGTCCCAACGCCTATGGCTGGTTGAAGACCGAATCCGGGGTGCACCGTCTGGTGCGAATTTCGCCGTTCGACAGTCAGTCGCGCCGGCATACCAGCTTTGCCTCGGCCTGGGTCTATCCGGTGATCGACGACGCGATCGAGATCGAGATCGAGGACAAGGACCTGCGCGTCGATACCTATCGCGCATCGGGTGCCGGCGGCCAGCATGTGAACAAGACCGACAGCGCTGTCCGGCTTACCCATCTGCCCACGGGCATCGTGGTGCAGTGCCAGAATGATCGCTCACAGCATCGCAATCGGGCGCAGGCGATGGCCATGATGCGCGCGCGCCTTTACGAGCATGAAATGCAGAAACGCGAGGAAGAGGCGCAGGCCGAACAGGATACGAAGACCGATATCGGCTGGGGTCATCAAATCCGGTCCTACGTGTTGCACCCGTACCAGATGGTCAAGGATCTGCGCACGAATGTGGAATCGGGGAATGCCCAGGCGGTACTCGACGGTGACATCGACAAGTATCTGGAGGCCTCGTTGGCGGCCCAGCTCGGCAAGGGAGAAGGTGCGGACGAGAACGCTGGCGATGACGCCGACGCTGGCTAGGCGTCGCGCTTCTTGTCCCGCCGCGTGGACAGGAAAATGCCGGGCAGAATCAGGGCCGCACCGGCGAAGTGATAGGGCTCCAGGGTCTCGCCCAGCAGGATCCAACCGAATAACGCCGCATAGCTAGGTGCGAGGTACAGGATGAGACCCGTCGATCCGGCGCCCAGCGAGCGCTGAATGCGCGCATAACCCAGGTAGGCGGCAAGCCCGGGAACAATTGCGACAATCAAAACCGCGGCGATGGTTTCGACATTCATCGTCGGGACGACCCCCTGCACCGTCTCTGCAATATAAAATGGCAACAGGGCCAGTGCGCCAAACAGCATTGTTGCGGAGAATCTGATCCGGTTGGGCAACGTTCCCGGGCGGTGGCGGAGCATGACCGAGTAGATGGCCCAGGCGAGCGCCGAACACACGATCCACAAGTCGCCGGGGACGAAGTTGAAGGAGCGCAGCGCGGAGAAGTCTCCGCGGAACAGGATAATCAGAACGCCGAACAGCGAAATAAAAATGCCCGCTGCCTTTCCGCGGCCCATCGGTTCGCCATACATGAGGGTGGATGCCCCGGCGATGATGATCGGTGCCGCGCCGAAAATCAGTCCGATGTTCGTCGCACTGGTCGTATCTGCGCCGATATAGACGAAGGCACCGCAGATCCCCATGCCGAGTATGCCCAGCACGAGCAGGTCTCGCCATTCCACGGCAATGGCGGCCCGATGGCGCCAGAAGTCAGGGCCGACAACCGGCAGGAAAATCAGGAATGCGAGCATCCAGCGCCAGTAGGCCAGCGCGAACGGCGGCACGCTGTCGTTGACGGCGCGTGCGACGATGATGTTGGTCGTGAACAGGGCGGGGACGATGAAGAGCATGATCATCGCCAGCGAGCGTTCGCGCTGCTGGGCAGCGTCGCCGGTTCCACCTGCCGCAGGACCGTTTGTAGGCGCGCTCACGTGGCCGTCACGGTGTGGGTGCCATCAGGTACCAGTCCTGGGGCATGCCGGCGGCGTCGCGGGCCTCGATGTTGAAGGGTGGCTTGAGCGGGCCACGAAAATGACGCGCCACCAGATCGCGCCAGTGGCCCTGTGGCGCCAGTCCGCGCCGCGCGCATTCAAACTCGAACCAGCGCTGACCGATCTCGACATGCCCGATTTCGTCACGGTAGATGATTTCGAGCAAATCTGCGGTTGCATCATCGTCCACGGTTCGCAGCTTCGCGATCATCATCGGGGTCACATCGAGGCCGCGGGCTTCCAGCACCAGCGGCACCACCGCCAGCCGCGCCGCCAGATCATGGCGGGTCTCGATCGCGGAATCCCAGAGGCCGTCATGGGCAGGTAGATCGCCATACACTGCGTCGAAATCCGTCAGACGGTCGGCGAGCAACCCGAAATGCCTGGCTTCCTCTTCCGCGACCCGAACCCAGTCGTCATAGAAAGCGCGCGGCAGACTGCGCCCGGAGAAGCGCGCGATGATGTCCCAGGCCAGATCGATGGCATTGAGTTCGATATGGGCAAGCGCGTGAATCTGCGCAATCCGGCCGGCTGTCCCGCGGTTGATCTTTCGCCGCGGTACGTCGGCGGGTGGCAGCAAGTCGGGTTTGGCCGGGCGCGCCGGGCGCTCGGGCGGCGTTGTGTCGCCGACCATGGCGATCCTGCCGTCGCGCCACCGTGCCGCGAACGCCGCTGTTGCGGCGCATTTCTCCCGCGCATCTGCCGTGCGCAGCACCGCATTGGCGGCCTGGGCGAGGGAGGTCGCGCCGCCCTCTGCCTCGGGTGCCGGTAGTGTGGTTTCCGCAATGCTGGTCAAAGCGCTTTCACGGCGGCGAGCACATCTTCCGCGTGCCCCTTTACCTTGACCTTGCGCCAGATTTTTTGAACCACACCCTTGCCGTCGATCAGGAAAGTCGCGCGTTCGATGCCCATGAACTTGCGCCCGTACATGTTTTTTTCGACCCAGACTCCGTATCGCTCACACACATCGCCGTCTTCATCGCTGGCGAGTAAAAAGGGCAGATCATGCTTTGCCTTGAAGTTGTCGTGTCGCTTCACGCTGTCCTTGGAGACCCCGACGATTTCCGCATCGATCTTCGAGAAATCCGGTGTCAGGTCGCGAAAATCACATGCTTCGGTGGTGCAGCCGGGAGTCGAATCCTTGGGGTAAAAATAGAGAATGACCGGGCGGCCCTTCAGGTCCTTCAGGGCAACTTTGCCGTCACCGTCCGTTGGCATCGAAAATGCGGGCGCCTTGCCGCCTTCTTTCACACTCATTATTCAGTCTCTCCGTTTGATTGGCTGATCTGCATGTCTTTGATGGCTTTGGCAGGGTCGGCGATGATGGCGTTGAAGTGAATATAGGTCCGTTGCGCGGTTTCGCGCACCAGTGCGTCGAGCGTTTCATAGTTCTCCACGCCGGCTGCGTTCGCCAGTTGCTGCTCGAGTGCGCGTGGAAAGGTTTCCGGGTCGTGTTTGCCTTCGAGCGTGAGACGAAGCAGGCCCTGAATCCGCCGCCAGAGGCTTGTCGCCGCGATGAGTTCTTCGGCGGCATCCGGAGCAAGAAATCCGGAATCGCGTAGTTTCGCAAACGCCGTCGTCGTGCCGGTGTCGAGAATTTCGGGGTTCTCATGTGCGTGACGGAGCTGAAGATACTGGGCGATAAATTCACAATCGACCAGTCCGCCACGCACATGCTTGACGCTCCAGGGGTTTTCGGTGCCGTTTTCCTTTGCCATCCGTTCCCGCATTTCCGCGACGGCGACGAGGAGATCGTCGGCCGGGCGTTCGATCGCGAGCGCGGTGTGCAATTCCGCTTCGATCCGTTTCTTGAAATCGGGGTCGGCGCAGACGACGCGCGCGCGGGTCAGCGCCAGATGCTCCCACGTCCATGCGCTTTCGCGTTGATAGGCGGCGAAGCTTTCGAGACTGATCGACAGCGGCCCTGCGTTGCCCGAAGGGCGCAAACGCATATCGACCTCATACAACCGGCCTTCCCCGGTCAACGCGGTCATGGCGTTGACCACCCGCTGCCCAAGACGCTGATAGTAGTGCGATATCGAAAGGGGCTTGGGTCCATCCGACATGATCGGTGTGTCGTCGGCTGACGCGGGACTGTCGTAGAGGAAGACCAGATCGAGATCCGAGGTGGCAGAGAGTTCGCGGCCTCCCAGCTTTCCCAGCGCGAGGACGGCCAGGCCGCCGCCGGAACATTGACCATGTTGTGCGGCAAACTCCGCGATGATGGGCGGGAGCAAGGCCCGGATAGCCGTGTCGGCAATATCCGAGTAGGCGCGGTCCGCCCGGTCGATATCTGTCTTGTTGCGCAGAATCTGAACGCCGACCTGGAACTTCGCATCATTGACCCAGCGCCGCGCGATGTCGTGAATATCCTGCATGTCGTTGGCCTGGTCCATGCGCTCGGAAAGTTCCGCCGCCATCGCGTCCGCATCGGGCAGGCTGTCAAAGAAATCGGTGGCCAGGACGCCATCGAGGAGGAGCGGGTTCCGGCCGAGCCATTCGGCCATTCGCGGCGCGCCCCCTGTAATATCGGCTACCAGGGTCAGCAGGGACGGGTTTGCCTGAAACAGCGAAAAGAGCTGAACGCCCGAAGGCAAGCCGGCAATAAATTCGTTGAATCGCCGGAATGCGGCGTCCGGGTTTGCCGTGTTCGACAATGCCTCCAGGATCACGGGCATCAGTTCGGTCAGGATTTCACGCGAACGGGTGGTCCGGGTGGCGCGATGTCGCCCGTGGTGCCAGCCGCGAATTGCGGTCGAAATCGTTTCGGGGTCGGAGAAGCCCATGCCGCGCAAAGTGGTCAGCGTATCGGGATGATCCTCTCCGCCGGTGAAGACCAGTGTGCCGCTTCCGCCGAGCGATTCCGATTCTTCGAAGAGTTCGGCGTAGTGATTTTCGACCGTGCGCAAGGTGCGCATCAGTTCCGCCTCGAAGCTCTCACGGTCCGCATAGCCCATGAAAGCCGCGATGTCTTCCAGGTCCTCGGCGCTGTCGGGCAAGCTATGGGTCTGCTGGTCTTCGACCATCTGCAGACGATGCTCGAGCCGCCGCAGATACCGATACGCCCCGATCATGTCTTGCGCGACCTCGGGCGCGACGCGCTCGGCCGTGACAAGGGCTTCGATGGACTTAATCGTGGATGGCGATCGCAGCTCGGGATCGCGGCCGCCCCAGATGAGTTGCTGTGTCTGGGTAAAAAACTCGACTTCGCGAATTCCGCCGCGCCCCAGTTTGACGTTGTGGCCGGCGACGGCGACCGTGCTGCCGCCCTTGTGGGCATGGATTTGCCGCTTGATCGACTGAATATCGTCGATGGCTGCGAAATCCAGATGGCGCCGCCATATAAATGGCTGCAGGGCCTCCAGGAACCGTTCCCCGGCGGCGAGGTCTCCGGCCACGGGCCGCGCCTTGATCATCGCCGCACGCTCCCAGTTCTGTCCCAGACTCTCGTAGTAGGTTTCCGCGGCAAAAGTGGACAGCGCGACCGGTGTGGCGCCCGGGTCCGGGCGCAAACGCAAATCGGTGCGGAAGACATAGCCTTCGCCGGTGCGCTCATCCATCAGCTTGACGAGTTCGCGGGTCATGCGCACCAGAACTTGCTGCATTTTTCCGTCATCCGCAGCGGATACGACATCCGGGTCGTACAGTACGATCAAGTCGATATCGCTGGAATAGTTGAGTTCGAATGCACCGAGTTTTCCCATGCCAAGGACGATGTAGCCGGACTCCGTCTCGGAGGAATCCGGATGGGACAGTTGCAGCCGGCCGCGCGCATGTTCCGCCGTCAGCAAATGACGGATCGCTGTCGAAAGGGCGGCGCCGCAGAACTGGCTCAGCCGTTCCGTGACCGTGGCCAGAGGCCAGATACCTGACAGGTCGGCCAATGCCGTAAGGAGGGCGACGCGCCGCTTTGCGCGACGCAATGCGACGCCGGTATCAGCGAAACTAGCGTGTGGATCGAATGTCGCAAGATCCTGCATTACACTGTCGAAGGCGTGATCGAACCCTTCATTGAAAATCAGCGGAACAAACGCGATATCGCGGACAAGACATTGACCGAGGAAACCGCTGTTTCCGAAGACGCCAGCGAGCAAGCCGTGCATGGCTTGATCGTCGGCAAGATCGTTGGCGATCGCCGAGACGGCAGGGTCATCCGACGCGGCAGCGGCGTCGCGAAAACGCTCCAGTCCCCGTTCCACCTTTTCGGGATCGGCGGGGCGCGGCAACTGGTCGGGATCTGGCGAGAATGCAAAGCTCATGAGGGCCGCTTGATTTTCACGCACACTGCTGTATGGCGTGGGGGACGGTCAAGCGCTCTCGCTTGGCCGCGTCGGGCTTTACGAAAGGTCCCCCATTGATCGTCCGAAGCTCTCGATGGTTGCTGTTGTTTTTCGCCGCCGCCCTTGTTGGATTGGCGATGATCTTCAGCGTTTTGATCTGGCAACTCAGCCGCGGTCCCATCAGCCTCAGTTTTCTGACGCCGCTCATCGAACGCGCATTGGACACGGGGCGCGGCAACGCCAGCATTCGCCTGCACGATACGATTCTGACATGGGCTGCCGACGAGCGAGAACTGGACATCCGTGCCGTCGGGCTGCAGTTCGTCGATTCGAGTGACAGCGTTCGCGCAACGATCCCGGAGATGTCGGTCAAGTTCAGCGGCCGGGCTTTGATGCGGGGCCTCGTGGCGCCGACCAGCCTGGAATTGTTCGGCCCGCGCGTACGGGTCGTCCGCGAAGCCAATGGCGATATCAGCATGGATATCGGCAATAGCCCGCAAGCGGATGGCGGCCCGGCAACATCGCCGGGGTTGATCGAAGAACTTCTGCAAGTGCCCAACCCCGATCTGGCGAGCGGTTATCTGACGCGTGTGGCGGTGCGCAGCGCATTGATCGAGTTCGATGATTTTCAACGCGGAATGCGATTGCGCACGCCGCGCGCGAACGTCGCGCTCGTGCGGGACGCCGAAGGGATTAGTGCCGAGGGGTCCGTTGTATTCGGCGAGTCGGACAAGGCTATTCGCGCCGATCTGTCGGGAATTTACCGCGTCGAGTCCGGTGCGACCGAACTCGGATTAGTGTTTAGCGACGTGGCGCCGGCCACACTGTCGCAGTTCGCGCCGGAACTCGAACCGCTCGCCCAACTCGACACCCTGCTCGAGGGTACGCTGACATTGTCCCTGGATTCCGATTTGGAGCCGTCGGGTATGAGCGTTGACGTGCGCGCAGGCGCGGGCCGGGTCCATCTCGACACAATGTTCGATGAGCCTGTTCCGTTTGATGCCGGAAATTTTCGTGTGCGCTCGGAACGTGGCTTCAATGCGTTCGTGCTTGAGAACGCACATCTCGAAATGGGTTCATCGACCATTTTGCTGAATGGCACCGCGCGTCATGTGCTCGATCAGTGGAACTTGGGCGTCATCGCCGAGGTGCGCAGCCTTCCGGTCAACTCGATCGAGACCTATTGGCCGGCGGAGGTCGAGCCCAACGTGCGTTCCTGGGTTACCGAAAATCTGAGAGACGGGCATGTCGACAGCGCCGTTTTGCGCGTACGTGCAAAGGTCCCGGAGGCGGCGCCGGCCGATGCCGAGGTTCTGGATTTTGACGGCGAAATACGGTTTCGGGGCACGGCCGTGCACTACCTGCGACCCTTGCCGCCCGTGCGCGATGTGTTCGGCGTCGCACGCTTCGACACACGAGCTTTCAATATTGATCTCGGTGGTGGAACGCTGCGCGATCTCGTGGCCGAGTCCGGCAGGGTCGAGATCCTGGGTCTTGATGGCCCGCCCCGGGGCGAAAGCATCAAGATCGAGGTGACGATCTCCGGACCCGTGCGCGATGCATTGGAAATTCTGGATGCGGAGCCGCTTGGCTTCATCTCGGGATTCGGGCTTGATCCCGGGCGCACCAGCGGCAGTCACCGGACGAACGCCGTTTTCGCCTTTCCGCTTCTCGATGATGTCCTGATAGATCAGATTGCCGTCGCGACGGCGTCGCGGTTGGTGGAATTCGGTGCCGAGGATGCCGTGTTCGAGTTGCCGGTCACCGAAGGCGATTTGACGCTGAATGTGAATCGCGACGGGATGGAAGTCAGCGGCACCGCCGCGATCGGTCGTGTGCCGGTTGGTCTGACCTGGAGCGAACGCTTCGAAGAAGGGGATACCGTTCGCACCCGTTACAAGGTGCGGGCCAATCTCGACGATGCGGCCCGTGCCGAGTTGGGATTGGACGGCATTCCGTTCGTGTCCGGCCCGGCGGGGCTGGGGCTGACATACGCCATTGGCTGGGACGGCACGGCGGTCGGGGCGGCTGAAATTGATCTCACCGACGTAACGGTGGATCTGGATCCATTCGGTTGGATGAAGCTGCCGGGAGAAGAGGGGCGGGCGTTTGTCCGGTTCCTGGTGCAGGACCAGGTGCTGACCTCCATGCCCGAGCTTTCGGTGCGTGCAGGCGATCTGGAAATCGATGGCGCGGGTCTTTTCAGACAGGGCGGCGACGGCCCGGAATTGCAGCGATTGACGCTTGAGCGCCTGGTCTTCGGCGAGACGGATGCTTTCGTGAATATCGAGTTGCCCGACGGCGTGCCGCAGGTCATTTCGGTGGGTGGTGCCGCGCTTGATCTGCGCCCTGTCATGGAAGGCCTGTTCGAGGAATCGGAAGAAAGCGATGACGACGAAGCGATGCGGATCGTGATCAGTGAACAATCGCCAGTCGGCGAAATTCGCCTCGGCGAAGAAACACGATTACTGGGCGCCTTCGGCACGTTCTTCAATGACGGCACTGACTGGAACGATGTTGACCTGCGTGCGCGGCTTTCGCAGGGCGGACGCATATTTCTGCGGGTCGAACCATTGGATGGTGTGCGGCGCCTGAACTTCGAATCCGACGATGCCGGTGGCGTTTTGAGTGCGCTGGACTGGATCGATACAATTCGTGGCGGCGAGATGCGCGTGCAGGGACAGATGTCCGGCTCGGGCGATGAAGAAGTAATCACCGGCCAACTGGACATGCAGAACTTTCTGCTCACGGAGGGCCCGGTGGGCGCCCAGATCCTGGCACTCACGTCATTTTCGGGGATCGCCGATGTGCTCGGCGGGCAGGGGCTCACATTCCGGCGGGTCGAAGTTCCGTTCACGCTCACGGACAGCGAAATCATCATCAAGGAAGGTAAGGCGCGCGGCGCGGATATCGGCATTCTGGCAAGCGGCCGGATCGACCGGGTAACCGACCAGCTGGAGTTGACGGGAGAAATTGCGCCGGCCTACACCCTGAATTCTCTGCTCGCGAACATTCCGTTGATCGGGACTGTGTTGTCCGGCGGGGCGGACGGCATTTTCGCGGCGACGTTCCGGGTCAGCGGCTCGATAGACGATCCCGACGTATCGGTGAATCCCCTGTCGGTGCTGACGCCGGGATTTGTGCGCCGTTTGCTGACGGGCTTCGGCCGTGAGGATGGCCCCGGGGCGGGCAACGACGAAGAACTCGAGCCGTCCGCCGACGAAGGCGGTTGATGCGCGCGACTGGGTTCTAAACCGGGCGGACCAGCGCGTGGCGCTTCTTGCCCGCCGAAAGCTTGATCACCCCGTCCGGATTGATGGCATCGACGCCGACTTCATGGGTTTCCGCGTTAATGGCGACGTCGTTGATGCGTGCGCCACCGCCCTTGATGAGCCGCCGCGCTTCACTGTTTGACGATGCCAGACCCGCGCGGGCCATCAGTGCAAAAAGTGCGATCCCGGCTTCGAGTTCGCTGCGCGGCAGGTCGGTCGTCGGAAGTCCCTCTGCCGTCACGCCCGATTCGAATGTTTGCTCCGACGTCTGCGCTGCGCGATCAGCCGCGTCCGCGCCGTGCAGCATGCGGGTGGCAGCATCGGCGAGGATTTTCTTTGCCTCGTTGATTTCTGCACCTTCGAGCGCCTCCAGGCGGGCGATTTCGTCGAGCGGCAAGTCGGTGAACAGCTTCAGGAACCGACCGACATCGGCGTCCTCGGTGTTTCGCCAGAACTGCCAATAGTCATATGGCGCGAACTTGTCCGCCTTGAGCCAGACCGCCCCCTCGGCCGTCTTGCCCATCTTCGCGCCGGACGCCGTCGTGATCAGCGGTGTGGTCAGTCCGTAAAGTTCCTTTTCGGCAATCCGCCGGCCGAGATCGATCCCGTTGACGATGTTGCCCCACTGGTCCGAGCCGCCCATCTGCAGGGCACAATCATGCCGCCGGGCCAACTCGACAAAGTCATAGGCCTGCAGGATCATGTAGTTGAATTCGAGGAAGGTCAGCGGTTGCTCGCGATCGAGGCGCATTTTGACGGAATCGAAAGTCAGCATCCGGTTGATGGTGAAATGGCGACCGATCTCGCGCAGCAGCGGGATGTATTCGAGGGCGTCGAGCCAGTCGGCGTTGTTGACCATGATCGCATCGGCGGCACCGTCGCCGAAGGAGACGAAGCTGTCGAAGGTCTGCCGGATCGACGCAATGTTCGCGGCGATCTTTTCGTCGGTCAGAAGCTGGCGGGCTTCGTCCTTACCGGACGGGTCACCGATTTTCGTGGTGCCGCCGCCCATCAGGACGATCGGGCGATGGCCGGTCGCCTGCAACCAATGCAGCATCATGATCGATACGAGGTTGCCGATATGCAGGCTGTCGGCGGTCGCGTCATAGCCGACATAGGCCGTAATGATGCCTTCCGACGCACGCTTGTCGAGGGCATCGAGGTCCGTGCATTGATGCAGGTAACCGCGTTCGGTCAGGGTCTGGATAAAGTCTGATTTATAGTCGGGCATGTCTTCTCAACCGGCCTGGCGGGCAAAGCGGGCGTTCACTAACACATCTGGGGCGTCAGCGTGTATATCTTCACAACGCATGAGATAGGGGATTCGCGGCATGAGCGCGAGTGAGAGCTGCCTCGCGGTGGGCCTGATGAGCGGTACATCGATGGATGGAATCGATGCGGCCCTGATCCGGACGGACGGGATGACGGCGTTCGAGCCCGTCGCACAGCTTGACCAACCCTATGATCCCGAATTTCGCGCGCAGCTTCGCGCCGCCGTTGGCATTGCAGGCGCCCATGATGATGTCGCTGCCGAATTGACTGCGCGTCATGTCGCAATCGTTCGCGAGCTTTTGACAATGGCCGGTGTATCGAGCGAATCAATTTCGGTGATGGGTTTTCACGGCCACACGGTGTTTCACGATCCGGCCCATGGCCGCACGGTTCAGATCGGCGATGGGCAAACGCTAGCCTGCGAGACCCGGGTCGACGTGGTCGCCGATTTCAGGGCCGCCGACATGGCCGCCGGCGGCCAGGGCGCGCCGTTTGCCCCGCTGTTTCATTTGGCACGCGCGCCGTCGGACCGCCCGGTCTGTTTTCTGAATATCGGCGGCGTCGCCAATCTGACCTGGATCGGTGACGGCGCCGGCGCCGGGCAGGACAATCCGTTCGAGCATATCCGCGCCTTCGACACCGGGCCAGGCGGGGCCTTGATTGATGATTGGGTGCACCAACGCACCGGCGAGCCCTTTGATTTGGATGGGCGACTGGCCGCGGCCGGACGCGTTGATCGGGCGGTCCTCGCCAAGCTTCTCGGCAACGACTATTTCCGGATACCCCCACCCAAGTCGCTCGATCGCGACGCGTTCGATTTATCGCCCGTCAATGGGCTGAGTGTCGAAGACGGCGCGGCGACCCTGACCGCATTTACCGCCGAGGCTGTGTCGCGCGCGGTGCCGCATCTGCCCCAGCAACCCGTCCGCTGGCTGGTGACAGGCGGGGGACGCAAGAACCCGACCCTGATGGACTGGCTCGGAAAATCTCTTGGCGTGTCGGTTGTGCCCACGGAGGCAGCCGGCATCGATGGCGATGCGATGGAGGCGCAGGCCTTCGCCTATCTCGCCGTCCGAAGCCTGCGCGGGTTGCCGTTGAGCGGTCCCACGACGACGGGCGTGGCAAAACCCACGACCGGCGGGCAGCTTTTCAGGGCAGCTTAGTCTTTGTCGTCGTCGTCGGCCTCTTCGGCGTCATCCAGATCCTCGATTTCGGCCGCAAGTGCGGCCTCGATTTCCGCCGTTCGCCGGTCGAGGTAACCGCTCACGGTTTTCTCAAGTTCGTCCAGATGTTCATTGTAGAAATGGGTGGCGCCCTTGAGAACCTGGAAATCGATGATCACGTCCTTCTGCTTCGCGAGCTTTGCAATCAGGTCGGTCACCGATTCCTGAGGAACGATGTCGTCCTTGTCGCCATGGGTGATCAAGCCGGAGGCCGGGCAGGGCGCGAGGAACGAGAAGTCATACATGTTGGCGGGTGGTGACACCGATAGGAAACCCGTTATCTCGGGACGCCGCATCAGTAACTGCATGCCGATCCAGGCGCCGAACGAAAATCCGCCGACCCAGCACATCGGGGCGTCTCGGTTCTGTGTCTGCAGCCAGTCGAGGGCCGATGCGGCATCCGAGAGTTCGCCTTCGCCGCGGTCGAAGCTGCCCTGGCTACGCCCGACGCCGCGAAAGTTGAATCGAAGGGTCGCAAATCCGCGTCGGACAAACATCTGATAGAGCTGATAAACGACCTTGTTGTTCATCGTGCCGCCATGCTGCGGGTGCGGATGCAGCAGCAGGGCGATCGGAGAATTCGGAACTTTTGCCGGATAGTAACGGCCTTCGAGACGACCTTCGGGGCCGTTGATGATCACTTCAGGCATATCTTGTTTCCATTCCGCCGATGACGCGCGGCAAATCACTGAGCTATGGAATCGGATAATTGCGTCCCGATTCCCAAGGACTTGAGCCAAATACTTGACCAGTTTACTCGGACATCATATATCCCGATTTCAGGCACGCCACGGCGTGGTCAATCCGGCGAGATGAGCGATGCAGAGCGCTCTATATCATAAAGGTCGACATGGTCTTCAAGCATCTCTTTGACGATCTGGACGCGTATCTGGAACGCGATCCGGCAGCAAGTTCTCGATTCATGGTGGCGATCAGCTATCCGGGCTTCCATGCGGTGGTCTGGTTTCGCCTCGCACATTGGCTCTGGTCCTACCGACTGAAGGTCCTGGCGCGGTTCGTGAGCAACATCGGGCGGTTCCTCACGGGCGTGGATATTCACCCCGGTGCCAAAATCGGCAACCGGCTCGTGATCGATCATGCAATCGGCGTTGTGATCGGCGAGACCGCTGAAATCGCGGACGATGTAACGATCTATCACAACGTCACGCTCGGCGGGATTGCGCCATCGGTCGAAAGCCAATCCCAGAAGGATGTGAAGCGGCATCCGACGTTGCTTTCGGGATCGATCATCGGCTCGGGTGCCCAGGTACTGGGACCGGTGACCGTTGGACGAAATGCGCGCGTTGGCGCGAATGCCGTCGTGGTGAAGGACGTGCCGGAGAATTGTACGGTCGTCGGAATTCCCGCCCAGCCGGTGGCAACGTCGTCCTGCTCGCCGGAGCAGTTCTCGGCCTATGGAACGCCGACGGACGATATCCCCGATCCCGATGCCAAGGCGATGGGCGCCATGTTGAACGAGATCAGCACCTTGCGCATGCGCGTGCAGGAACTCGAGCGCGAGCTCGAGGAGCGCATCCAACTGCGTCGCGCATCGGCGGAGAAAGAGTCGGATTCCGACGAACCCTCGGCCTCTTACTAAGCCGAGTTTCGTGCGCGGGTACGAAGAAGGAGGTCGATCGTGAAACTCAGTACCAAAGGGCGCTACGGCGTCATGGCGATGGTGGATCTGGCGCAATTTGGCGCGTTGGGCCCAGTCGCGTTGTCGGAGGTGGCAGAACGACAGGAAATTTCACTGTCCTATCTGGAACAGCTTTTTGCGAAACTGCGCCGGGCAGGCCTGGTGACAAGCGTTCGCGGTCCGGGCGGCGGATACAAGCTTGCAAATGCCGCCGGAGAAATTCGGATTGCCGATGTGATTTCCGCCGTCGACGAACCCATCCGCACCACGGGTTGTAAACCGGGTGCGACAAAGGGGTGCATCCGGCGCAGCAGTCGCTGCATGACCCATGACCTGTGGGAAGAACTGGGCCATCAGATTCACACCTATCTGAACTCGGTCAGCCTGGCGGATGTCTGTGAGGGGCGGGTCAGTGCCCAGCCGCCGCGCGCGCCGGCCGCGGCATTCTCCGAGATCGCGGCGGAATAGACGGGAACCAGCAGGCCTTGGACACCTATCTCGATCATAACGCGACGACGCCTGTCCGGCCCGAGGCGGCCGAGGCGGTCGCGCGCGCATTGACCCGGCACGGTAACGCATCGTCGGTCCACCGGTATGGTCGGTTGGTGCGCCACGTTGTTGATGAGGCTCGGGAGTCTGTTGCGTCGCTTGTTGGCGTGGCACCGGCGAATGTTGTTTTCACGTCGGGCGGCACCGAGGCGAATAACCAGGCGCTTCGCGGTTTCGACGGCAGTGTGTTGGTCACGGCGGTCGAGCATGATTCCGTGCTTACCGCGCGCGACGATGCAAAGATCATTGAAGTCGACGCCGAAGGTGTCCTGCGTCTCGACCGGTTGCGGGAGAGCCTGAGCCGCTGCGAAGCCCCCGCACTTGTCTCTGTCATGCTCGCCAACAACGAGACGGGTGTCTTGCAGCCGGTTTGTGAAGTCGTGCAGCTGGCCCATGAATGTGGCGCGCTGGTGCATTGTGATGCCGTGCAGGCGACGGGCAAGGTCGACGTTTCCTTTACGGAACTTGGCATCGATATGATGAGCCTCTCGGCACACAAGCTGGGAGGCCCCCAGGGGATTGGTGCTCTCGTTGTCCGCGACGGGCTCGACCCCGAACCGCTGCTGCGAGGCGGCGGGCAGGAGCGGCGGCGACGTGCAGGGACAGAGAATGTCGCGGGCGCGGCCGGCTTCGGCGCGGCGGCGCGCATCGCGCGAGAAGCCCTGAATTCATTTGCTGGCCTTGGCGGGCTTCGCGACGATTTGGAAAACCGGCTGCGCACTGAAGTGCCGGATGTTGTCGTCCATGGTTCGGGTGCCCAAAGGCTGCCCAACACAAGCTGCATCGGCATGCCGGGCATGACGGCGGAGATTCAGGTCATGCAACTCGACCTGGCCGGAGTCGCGGTGAGTTCGGGTTCTGCCTGTTCGAGCGGCAAGGTGACGCCGAGCCATGTATTGCGCGCCATGGGGCAAGACGACGCGGCGGCACAATCGGCTATTAGAGTCTCTTTGGGTTGGGATTCGAGAGCACAGGATGTCGATCGGTTTGTCGAGGCCTGGACCGCCATGGCACAACGCCGAAATACAGACATGACGTCGCGGAGGTCTGTGGCATGAGCCCGGCGCCGACGGCGATCTATCTCGACCATCAGGCGACCACGCCGGTGGACCCGCGCGTGCTCGACGCGATGCTGCCCTGGTTCAGTGAGACCTTCGGCAATGCTCATTCCGAGCAGCATGCCTGGGGACGGCAGTCCGCGGAGGCCGTTGAGGTTGCCCGTGAACAGGTGGCGGCGCTGATCGGCGCGAGCGCACGCGAAATCGTTTTTACATCCGGGGCAACGGAATCGAACAATCTGGCCATCAAGGGCGCGGTGCGTTTTGCCATGCGCCACGGCCGTGGCAATCACATCATCACTGTCACGACCGAACATAAATGCGTTCTCGAATCCTGCGCGGCAATAGCCGAGGAGGGTGCTGACGTGACGATCATCGGCGTGGGCGCCGACGGATTGGTCGACCCGGAACTGGTAGCGGCGGCCATGACGGACAACACCGTGCTCGTCTCGGTCATGGCCGTGAACAATGAGATCGGCGTCGTCCAACCCTTGTCCGAACTGGGTACTCTGTGCCGCGCGCGCGGTGTGCTGCTGCATACGGATGCCGCGCAGGCAGCGGGCAAGGTGGAGCTGGATGTCGATGCCATGCGGATCGATCTGCTGAGCATCTCCGGTCACAAAATGTACGCCCCCAAGGGCATTGGCGTGCTTTACACGCGCCGCCGGCCGCGCGCGCGCCTGCTTGCGGAGATGAGCGGCGGCGGTCAGGAACGCGGTAATCGCTCCGGTACGCTCCCGGTGCCGCTGGTCGTCGCGCTGGGTGAGGCGGCCGTCATTGCCACGTCGGAAATGTCCGCCGAAGGGACGCGATTGGCGGGATTGCGCGCGACCATGCTCGACAGTTTGCGCGCATCCCACGGGGATCTGTTTGTGAATGGTTCCATGGATCACCGGGTGCCGGGAAACCTGAACATCGGCTTCCCGGGAGTTGATGCGGAGGCGCTGATGGCGGCGCTGGAAACCGTGGCAATTTCGACGGGATCGGCCTGTACTTCGGCGTCTGTCGAACCATCTTATGTATTGCGCGCGCTCGGTCTCGAGGTCGCGGACGCCGGCGCAAGCATTCGAATTGGATTTGGCCGCTTCACCACGGAAGCGGAAGTTGATGCCGCGGCGAAGTTGATCGCCGAGGCTGTTGGCACGCAGCGCGGCGATCGCGCCACGCGGGCCGCCGAATAGGAATCTGGAAGGACGTTATGGCAGCCACCACTGAGGCAATAGAGCAGGTCCGTTCGATCGGCGAGCAGTACAAGTACGGGTTCGTCACGGACATCGATATCGACCTCGCCCCCAAGGGGCTGAGCGAGGATATCGTCCGTCTGATTTCGAAGAAGAAGGAAGAGCCGGAATGGATGCTCGAATGGCGGCTCAAGGCCTATGCCCACTGGCTCACCATGGAAGAGCCGACCTGGCAGAAGCCGCAATATCCGGCGATCGACTACCAGGATAGCTACTACTACGCGGCCCCGAAGACGACAGAGGGGCCGATGTCGCTTGATGAGGTCGATCCCAAGTTGCTGGAGACCTATGAGAAACTCGGCATTCCTCTGCGTGAGCAGGAGGTTCTGGCAGGTGTCCAGGGCGCACCGGCGGTGGCGGTCGATGCCGTGTTCGACAGCGTATCCGTGGCGACCACATACAAGGCCAAACTCGAAGAGCAGGGGATCATCTTCGGCTCGATCTCCGAGGCGATCCGAAACCACCCGGAATTGATCCAGAAATATCTCGGTTCGGTCGTGCCGCAGGGCGACAATTTCTTCGCGGCCCTCAATGCCGCAGTGTTTACCGATGGTTCGTTCGTCTACATCCCGAAGGGTGTGCGTTGCCCGATGGAATTGTCGACCTACTTCCGCATCAATGCCGAGAACACCGGTCAGTTCGAACGCACGTTGATCATCGCCGATGAGGGCTCGTATGTTAGCTATCTTGAGGGCTGCACGGCACCCCAGCGCGACGAGAACCAGTTGCATGCGGCAGTTGTCGAACTGGTCGCACTCGATGATGCCGAGATCAAATACTCGACCGTCCAGAACTGGTACCCGGGCGACGAGGACGGCAAGGGCGGGATCTACAATTTCGTCACCAAGCGGGCCGCCTGCCGAGGGAAAAACTCCAAGGTCTCGTGGACCCAGGTGGAGACCGGCTCGGCGATCACCTGGAAATATCCGAGCTGTATCCTGCAGGGTGACAATTCGGTTGGTGAGTTCTACTCGGTCGCGATCACGAACAATGCGCAGCTGGCGGACACCGGGACCAAGATGATCCACATCGGCAAGAACACCCGCTCGCGGATCATCTCCAAGGGAATTTCGGCGGGCAAGGCGGATCAGACCTATCGCGGCTTGGTACGGGTGCAGCGCGGCGCGAATGGTGCGCGCAATTACACCCAGTGCGACAGCCTGCTGATCGGTGACAAGTGCGGCGCCCACACGATCCCCTATATCGAGAGTCAAAACCCTTCCGCGCAGGTCGAGCATGAAGCGACGACCAGCCGAATCGGCGAGGATCAGCTGTTCTATTGCCAGCAGCGTGGCATGGAAGATGAAGAGGCCGTGGCGCTCATCGTCAACGGGTTCTGCAAGGAAGTCTTGCAGACCCTGCCGATGGAGTTCGCGGTTGAGGCCCAGAAGCTGGTCGGGATCAGCCTCGAAGGCAGCGTGGGCTAAAGGAGAAGTTTGAGATGGCGTTACTGGAAATCCGCAACCTGCACGCGAGCGTCGACGGCAAGGCGATCCTGAATGGATTGAACCTGACCATCGATGCCGGTGAGGTGCATGCGATCATGGGGCCGAACGGCTCGGGCAAGAGCACTCTCTCTTATGTCCTGACCGGACGCGCCGGTTACGAGGTGACCGACGGCGAAATTCTGTTCGATGGGAACGACGTCATCGAGATGGACCCCGACGAGCGCGCCCGGGAGGGTGTGTTCCTGGCATTTCAGTATCCGGTCGAAATCCCGGGCGTTACCAGCATGACGTTCTTGCGTACGGCGGTGAATGCGGTGCGTGAGCATCGCGGTGAATCGACCTTCGACCCGATGGACTTCGTCAAATATGTGCGGGCGCGCGCCACCGACCTGAACATCTCGGATGACATGCTCAAGCGGGCGGTCAATGTGGGCTTCTCGGGCGGCGAGAAGAAACGCATGGAGATGCTCCAGATGGCCGCGCTCGAACCGCGCATCGCGATCCTCGACGAGACGGATTCGGGTCTCGATATCGATGCGCTCAAGGTCGTGGCAGACGGCGTGAACGCCATGCGTTCTCCGGACCGCGGGATTCTCCTGATCACCCACTACCAGCGTCTGCTCGACTATATCGTCCCCGATCATGTGCATGTTCTGGCCAACGGCCAGATCGTGAAGTCTGGCGACAAGGCCCTGGCGTTCGAACTCGAGGAAAAAGGCTACGCCGAATTCCTCGACAACGCGGCCTGACGGAGGCGGATTTGCCCGACGGAAGCGGACATATGCAGCCTTATCTGGCCCAGGCCCTCGACGCATCGTCGACCTTTGCCGGCGCGGGTGTCGGTTGGATCGACGCCCTGCGGCGCGCGGGTGCGGATGCCTATGGCGAACACGGCCTGCCGCGCCGGCGTGATGAGTATTGGCGCTATACCAACTTGAACGCGCTCCTGGATGAGGGGTTCCAGTTGGCCGAGACGGCGCCGGCAATCGGCCTGCCGACATTGCCGCACCCCTCGGTGGCTGGCCTGGCGACCTATCGCGTGGTTCTGGTGAACGGTCGCGTGCAGCCGAAACTATGCGCGCTGGACGGCATGCCCGGCGACGTCCTGATCAGTGGTCTCGAGGATCTTCTGGCTGCGGCGCCCGACAGGCTTGAGCCTTATCTGGGCCGGATCGCGCCTCTTGAAGATATGCCGATGGCGGCGCTCAATACCGCCTTCCTGCAGGACGGGATGGCGATCTTCATCGGCGAGAACATCATCCTCGACAAGCCGGTACACCTGATTTCGATCACCGCCCCGGGTGAGGGCGCGATGATGGTGCAGCCGCGCCATCTCGTGGTGATGGGGCAGGGTGCGGAAGCGACACTGATCGAGACCCACATCACGGCGACCGGCGGGTCGAGCTTCAACAATATCGTCACCGAGCTGCAGCTGGCCGAGAGCGCGAAACTCAACCATTTCGTATTCCAGGAAGAAGCCGATACGAGCGTGCATTTGTCGGGGACCGCGGTTTCCCTTGCGGCCGGGTCCTTCTACGACAGTTTCGTTTTACAAAGCGGTGCCGCCATCGGGCGCAGTGAAATTCGCGCCTATCTGAATGGCCCCGGCGTCGATTGCCGGCTCGACGGGGTGTATCTGGCAACGGGCAAGCAGGTCGTCGACAACACCACCTATGTGGAACATGCCGCGCCGGAATGCCGCTCGCGCCAGGTCTATAAGGGTGTCCTCGACGGCCAGGCGCGGGGTGTGTTCCAGGGCAAGGTGCATGTGTTGCGCGATGCGCAGAAGACGGACGGGCATCAGTTGAGCCGGGCTTTGCTGTTGTCGCCGCGCGCGGAAATCGATGCGCGGCCCGAGCTCGAAATCTACGCTGATGACGTCAAGTGCAGCCATGGTGCGACGGCCGGTGCGCTGGATGAGGATGCGCTCTTCTATCTTCTCAGCCGCGGCATTCCCGAGGCGACCGCCCGGCGGATGCTGATCGAGGCCTTCCTGTCCGAGGCGATCGCCGAGATTCCGCTGTTGGCCGTGGCGGAGGATTTCTCGACCCATGTGCGCCAATGGCTGGCCGGGAATATCGATCAGCAGGCGGACGGAGCGGGCTCATGACGCCTCCGGATACAGCGCAGGCCGGCATCCCGGCATATGACATCGATGCAATACGGGCTGATTTCCCGATCCTCGGACGGACCATGCACGATAAACCACTGGCGTTTCTCGACAGTGCTGCGTCGGCGCAGAAACCGCGTCAGGTGATCGACGCCGTCTCGGGTGCGTATGAGACGGAGTACGCGAATGTGCATCGCGGCCTCTACCAGATCAGCGAGGCCGTGACGGCGCGCTACGAGGGCACCCGCGAGACGATCCGCGAATACATAAACGCCGCGCATACGCACGAGATCATCTTCACGCGCAATGCGACGGAATCGATCAACCTCGTGGCGTACAGCTTCGGTCGTAAGTTTCTCGAAGAGGGCGACGAAGTCGTCATTACGGAACTGGAGCACCACTCGAACATCGTGCCGTGGCAGATGTTGCGAGACGAGAAGGGCATTGTCCTGAAAGTTGCACCGGTCAGCGACGACGGCGAGTTGATCATGTCGGCGTTCGAAAACTTGCTGGGCCCGAAGACGAAACTTGTGGCCGCCGCACACATGTCGAACGTGATGGGGACGATCCTGCCGGTCGAGGACATCATCCGGCGCGCCCATGCCGTGGGGGCGAAAGTTTTGCTCGATGGCTGCCAGTCGGTAACGCACATTCCCGTCGATGTGCAGGCGCTGGGTTGTGATTTCTATGTGTTTTCCGGACACAAGCTCTATGGGCCGAGTGGTATCGGCGTGCTTTATGGCCGCGAAGAACTGCTTGATGCGATGCCGCCCTTCATGGGCGGCGGCGACATGATCTCGTCCGTGACGTTCGAAAAGTCGACCTGGGCCAAGCTGCCGCATAAATTCGAGGCGGGCACGCCGGCAATCGTCCAGGCCATCGGACTGGGCGCGGCGATCGACTATGTGAACGGAATCGGGCTGGGCGCCATTGGCACCCATGAGGCCGATCTGTTGAATTATGCGACCCAGAAATTGTCCAGTATCGACGGTTTGCGGATTATCGGTACGGCGCCAAACAAGGCGAGTGTCGTGTCGTTCACGCTGGAATTCGCCCATCCCCACGACGTCGCGACGATCATCGATCGTGCGGGGGTCGCGGTGCGCGCGGGACATCATTGTGCGCAACCCCTGATGGAGCGCATGGATGTGCCGGCGACGGTTCGCGCGTCGATCGGGCTGTACAACAACAGATCCGATATCGACGCCCTCGTGGCGGCCCTGGGTGACGTGCAGGAGTTGTTTGGCTGATGAGTGATGACCTTAGAGAACTCTATCAGGAAGTTATCCTGGAGCATGGCAAGAATCCCCGGAACTTCCATGCCAGTGACGATGCCACGAACGAAGCACGCGGCAACAATCCGCTATGTGGGGATCAACTTGTGATCTATCTCAAGCTTGATGGCGATAAGCGCGTCGTGGACGCATCGTTTCTCGGCAAGGGATGCGCGATCTCCATGGCGTCGGCATCGATGATGACCGAGTTGCTCAAGGGGCGTAGCCAGGACGAGGCGCAGAGCCTGTTCGAGGCGTTCCACGATATGTGCACGGGCGAGGAGAACGGACGCGAGTTGCCCCATGACGTTGAGAAATTGCAGGTCCTTTCAGGGGTTCGTGAGTTCCCAACGCGCGTCAAATGCGCCACCTTGCCGTGGCACACCATGGTCGCCGCCCTGCAGGGCGAAGACGAAATCTCGACGGAATAGGATCAACCGGTATGAGCTTTGAACACGGAACGGGAACGCCGCTCGGCATGTTCGCCCCGCTGCCACCGGGAGAAGAGATCACGGCTCGGGCCGGCGAACCCTTGCCCGACGGCACGGTCATCGCGGATCGCGAGGCGGTCATCGCGGCGTTGCGGACGGTGCACGATCCCGAAATTCCGGTGAATATCTACGATCTGGGACTGATCTATGATTTCGGAATTCATACCGATGGTTCGGTGCGGGTCGACATGTCCCTGACCGCACCGGCATGTCCGGTGGCGGGTGAAATTCCCTACTGGGTTGCGAACGCAGTGGCCAATGTCGAGGGCATTGGCGAAGTCGTGGTGAACCTGATCTGGGAGCCGCCCTGGGATACGGACCGGATGTCCGATGACGCCAAACTGGCCCTCGGTGTCGAATGACCTATATAGATCGCCGCAAGGATTGCGGAGGAGTTCACAATGCCTGAGCCGATCATAACCCTGACCGACGCCGCTGCGGCGCGGGTGCAGTCTCTGATGTCCAAGGCCGACGAGGGGGTCGCCGGGCTGCGCGTGGGGCTCTCGACGCGCGGCTGTTCGGGCCTGTCCTATGTCGTCGAATATGCCGAGGACGCCAAGCAGTTCGAGGAAGTCATCGAGGACAAGGGCGTGAAGGTGTTTATCGACCCTGCCGCGACGATGTTCCTGATCGGCGCCACGATGGACTACCGCGAGGGCAAGTTCGAGTCCGGCTTTGTCTTCGACAACCCGAACGCCAAGGGTACATGCGGCTGCGGTGAGTCCTTCCACGTCTAGGCAGCCGCCCAGCTGATTTTGAGCCTTTCATGCCCCGAATGACTTTCATAGACAGCGCCGGCGCTTCACATGATGTGGAGGCGCCGCTCGGTCATTCGCTGCTGCAGATCGCCTGGGACAACGGGCTCGACGTCGAAGGTGCGTGCGAAGGCGCGATGGCGTGTTCCACATGTCATGTGATCGTCGAACCGGAATGGTATGCGCGGCTCGAGGCACCGACGGAGGACGAGGAAGACATGCTTGACCTCGCGCCGGGCCTGAAGGCGACCTCCCGGCTCGGCTGCCAGATCATCGTGACCGAAGCGATGGATGGCCTGAAGGTCCATCTGCCGGGCTCGACGCGCAATCTCATGCTTGGCTGATGGCGTATCTCGACGATCTGGATCTCTTCCCGCGCCTGCGTGCGGCATCACCCAATTGGGAACGCTACGTCGCGCACCCGTTCGTGGCCGGGATTCAGGATGGCAGCCTCCCGGAAAACGCATTCAGGCACTACTTGGCGCAGGATTATCTGTTCCTCATCCATTTTGCCCGCGCCTACGCCCTCGCGGCCTACAAGGCAGACACGCTCGCCGATATTCGCGATGCGGCAGCCGGGATGAGTGCCATCGTGGACACCGAGATGGCGCTGCATGTCGAATATTGCGCCGGCTGGGGCCTTGCCGAGCCCGAGATGGAGTTGCTGCCCGAGGCGTCAGCGACGATGGCCTACACCCGCTACGTTCTTGAAAAGGGCCATCAGGGCGATTTGCTCGACCTCTATACCGCGTTGGCGCCTTGTGTGATTGGCTATGGCGAAATTGGCGCGCGGTTGGCGTCCGACCCCGGAACCAGGCGCGTCGGCAATCCCTATGCCCCCTGGATCGAAATGTATGCCGGCGAGGATTATCAGCCCGCTGCGCGCGCCCATGCCGAAACCCTCGACCGGCTGTGGACCCGTCGTGCGGGGCGGGAACGCATGGACGAACTGTGCCGGACATTCGAGGAGGCGAGCCGCCTGGAGGCCGATTTCTGGCAGATGGGGCTGGACGCGGTTTGACGATCGCTAACGCGTGGTCTCGGCGAAGATGATCTCGATCTCGATATTCTCGTTGGCGCTGCGCACACGCCCGTCGTCCCACAGGACCGGCCGTGCATCCGGCCCCAGCGCGACCGTATAGCGATTTTCGTCGAGTCCGGTGCGCGCCATGCCGGTGCGAGCCTGGGCCAGCAGTTCCCCGCCCGAGTAGGGCTGGCCGCGGCTAAGCGTCACGCCGCCGCCATGTACGATGACAGAGACACTCCAGTCGTCGGTGCCGCCGATGACCTTCTGGACGCGGCGCAGGACGTTTTCGACCTCGCGGGCGGCCGCCGTCTCGCGGCTCACCACCTGATTGCCGCTGACGGTGATCCGAAACGCGAGCGGACCGGTCATCAGGCCCGGATCGAATCGGAACTCCCGTTCCAGGGCGGTGATGGCCGCGGCGGCAGCGGCGTTGCGTGCGTTGGCGAGTTCGGCGGCGACGGTATCGAAACATGCCAGCCGCTTGGTTTCGTCGCCGATGGCCGCACAGCGCCGGATGTCTTCGCCGAGATCGGCACGGGCCGGGGCGCTGCCCGCCAGTATAAAGAGGACGAGCCCGGTGGCCGCTGCAAATCTGTATTTCCCGATGTCATTCATGGCGTTTGGCGTGCTGCTGTAATGCTTGCTCGAAAGATGGCGGCTCGGCGTCTCCCGATCAAGCGGGATACGCATTCGTGACCTATTTGCCGAATGTCCCGACACGCCTATATTGCCGCCCGTGAGCCAGAAGCCAAACAGTTTGGGATTTGATTGTCCGCCGGCCGAAACGCGCGTCGTGGTGGCGATGTCGGGTGGTGTCGACAGTTCCGTGACGGCCGCGCTGTTGCACGAGCAGGGCTACGACGTCGTCGGGATCACGCTGCAGCTCTATGACCATGGGGCGGCGACGGCGCGCGCCAAGGCCTGCTGTGCAGGCCAGGACATCTACGATGCCCACCGGGTCGCGGACATGATCGGCTTTCCCCACTATGTGCTCGACTATGAATCCCGGTTCCGCGAGGACGTGATCGAGAATTTCGCCGACGCCTATGCGCGCGGCGAGACGCCGATTCCGTGCGTGACCTGCAATCAGACGGTGAAGTTCCGCGATCTCGTCTCCACGGCACGCGATCTCGGTGCCGATGCGCTGGCCACCGGTCACTATATACGTCGCGAGAGCGGCGTCGGTGGGGCGGAGCTGCATCGGGCCGTCGATGCGTCGCGCGACCAGAGCTATTTCCTGTTCGCCACGACCCCTGAGCAGCTCGACTTTCTGCGGTTTCCGCTCGGCGCCATGCCCAAGGACGAGGTGCGCGAACATGCGCGCCGCTTCGAACTCGCAATCTCCGAGAAGCCGGACAGCCAGGACATCTGTTTCGTGCCCGACGGCAAGTATGCGCAGATCGTCGAGAAGCTGCGGCCGGGTGCGGCGGAGCCGGGAGACATCGTCCACATGGATGGCACCTTTCTGGGCCGGCACGAGGGGATTCTGAATTTCACCATCGGCCAGCGGCGTGGGCTGGGTATCGGCGGCCGCAAGGACGCGGAAGAAGATGCACTTTATGTCGTTCGCCTGGACCCCGATGCGCGTCGGGTCATCGTTGGCCCGCGTTCGGCATTGGCGACGTCACGCATCATGGTCAATGGTTTGAACTGGCTGGGTGAGGGTGATTCCCCGCCCGCCGAAGGCCTGGATGTGACCGTCAAGATTCGTTCGACCATGGAGCCTGTGCCGGGGCGTATCGAAGGCGGTGCCGACGGTCGGGCGACCGTCGAACTGGTCACTCCCGAGTTCGGCGTGTCGCCGGGGCAGGCGGCGGTCTTCTACGACGGTGGCCGCGTTCTGGGCGGCGGCTGGATTCAGCGCAACGATCAACGGAGCGAAGCAGCATGAGCATCTATGTCCTGGTCCATGGCGCTTATCACGGCGGGTGGTGCTACGAGAAGGTCGTTCCCCTGCTCGAAGCTGCAGGGCACACGGCGATCGCCGTCGATCTGCCGGGGCACGGCGACAACACGGTGCCGATGAAAGATGTCACGCTCGACGCCTATGTGGACCATGTCTGCGACGTGGTGTCGGCGCAAACCGAGCCGGTCGTTCTCGTTGGCCACAGTTTGGGTGGGATGACCATCACCCAGGTTGCCGAGCGCCTTCCGGACCGGATCGCGTGGGTTGTATACCTGACGGCGATGATGCCGAAGAATGGCCAGAACCGCGCGGCTTTGGCCGAATTCGAGGGCCCCGTGGATATGGCTTCGAAGCGAATCATCTCCGAAGACGGCCTGTCGTCGACCATACCCGAGGAAATTATTCCGCCGACATTCTATGGCGAATGTAGTGCCGAAGATGTCGCGCGCGCGATCGAGCGGTTGGTGCCTCAGGCTGTGGAACCGCTGCAGTGCCAGGCTCAGACCACGCCGGAACGGTTCGGCGCGGTACGGCGCGCTTTCGTCGAATGCGAACGCGACAATGCGATTCCGATCGACATGCAGCGGGCGATGATCGCCGCGCAGCCTTGCGACCGGGTGTTCACGATCGACACCGATCATTCACCATTCTATTCCGCGCCGAACGAACTCGTCCGCGATCTGCTCGAGCTGGCTTGAGCCGAAATCAATCCGCATCTACCGGGCTTTCGCTCGCGCGCCCGTTTGGGATTGCGTAGCATGACCCATGGTCGGTTGCTACTGGCCACATAACAGCGAATTCCAATGACCGATCCTCAGGAGGACACACCATGCTCGTCACACGCAATCCCGCAAACATAGCCCCGCCCGCGGCCTTGTACAGCCATTCGGTCGAAGTTCCGCCGAACGCGCGCTGGCTCGTCACCGCCGGGCAGGTCGGCGTTACCCCCGACGGCACGGTACCCGAGGGTTTCGAGGCCCAGCATGACCTGATCTGGCAGAACACGCTGGCGATCCTGGAAGACGCCGGATTCGGCCCGGAACATATCGTGCGCCTGAACGTCTATTCGACCGATCCGTCAGGCCTGCAGTACCTCGTGCCGCACCGCGAGAAGTATCTCGCACCGGGACATGTGCCGGCGTCGACCTGGGTGGTCATCAGCCAGCTCGCCAACCCGCAATGGGTGGTCGAGATGGAGACCATCGCCGCGAAGCCTGAGTAGCATTCTTCCAAGCCGGCCGGGTGACGGCGCCCGGCCGGGTCTTTTCGGATGAGCAACGCGCAAGACAGCCGGTTCCGCCAGGGGCTTTGGCCCTATGCCATGATTCTGGCGGCCGCCTTCATTCTGGCGTCGAACCACATCATCGGACGGTGGGTGCATAGCGATATGCCGCCGATGGGGGTTGGTTTTTGGCGGCTGTTTATTGCGACCGCGGTGTTGATGCCGTTCGTGGGCCGCTCGGTCTGGGCCAAGCGCGGCCAGTTACGCCATCACTGGAAGCTGTTCCTGGTGTTGGCCATTGCGCTGGGCCCGTTCGGCAATGCCGCAGTCTATGTCGCGTATCACTTCACCACGGCAATCAACGGCGGCGTTGTCGCGACGGTACAGCCCGTCGCGACGGTGCTGATCACGTTCCTCGTTTTTCGCGAGTCCATCTCGCGACTTCAGGCCGTGGGGATCGTGCTGGCGACAGTCGGGGTCTTCGTCATCCTGTCGCGCGGCGATCTGGCGATCCTTCTGGGCCTCAAACCCAATATCGGCGATCTGATCATGCTGGCGGCGATGTTCGGCTTCGCCGTGCACAATTCGTTGCTTCGGAAGATTCCCGGTAATTTTACCACTGCGGAAATTCTGCTCTCCGTGCAGTGTTTCTCTATGCTGGTGATGTTGCCACTCTACGTCACCGAGTCCATCGTGTTCATGCCGATGCCGGTGACCTGGGAGGCCGCCGCGATCATGGCCTGGGTCGGTATCGCCGTCGCGATTGTCGCGGTCGGGTTCACAAATACGTCGGTCCTCGCGCTTGGCGCGAACAAGGCGACTATATCCAACTATATCCGTGCTTTGTTCACCACGGCACTCGCCATCCTGATCCTTGGTGAGCGCCTCGAACTCTTCCATCTGGCCGCGTTCGCATTCGTTGTCGTGGGTGTGGTGATGCTCGGGCGGGGGCGGCGCGCGCGCCCGGCTTGACAGGCAGTAAGCGCACCACCTATATCCGCAGCCGCACTTGGGGCGGAGTAGCTCAGCTGGTTAGAGCAGCGGAATCATAATCCGCGTGTCGGGGGTTCGAGTCCCTCCTCCGCTACCATATCCTCCATTCATGCCATACTTGCCGCGGCACTGATGCGGGTCGCCGCCGTGTCGGCATGATTCTGCGTGGCTCGCCTCTGATGTCGGAACCAACCGCATGGAGGAAAGAGTCATGTTGCAAGTTCACAATCCCGATACGATCGCCCCGCCCGTGGCCTTCTACAGCCATGGCATCGAAGTGCCCGCGGGCGCCCGCACCCTGCATATTGCCGGGGTCGTCGGCGTCACCCCGGAGGGCACAATGCCGATCGGCTTCGAAGCCCAGCACCGGCAGATATGGCTGAATGTCATTGAGGTCCTGAAGTCGGCGAATATGGGGGTTGAGGATCTGGTGCGCCTCAACGTCTTCTCGCTCGACCCATCGGACGTGTTCATGGTCAGCGAGGGCCGTCAGGAGTTCCTGAACGGCCACCGACCGGTATCAACCTATCTTGCGATCAAGGGGCTCGCGCGGCCCGAATTCCTTGTCGAGATGGATGCTGTCGCCTGCAAGGTGGACTAGGCATGGCTGACGGGAACCGCCACATGTCGCAACGTTCCGTGGCGGTTCCTTTTCTCCCACTTAAAAGATCGCCGCCAAGCACTAAATAATGTGGTGGGAACCATATTATGGAAGAAGCTCGTGGCGAAGGACCCTTATCAAGCTCTTGGCGTGGATCGGACGGCATCTGCGGATGAAATCCGCAAGGCGTACCGCAAGCTCGCCAAGGAAAATCATCCCGACCTGAAACCGGGGGATTCGGCGGCCGAGGCACGTTTTCTCGAAGCCCAGGCCGCTTATGACATCGTCGGCGACAAGGAAAAACGCGCGCAGTTCGACAGCGGTGAGATCGATGCCGAGGGTCATGAACGCGCCGAACAGCCCTCCTACCGCCACTACGCCGAAGCCGGCGCCGATCATCCATACCATTCCGCTGATGGTTATGCCGATATGGGGGACATGTTCTCCGACCTGTTCGGCCACGCGCAGTCCGGTGGCCGCACGGTCCGCATGCGCGGAGGTGACGTTCGCTATGTGTATGACGTCAGTTTTCTCGACGCGGTGCGCGGCACGAAGGCGCGCATCACCATGCCCGACGGCAAATCCTTGGACCTCACCATACCGGCGGGTTTGCGCGATGCTCAGGTCCTGCGCCTGAAAGGCAAGGGCGCGCCGGGTCTCGGGGGCGGGCCCACGGGTGACGCTTTGGTGACCGTGCATGTCCGCCCGCACAGCCTGTTCCGGCGCCAGGGAAACGATATCCACATCGAGCTACCCGTGGCGCTCCATGAAGCGGTCCTCGGGGCCAGGGTCCGTGTCCCGACAATCGACGGACCGGTGACCATGAACATTCCCAAGGGGTCGAACACCGGTGCCCGGCTGCGGCTGAAGGGCAAGGGTGTCCCGAGCGGCAAGTCGGGCACACGGGGCGATCAGCATGTCACCTTGCGGGTGGTGCTTCCCGACACGCCCGATGCCGAACTGGAGGCCTTTCTCGAGGATTGGTCGCAGCGGCACAATTACGATCCACGATCCGGCTTGGAGGCCTGACCGATGCGCGAAACCGAAGTTTTGAAGATCATACCGGGTGTACGCCGCGTCGAGCTTCGGCGTTGGGTGGCGCAGGGTTGGGTGTTGCCGGAAACGCGCAGCGGCGAACTCTGGTTCCGGGAGATTGACATTGCGCGGCTTCGCCTGGTGCGGGAAATTCGCCGGGATATGGCGATTGCCGAAGAGGGTGTGCCGACGGTTCTTTCGCTAATGGATCAGGTGTATGGTTTGCGTAAGGAATTACGCCGTTTGGCCGAGGCGGTAGACGCGCAGCCGGGACGGGTAAAGCAAGCAATCGCGGCGCATATGCGTGAGCACTAGCTGAACCGTCAACCGGCCTGCTTCGATCAGCCGGGTAATTCTGCGATCGCCCCGCGGCGCCCGTCCGCAACCCTTTCGAGTGAGACCAGATGTCCGAGACCGCCCCCCTGACCATCCGCCTGAACCCCGCCGACAATGTTGTTGTCGCCCGGGCCGAGATCCTGCCGAACACCGCCATTCCGGGAGAGAGTGTCACCACGAACGCGCCGATCCCGCGCGGCCATAAAATCGCGACCCGTGCTATCGCCAATGGTGAGACCATCGTCAAATACGATCAGATCATCGGGTTTGCCGCGAGTGATATCAAGGCGGGCGATCACGTCCACACCGAGAATTGCGAGTTCCGGATGGTCGACCGCGACTACCAGTTCGCAACCGACCTGCGTGAGACGGCGATGGTGCCCGAGGCCGAGCGGCGGACATTCGAGGGCTATGTGCGCAAGAACGGATCGGTCGGGACGCGCAATTATATCGGCATCCTGACGTCGGTGAACTGCTCGGCGACGGTCGCGCGCTACATCGCAGACTCGTTCAATGCCACCGGCAAGCTCGATGACTATCCCAATATCGACGGTGTGTCGGCCTTTGTCCACGCGACCGGTTGCGGCATGGCGGATTCCGGTGACGGCTACGCCAATCTCCAGCGCACCCTGTGGGGCTACGCGCGTCATCCGAACTTCGCCGGCGTATTGATCGTCGGGCTGGGTTGCGAGGTGAACCAGATCCCGTTCCTGCTCGATGCATATGGATTGGAGCTGAACGATACATTCCAGACCATGACGATCCAGGAATCCGGTGGCACGCGGAAGACCGTGGACCAGGCGATCGAGCGGATCAGCACGATGCTGGAACCGGCCAATGCCGCGACGCGCTCGACCGTATCGGCGAGCGAACTCACTGTCGCGCTTCAGTGCGGCGGTTCGGATGCCTATTCGGGTATCACCGCCAATCCCGCTCTGGGCAATGCGGTGGACCGGCTGGTGGCCAACGGCGGCACGGGCATTCTTGCGGAGACACCCGAGATTTACGGTGCCGAGCATCTGTTGACCCGCCGTGCGGTCAACGCTGAGGTCGGCCAGAAGCTGGTGGACCGGATCAAATGGTGGGAGGACTACACCGCCCGCAACCATGGCTCGATGGACAACAACCCGTCGCCGGGCAACAAGGCCGGCGGACTGACGACGATCCTCGAGAAGTCTCTCGGGGCCGCGGCCAAGGGCGGCACGACCAATCTGGCGGGTGTGTACAAATACGCCGAGCCTATCGATACCAAGGGCTTCGTGTTCATGGATTCGCCCGGCTTCGACCCGGCGTCCATCACCGGCGAAGTCGCATCCGGCGCGAACCTGGTCTGCTTTACCACAGGGCGCGGATCGGTTTATGGCTGCAAGCCGTCGCCGTCGATCAAGCTCGCGACCAACACCCAGATGTATGAGAGCATGTCCGAGGACATGGACATCAACGCGGGCAAGATCGCCGATGGCGATGCCACCATCGAAGATGTGGGCCTGGAGATCTTCGACTACATGCTCGACATCGCCAGCGGCACTCAGTCGAAGTCCGAGGCGCTCGGGTTTGGTGACAATGAATTCATTCCCTGGCAAGTCGGCGCGGTGATGTAGCGCGGGGCAGCGGACAGGATTTCAAAATGGACGTGATGGATTTAACCGGCCGGGTCGCCTTGGTGACCGGAGGCAACCGGGGTATCGGCGCCGCAATTTCGCATGCGCTTGCGGCAGCTGGTGCGGTCGTGGCTGTCAACTATGTTTCCAACGCCGACGCCGCACGGGACACAGTTGCCGCCATCGAGGCCGCGGGTGGCCGGGCAGCGGCCGTGCAGGGCGATGTGACCGAGAATGACGATGTTCTGCGTATGGTCAGCGATGCGGAGACAGCACTCGGGCCCATCGACATTCTGGTCGCCAATGCGGGGGTCGGCGTTCACCAGTCAATCGAGGAAACAACCGAAGTCGATTTCAATCTTGGTTTGCAGTCAAACCTGACTTCGGCATTTCTTTGTTCTCAGGCGGTCCTACCGGGCATGCGGGAACGCAAATGGGGGCGATTGATCTACATCGCGTCCGGCGCGGCTCACAATGGCGGGCGCATCAGCCTCCAATATTCTGCGTCGAAGGGCGGGATGGAGGCGCTGGCCCGCGCCTACGCACTCCGCCTGGTAGAGGAGGGGGTGACCGCCAACTCCGTGTCGCCGGTACTCATTCATACCGGCATGACGACGACCGCTTCGCCCGAGCAGCACGTATTCTCGCCTCCCATAGGCCGTATGGGCCATGTGGACGAGGTGGCGATGGCCACGGTGATGTTGGCTGCCAACGGATACATGACCGGTCAGACCGTGCACATGAATGGCGGGCTTTACTTTAGCTAGGGGCTGTATTAGCGCGGATTTCAGGGCATGCGCGCCGGCCGGGTTCTTAAACACCCTTG
>JBDXCV010000005.1 GCA_039980135.1 Alphaproteobacteria bacterium
GTCGTTGCCCGATCCGCCGGAGATCGTATCCTCGCCGCGACCGCCCTTCAGTTTGTCGTCGCCGCCGCCCCCGGAAATCGTGTCGTCGCCGTCGCGACCGTCAATATGGTCGCGGCCGCTCGTGCCAACAAGATTGTCGTCTCCGCGTTTGCCGCGTCGTCGTGCCATTCAAGCCCCACTTGTACACCGAGATCGGGGCGCCGAACGCACCCCGAAAAATGACGAAAACGCACACAGCGTCGCCGATTCAAACCCACACGATAGTAGTGGTCAGGCCGCAAACCTTACAACCAAGAACATGTAAAATGGTTAACGTCTGAACCCCGACTTTCCGGGGTTTGTGACCGAAAACAGACAAGCGTTCACATGGCGATTAACCAGCCGCGAGTCGGGGCAGAATGACCTCTTTGTGGAAACGCGCCATCTCCTCGAATACCGGCATCACCTCGGGCTTACTCCCGTCGTCCCGAAACTCCCGATAGAGCGCATAGACGTTGCCGATGAATCGCTCCGCATCGCCCCAGGTGTCGTAGTCAGCCAACGAGATTTCACATGCCGCATCCCATTCCGACAGGCCCGCATCGAAACATTTACGCGTCTCGGTCTCGATATAGTCGAGATAGCCCTTGAAGACCCGGACATGCGCCTGGTCCGTAACCGGCCCATGGCCCGGCACTACCACATCCGCGTCGAGCGACAGGATGATGTCGCAGGCCTTCTGCCAGTTCGAAATCGGGCCGTCCCAGATCACCGGGTGGCCGCCATTGAAAATGATGTCGCCGGTGAAGATCAGCCGGTCGCCGGGCAGATGGGTCAGGATGTCCCCACGCGTGTGCGCCGGCCCGACATTGTACAGTTCGATCTCCCGATCACCACATTTCAGGCTCATGCGATCGTCGAATGTGGTCGTTGGGGGCGTCAGTTCGATCCCGGAGAAGTCGAACGGCGCGAAACAATGCTCCAGGAATTCTCCGAGAACGCCCAGGTTTTTGGCGTCGGCCATCATTTCCTCGAGCCTGCTTGGCGGGAAGTGATCGAACTCCTCGGCACAGCCCGTCGAAGCGATGATCTCCGCGTCGCTGACCAGCTGATTGCCCCAGACATGGTCGGCATTGGCGTGGGTGTTGATCAGCCGACCGATATCCTTCGCGGCCGGTACCGCGTCGCGCATCGTCCCCAGCATGTCCCGGGTCAGCGGCAGATCGAACAGGGTGTCGATCAGTACCGTCTCCTCACCATCAACAATCAGGCCCGCATTCGACCAGCCCCAACCGCCATCCGGCAACAGATAGGCGTAGAGCCCGTTACCGACCTCGTGCAGACCCTTGGTGTATTGCCATTTCGCCATTGAAATGTTTCCCCCTAGGCCTGTTTGACGATCTTGTTCTTCAGGACGCCGATCCCCGTGACCTCGAGTTCAACCACGTCGCCGTCGGCGAGATACTTGTCATGCTCCAGCCCGCAGCCCCAGCCGACGGTACCGGACGCGAAAAACTCACCCGGATACACCGTCTCAGCGCGCGACGTGTGCGCGATGCAATCTTCGAACTTGTGGTACATCTCGCCCGAATTGCCGCGCGAGCGCTCCTCGCCGTTGATTCGGACGATCATCTCGGCATCGCCGGGATCGAACGCGTCCGCGGTCACGATGCAGGGGCCGATGATGTTGCCGGTGTCGAAATCCTTGCCCTTCCCCGGCCCGAAACCGGCAGGCATCTCATAGGCCTGGGTGTCGCGCGCGGAGATATCGTTGAAAATCGAATAACCGAAAATCATGTCCGTGGCGGCCTTCGGATCGATATCCTTTCCGCCCTTGCCGAGCCAGCAGCCGAATTCCATCTCGTAATCGAGCAATTCGGAGAAGAACGGCCAGATGACGTCGGTCCCGGTGCCGATCACACCCAGACGGCTCGGCTTGTAGAAAAGCGGCTGGTCATACCAGATCTGCGGAATGGCAAATGTGCCTTCGGCCTCGAACCGCTTGAGCGCCTCCTCCGGGTCGGGTTCAGCCTGGGCCTTTTTCTTACGTAACATATCAAAGGAATTCAATAAGTGTCTCTCAAAACACAGGAAATCGCGTATTTGTGGCGGCTGCGGGACGGGCGTCAGAAGCCCAACATCCGCGAGCGGAAATACCACCCCGCCACCCGTGTCATCACCCGATGCGGCAACGATCTCGCGCGCCCGCGCGACCGCCTGGTCGCCGGCCTCGATCAATGCCAGCATGGTCTGGAAATAGGGCTGATTGTCTGACGCCGCGAGATCAACAACCTGCGTCTCGTCTTCGCTCAGCGCACCAACACGCGGCGCGCCACCCGCCACGGTAAAAGTCACAAGTTTCATTTTCTCTTCCCCCTGGCCGATGATCCCGGCCGGACTGCTTGTTATTCGGCAGCGACGCGCTGCCCGGTTTGGTTGCCCGCCGGCGCCTTGTGGAAGATGCCGTCTTTCATGATTGCGAGGAAACGCGTCGGATCCTGCAGGATCGAGATATCCGCGACCGGATCGCCATCGACCAGCACCAGATCAGCGAAAGCGCCGTCCGCAATCAGACCCAGCCGGCCCGGCTCCCCCATGAGCTCGCCCCCGGCCTGCGTCGCCGCCTGGATGGCCTCCAGCGGCGTGAAACCGAACAATTCGACGAACATCTGCAGGTCCCGGGCGTTGCGGCCGTGGGGATTCCACTTGAAGCCATAATCGCCGCCCGGCAGAATCCGGATGCCCCGCTTGCGCAGGTCCGCCATCGTCGCGCTGACGGTCTCGATTTCCTTCTCCGCCCGCGCCCGTGTGAAATCATCCGTGGCGACGCCGTATTTTTCGCCTTCCGTAATGCGCCCGTACGGCAGACCCATGGCCGGTGCCACGAATACGCGCTCGCGCTCGGCTTCGAGCATGTCTTTCGCTTCGTCGTCGGCCAGGGTCGCGTGATAGACCACCTGCACGCCATTGCGCACACACATCTTCACCGCTTCCGCCGACCGTGCATGGGCCGCGACCATGCGGCCCCGCTGCCTTGCCACAGCGCAGACCGCCGCGACCTCGTCGTCCGACATCGCCGTGTCTTCAGCCAGCGGATCCGGACCAGAGCCCTGGGCCGACGGGACGATCTTGAATGTGTCCACGCCGGCGCGTGCCGCCGTCCGGCAGGCCGCGCGAAACGCCTCCGGGCCGTCGAGGACAAGCGAGGCGATACCATCGCGACCCAGATCCCCGAACCCCCCGGTGACGGTCATCTGCCGGGTGGCGGCCTTGAGCCGCGGGCCCGGAATATCGCCGGCGTTGATCGCGTCACGCAGCGCGACTTCCAGATTGTCGCGGGCCGAACTGCCGCTGAACATGCTGGTGAAGCCGTGATCCAGCATCTTGCGCGCGTTCTTCGCCGTCTCGAGGATATGCCGCTCGGCGGTCAAGTCGTTGATTTCGCCGAGCGTAGCCGCATCCAGGAAGCTCAGATGGGCGTGGGCGTCGATCAGACCGGGCATCAGGGTGGCACCGCCGCCGTCCACGATATCGGCCGCACCTGCCGTGGGGGCTCCATCCCGCGTTACCGCCGAGATTTGCCCTCCCTTGACCAGAACGCTTCCGTTGAAAGGTTCGGCACCGGTGCCGTCGATAATGGAGACATTGGTGAAGAGTGTTTCGCCCATTGCATGTTCCCCTGCCCTTGTAGCCATTCACATTGAACGTCCCGGCCCGAGACACTGTCAACCATGGGCATTTGCGATCGGGCTTGGTATCAAGAACCCATGAGCATCACACACACATATAGTGGCGTCTGGCCCGTTGCGCCCACGCCGTTCACCGAAACCGGCGCGATCGACCCCGAGGGCATGAAACGGGTCCTCGATTGCATGATCGACCAGGGCGTCGACGGCATTTGTATACTGGCCAACTTCTCCGAGCAGTTCTTGCTATCGGACGACGAGCGCGATCAACTCACCCGCCTCTCACTCGAACATGTGGCGGGCCGGATCCCCATCATCGTGACCGCAAGCCATTTCGCCACCGATATCGTCGTTGCACGCGCGCGTCAGGCAGCAGAGCTCGGCGCGGCCATGATCATGCTGATGCCGCCCTATCACGGCGCGCTGCTGCGCGGCACACCCGACCAGATCGTCGGACAGTTCGCCGCCGCTGGCGAAGCCGGGCTGCCCATCATGGTGCAGGACGCGCCCTTGTCTGGAACGGACCTGCCGGTGGATTTGCTGGTCCGGATGGCCCGCGAAATCGAGGCCGTCAAATGCTTCAAGATCGAATGCGCCCAGGCCGCCAACAAACTGCGCGTCCTGATCGCCGCAGGCGGCGATGCCATCGAAGGCCCTTTCGACGGCGAGGAAGGCATCACACTGCTGGCCGATCTCGATGCGGGTGCGACCGGCTGCATGACGTCGGCCATGATCCCCGATCTCGTCCGACCGGCGATCGCAGCACATCTGGACGGCGACCGGGATACCGCGAAAACCATCTATGAACGGGTGTTACCGACGATCAATCACGAAAACCGGCTGTGCGGCTTCCGTGCGGCGAAGGCCGTGATGAAGGCCGGTGGTGTTATCAAGTCGGATTTCTGCCGCCACCCGATCGCGCCGCTCGCACCCGAAGTGCGCAAGACGCTGCTCGACCTGGCGGCCGCGCTCGATCCTGTCGCCTTGCGATGGGGACAATGACAGCGCACCTCCGGCGCGTACAATCCTGTTACGAAACTGGCTGAAGTGACCATGGAAAACGAAATTGAGATATTCCGCGCCGAGCGCGAAGACCTCGACGTCATGATCGAGTGGGCCGCGCGCGAAGGCTGGAACCCGGGCCTGAGCGACGCCGAGTGCTTTTGGGCCGCAGACCCCGAGGGGTTCTGGGTTGCCCGGCTGCAGGGCGAAATGGTCGCCTGCATGTCCGTGGTCAGATACGAGCGAGGCTTCGCGTTTCTCGGCTTTTATATCGTGCATCCCGATTACCGTGGCCGGGGAATCGGGCTCGCTCTGTGGCGGTTTGTCACGGACAAGATCGATCGACGCGTGGTGATCGGGCTCGATGCCGTCGTTGAAGAGGAAATGACCTATCGGAAAGCCGGGTTCTTCAGAACCCATCGCAGCATTCGATTTGGCGGCAATCCGGACTTCTCATCGATCACCGACAGCAGCGATGATCTCGTGGAGATCGACGCCGAACACATCTCGGCGGTCAAGACCTACGACAGGGAGTTCTTCCCGTCATCGCGCGAGCGTTTCCTGGACGCTTGGCTCTCGGCCGCCGGGCATCTGGGTATTGCAGCCGTCGATAACGGCGACATCAGCGGCTATGGCGTTATCCGACCGTGTCGCGAGGGTCACAAGATAGGACCGCTCTTCGCCGACGACACGGAAACAGCCGAACGGCTGGTCCGCAGCCTCGTCACGAAATCCGGTGCTGACCAGATCTATCTGGACCCGCCGTTTGCCAATGATGACGCGCTCGAATTGTGCGAACGGCTGGGCATGGAGCGCGTGTTCGAAACGGTGCGCATGTATCGGGGCCTCGCGCCGCAAATGCGGTTCCCGGGGATGTTTGGAATCACGAGTTTCGAACTGGGTTGAGGCGCGTCCAAATCTGGACTTGGCAGGGCCGCGATTGTAGGCTCGATGCCAACGATAAAAACGTCTTGGTGGCCGGTGTCCGGCCAACAGAAACTAAACTAACTTTGACCTCAGGGGGAATATCCATGGCGAAACAATCCAAAGTCATTATTTCATGCGCGATTACCGGCGCGATCCACACGCCGACCATGTCGGACCATCTGCCGATCACACCGGATGAGATCGCCCAGTCCTCTATCGAAGCGGCCGAGGCCGGGGCTTCGATTATCCATCTTCACGCCCGTGACCCGGAGAACGGCAAACCGACGCCGGATCCCGACGTGTTCATGGAGTTCCTGCCGCGCATCAAGCAGAACACCGACGCGGTTGTGAACATCACGACCGGTGGCGGCCTGGGCATGACTGTCGACGAGCGCATCGCCGCAGCCGTGCGTGCCGAGCCGGAAGTCACCTCCTTCAACATGGGTTCGATGAACTTCGGTATCTTTGGTCTGGCGGGTCGCTACGACAAATGGAAGTACGACTGGGAGAAGCCCTATCTGGAGATGACCGACGATTTCATCTTCACCAATACCTTCAAGCAGATGGAATACATCATCACCGAGCTGCACGATAAGCGCGGGGTGAAGTTCGAGCATGAGTGCTACGACATCAGTCATCTCTACAACACGGCCTACTGGTACAACCAGGGCCGCCTCAAGGGCCCGATCTTCCTGCAGTTCATCTTCGGGATCATGGGCGGCATCGGTGCCGAACTCGCACATCTGGTGCACATGAAGGAGACCGCCGACAAGCTGTTCGGTGACGACTATGTCTTCTCCGTACTGGGCGCAGGTCGCCACCAGATGAACTTCGTCACTCAGTCCGCCCTCCTCGGCGGCAGCGTGCGGGTCGGTCTGGAAGACTCGCTCTACATCGGCAAGGGCAAGCTCGCCGAATCCAACGCCCAGCAGGTCGCGAAGATCCGCCGGATCGTCGAAGACCTGTCGCTGGAAGTCGCGACACCTGACGAAGCCCGCGAGATCCTCGATCTCAAGGGCGGCGATATGGTGAAGTTCTAGGTTCACGCCGGAACGTCACCGAAACCGGATCATAAAAACCAAAGTGCCACGCGGGCCCGTTCCGCGTGGCACATCCGGTCACACACCCCGGAGGTTCCGGGAGGAGAAAACCATGGCCAACAATCCGATTGACGGGTTCACCGTCACCAAAGATGACTTCAAGTTCATCGGCGAAGGGCTGCAGCGGCCCGAATGCATTCTGGCCGAGAAAAACGGCGACCTTTGGTCCGCGGACGCCCGTGGCGGCGTCGTGCGCATCAAGCCCGATGGCAGTCAGGAGATCATCACCCAGTCCCATGACGCCGAAGCGTTCGAATCGACTGACGACGAAGCCTCGAAGTTCGTCGACGGTACCCTGCCCAACGGCCTGGCCTTCGCCAGCAACGGCGATATCCTGATCTCGAATTTCGGTACCGATTGCCTCGAGCGGATGACCCGTACCGGCGAGACCGAGGTCATGTTCGACACGGTCGACGGTGAGGAGATCGGCAAGGTCAACTTTGTGGCGCGTGACAGTAAGAACCGCATCTGGATCACCGTCTCGACCATGCTCCACGACTGGCCCAAGGCGATCAGCCCGGACATCGTCGACGGCCGGATCCTGCTCTATGAAGAGGGCAAGGGCGTACGGATCGTTACCGATGACGTGCATTTCTCCAACGAGTGCAAGCTCGATGAAAACGAGGAATGGCTCTATGTCGTCCAGACCTGCGGCCGCAACATCGCGCGCTACCGGATCGCCGACGATGGCAGTCTCGGGCCAAAGGAAATCTACGGCCCGAGCGACCATGGCCGCCTGATCGACGGCATCGCCTTCGACGCCTTCGGCAATCTCTGGGGCACCCATGTGATGAATGACGGCATTTTCGCCATCAAGCCCGACGGTGATCTGCACATCATCTTCGACGATTCCAGTCCCGAAGAAGTCGCAAAGCTCGACGCGGCCTTCCAAAAGAGCGAAGTCACGGCAGACCTGCTGCTCGAATGCGGCGGCGACATCGCCAAATGGTGCGCCTCCGTCACGTTCGGTGGCCCGGACCTGAAGACAGTCTATGTCGGCAGCCTTCGCGCAACCAACATACCCTACTTCACCTCACCGGTGGCCGGCCTGCCGATGGTGCACTGGAGCGAGAGTTTCTAGGGGACATCCGGAATTCAGAAAGATGGCCGGGCTTGTCCCGGCCATTTGTTTTCCCGGCATCGGTGGTTCGGGTTGAAACGAGATGCCCGGATCAAGTCCGGGCATGACGACGTCGAGAGAGTTGCCCCAACTACACCCGTCATACGCGGACTTGATCCGCGTATCTCAGGCACGGTGATTGTGAGCCCGCTTCTACGACCAATCACTCGTAAAGTCGGCCGCGGCGGGGCGTTCCTTGGCCGGGGTCGGCTCGCTGATGCAGCCGATATAAACAAAACCCAGAAGCTCATCTTCGCCCGAGAGGTCGAACGCATTGCGCACCATCGGATCGTGCGCGTTGCGGCCCGTCAGGACGATCGCCCCATAGCCCATCGCCTGGGCGGCCAGCACAAGATGCTCCATCGCCGCCGCCGTGGCGACGATCTGCTCGATTACCGGCACCTTCGGCGCGCGCGACGGGTCGACCTTGGCACAAACCGCGACGATGGTCGGCGCACGCAGCGGGCGGCCCTTCTCCTTCTCAATCGCGGCAGTCGGCGCGAACGGCTCGCGCTCCAGCAGCGCGTCCGCGAACAACCCGCCGAGCTTGTGGCGCGCGTCTCCTTCGATGATGTGAAAACGCCAGGGCCGGACAAAACCGTGATCGGGCGCGCTCATCGCCGCCTCCAGCATGCGATCGATGTCGGCGCGCGCTGGTTCGCGTCCGTCGAACAGGCGCGGTGGGGTCGAGTTTCGGTTGATCAGTCCGTCCAGAACGGCGTTGGACTGCAATTGGTCGGCTTCAGCCATGAACGGGTGTCCCCAAATCGTGAAACAGTCACATAAGCGCGGCCGCGAGCGTTAACAAGCCTTATGGCGTCGGATTCATCCCATCTGCCACGGAATCGATGGGAATAGCGATGCCCAGACTGTCGCTACCGCGTCTCGGCGCCGTCGCCACATGGACACCGAGGACGACCAGTGCATCGCCCGACAGGCCCAGTATCGGCGAACCCGAATCGCCGCTGACCGCGTCGCAGCCATGAAACAACAGGCCACCATTATTCGGTTTGTCGTCGACCCGGCACCCCTCGTCGAGGGTCAGGATATGCGGCTTGTCCTTGCTGTAGCCAGCCTGAAGATACGTTCGCACAGGGGTTCCGGATAGTCCGAGAGTCAACGTCCCCGTAACTTCGTCGATCGGCTCGGCCAGGCGCAGGATAGCCCAGTCGTTGGGTCGAAAACGCGGGCCGTCATCGGGGTTCAGCAACGGATCCGCGAGCGTGTAATCCACCACCTTCCCGTGGGCGATGAAATCCCCACGGCGGTATCCCGCAAGAAAGTTGACCGCCTCGGGAACCAGCCAGCGCTTGGTGCGTTTATTCCAAAGACAATGGGCCGCCGTCAGCACGTCTCGCGGGCCGATTACCGTGCCGGTGCAGAAACCGCCGATCCGGGTGTTGACCCGGCCGATGGCGCTCCAGGGGTAGTCGCTGGAATCGACGATCTGCCGGTTATCCTCACCTTTTATCCCCGGCAGCAACCGCTTCTTGAGCGCCGCGAGGTCTTCGCTCTGGGCAGGCATGCCCAGACCCACAACCAGAAGCGTCGCCGCGAGCGCGAATGTGAGCAGCCGGATCAGGTTAAACCTACGCGTCAGTCTTCGACGGTGACATTGACGTCACCCACACCGGCGAATCGTGCCACGACGTCTTTCGCGTTTCCCAGCGGCTTGGGCGCGGCCGCCGCACCCGTGGTCATAAGGTCTCCGGCCTTGATCCCCACCCCGCGCGCGGCGAAATGGTTGACGATCCAGGTGAGCGACCAGCGCTCGTCGCACCGTGCCGGCAGCGGCATTCCCTCCGAGACGACTTCACCGTCGAACAGCAATTCGATCTCCAGCGTCTTGAGGTCGCGGGACTGCCAGTCCGCAATATCTGGCCCCGCCACGAACCCCATGGCCGCACCATTGTCGGCAGCCAGGTGCACCATCGGCTGGCCGAGGGGGTCGTTGAGGCGCGGCACCGCGAACTCGATTCCGAGGATCGCGCTGCCGACGGCGGCAATCACCTCGTCCTCGCTATAACCACCCTCACGAGCCGGAAGGTCCGCACCCATGCGGAAAGAAATCTCGGCTTCAATCAGGGCGCCCGTTCCAACGTCTGCGCGTTTCAGGCTGCCGCCGCTGGAGACCGTAAAGTCGCGGAACATGACCCCGGCCATGGGCCCGTCGGGTCCGGCTTTCTCGAGCATCGGCGGGTTGGTGAAGCCGGCCTTGTAACCCGCTGCATCCAGTCCCAGCCGGTCGAGCATCGCGATCTGCACCTGCACCGCCTCGGCGGCATTCGCCGGGCCGCAATCCGCCGGCAGCGCGTCAATCGTCGTTCGTGCCTTGAACGCACCCGCGAGAATATCGGCCGCCTGCGCCACCTGCGTGTCTGTCAGTGCCATTTCTGCCTCTCCCCTAGTAACCAGCCGACCGGTCCACGGCCCACAATTGCGGCTCACCCGCCTGATCTCGGCGGATCGCTTCCGCCACTTGCGGTCCCACGTCATCGGGACGCACCCTGCGCGCTGTATGAGGCATGATTGTGACCCCCTCATGTAACCAGAGCGGGCTGTCCACCGGCAAGGGTTCCGGCTTGGTCGTATCGAGGGTCGCACCGGCCAATTGTCCGCTGTCGAGAGCCGCAATCAGATCATCGTCGACGAGATGGGCGCCCCGCCCGAGATTGATGATCGCCGCCCCTTCGGGCATCTGGGCGAATGTTTCTGCATTCAGGATTCCCTCGGTCTCGGCTGTTAGCGGTAGCAGGCACACCAGGATGTCGGTACGGGCAAGAAAATCGGGCAACCACTCGGAACCGCAAAACATCTCGATGTCCGCGTCCTGCCGGTCACTTCGCACCCAGGCCGCCACATCGAATCCCAGGCCATGCAGCACCCGGGCAGGCGGTTCGGCCATCATCCCGAAGCCCATGAAACCGATCCGCTGTTCACGAGGCAGCTTCTGAGGAATAACACTCCACAACTTTTGCCGTTGCTGGCCCAGATGTTCGGGCATATGGCGGTGGTGTCGCAGCACGTGAAGCACCGCGTACTCCGTCATTGCCACATCCCCCTCCGGCGGCCCCACCCGAACCATCGGCACGGCTGGCATGTTGGGGTGGGCAAGGAGGTGATCGACCCCGGCGAACATCGGCATGGCGAGCCGCAGATTTGGCATTTCGGGCATGCTGGCAATGTCAAAACGACCGATCAGCACGTACAGAATATCCGCCGGGTCACCGACATCCGGCCAGAGGCGTATTTCCTGATCGGGAATTTCCTGCAAAATGGCGTCGCGCCACTGTTCAATTGTGCCTTGAACGGGCGGTGTAAGCAGCAATGCCATAAGAAACTTGCCTTTATGCGTGGGCTTCGCGGTACCAGTCCATGATCGTCTCGCCGGGCACGATAGCCACGTCGGAATGCCCCTGGATGTAATCCAGTATTTCCTCAAAATACTTTATCCGGTGCGGCGCACCGGTGAGATACATGTGCAGGCTGATCGACATGACGCGGGCCGAATGCTCGCTCTCCATGTAGAGGCGGTCGAACTGGTCTTTCGAACGCTTGAACATCTCGTCGGATGAATGCTGCTGCAAGGCCATCATGGAAATATCATTGGTCTCCACCGTATACGGCACCGACATCATCGGACCGTCACTGGTCTCGATCTCCACCGGCTGATCGTCGAGCACCCAGTCGGCGACATACTCGATGCCGGCGCGTTTCAGGCAGTCGATCGTCTGGAAGGTCTCGGTCATGCCCGGGCTTTCCCAGCCGCGCACCTTCTTGCCTGAGAATTTCTCTATCGCGGCACAAGCCCGGTCGATCTGCTCCTGCTGATCGTCATGCTTGTGCATCGGGCCCTGAAGATAACCGTGGCCCATGAACTCCCAGCCAAGCTCGAGCGCCGCCTCGGCCACGCGCGGATAGGTCTCACAGACCCGGCCGTTGACCGCCATGGTGGGGATGATGCCGCGGTCGCGCAGCGCGTCACGAATACGCCAGAAGCCGACGCGCATGCCGTATTCGTGCCACGCCCAGTTGGGCAGATCCGGGAGCAACGGCACACCCATTGGCGGCGGCAGCACCACACGCGGCATGGGCCGGGCGATATCCCAATCCTCGACATTGGCGATAATCCAGACGGCCATGCGCTTGCCGTCGGGCAGCTTCCATTCCGGCCGGTCGACGATGGCGGAATACGGCAGACGGTCCTTGAAAATCTTCATCACTTCCCCCGGTTGGATGGCCGTGATTATGGGCAATCAATCCGGGGAAAACCAGCGCGTGCCGGCACAAACGCCGGCACCGTCAGGTCGCGTAACCGATTTCCAGAAGAAACAGACTGAGCTGCGGGTAGGCGATGAGAACCAGCAGGACCAGGAACATCGTCACCGCAAACGGGAACGCCCCGGCGAAGATATCCGACAACGAGACCGTCGGGTCGTTGATCGCGCTTTTGATCACGAAACAGGATATCCCGAGCGGCGGGGTCAGCAGGCCGATCTCCGCACCAACCACGGTCACAATCCCGAACCAGACCAGGTCCACATTGAAACTTTCGAGCACCACCAGGAACAAGGGGACAACGATCAGAATGATTGACGCGGTTTCGATGATCGTCCCAAGCAGCACCATGAGCAGCACATAGATGAACATCAGTTGGCCGAGTGACAGATCGAAATCATTGAGCCATTCGCCGAACACGGTCGGCAGCGCGGCCACACCAAGCATCCGACTGTACATCGAGGCCGAAATAATCAGGAACAGAATGGTCGCGGTGATGTAACCGGTCTCGACCAGCACTTCCCACAGATCGCGCCAGCTTATGGCCCGCTTCAGCACCGCGATTATCAGCGCCGCGAGTGACCCGGCGGCACCCGCCTCGGTCGGTGTGAATACACCACCGTAGATGCCACCCAGGACGACCAACACAAGAATAATGACCGGGATGATCTTTCGAACCAGATCCATCCAGGTCTGATTGGCCCAGTCTTCCGCGGCGACATCCGCCGCCTCCTGGCCGCCGACAAAGCGCGGCACGAGATACGCCATGACCAGGATCAGGACACCGAACGCGATCGCCAGCAGGATGCCCGGAATGATGCCGGCGATAAACATGCGCCCGACCGACTGTTCGGTGACGATGGCGTAGATAATCAGCATCGCAGAGGGCGGGATCAGCATGCCCAGAACGGACGACCCCGCCACGACACCAACAGTAAAACGCGTCCGATAGCCAAACCGCCGCATCTCCGGCACCGCGACGCGGGTAAACACGGAAGCCGATGCAATGGACGAACCCGTAATCGAGGCGAAAATCGCGTTCGCGGCAACGGTTGCGATGCCGAGGCCACCGCGGACCCTGTAAAAGGCAAAGTTGGCGACCTCGTATACGTCCTTGCCGAGCCCCGCCTTGCTCACGATCAACCCCATCAGCGCAAACAGCGGCACGGACGCAAAGACCAGTTCCGAAATCGTTCCGTCGATCGATTCCGAGAGCAGCGCAACAGCGATATTCGGATTGTCGCGGATTACCCAGACGCCCAGAAACGACACCAGGCCCAACGCGACCGGGATGTAGAGTCCCAGATAGATCAGGGCAACAATCAGCCCGACCGAAATAATACCGACCTCAATACCACCCATATCCGGGTTTTCCCTTCCGGTGCGGCGCGGCTAGCGCGTGCCGCGCACGAGCGGCACGATGTGACGCACGGCAAACTTCAGAAACTGCAGCAACGTCACGGTGCAACCAAGCACGATGACGGCCTTGATCGGCCATTCGATAACCGTGAACAGCCCCTCTTCACCGACGAAATAGTTCAGCTGGTAGGCATCAATCAGTTCCGGGATCGCGCCATAGAGCACGATGGCCAGGAACAGGACGCCCAGGAGATCAAATACGGCCCCCAGCACATGTCCGAACTTCGGCACCTTGCGCTGCATCAGGCCATAAAAACCGTCGGAACGCGTCAGACGTCCATGGCGCGTCGCGTCACCAATCTGCATGAAGACGATACCGACAATCGACATTTCCACCAGTTCGTTCACGCCATGGATCGGATGGTTGAACAAAGTCCGGCTGAAGGCGTCGGTGTCGATCATCACCATGAGCACGAATATCCAAAGCGACCCGACCGTGTTCATCACGGTCAGGACGCGATCGAGAATATCTTTAGGGGCGCCACCTACCGGCGGCGCCCCTTCAGCTAGATCCGACATACTCGAACCCTTTTGGTCTGCGGCTTAGGAGCCGAGTTCCTTGTCCCACTGACGCAGGATCGGCTGCTTGGCCGCCCGCATCGTATCCATGTAGGACTTCATGACCGCGGTCCCCGGATTGCCTTCCTTGTTGCGCGCGGCAACCCAGTCAGCAGCGACATTGGGCATATCGTCCGCCCACTTCTGACGCTGATCCTGGCTCAGGACGGTGGTCGTGCCGCCGTTGGCCGTGAATGCCTTGTAGCTCGCAGCAGCGACCTCCAGGGCATCGGCACCCATCTTGTCACGGTAGCCGTGTGCGGCTTCCTGCATCGCGACCCGCACTTCTTCCGGATAGCTCTTCCAGGAATCCGCATTGACACTGATGACCTTGGAGTTGGCCGTGCCGAGATCCGCCTTCAACATATAGGGTGCCACTTCGTAGATCTTGCGACCGACAACCGCTTCCGGCCACAGCATGAACCCGTCGAGCACGCCGGTGCCGACCTTGTTGTGATAGGTCACGAGACTGCCCGCAACACCGACGGCACCGAAGCCCTCGAGCCAACGCAGGTTCAGACCCGCGCTGCCAAGCTTCAGACCTTTGAGGTCGGAAAGCTGTTTCACCGAATCCTTGGTGAAGATCTGGTAGGTGTCCAGAACGGCCAGGTTGGTCAGATAGACCTGATTGAACCTGGTGAAGGCCGCCTTGAACTCGGGATGCGTGTCGGCAAGACCGTCAACCGTCTTGGCGACGAGGCCCGGATCGTTGGACACGAACGGGGTCGCGTAGGCGACGAGCTGCAACGGCACCTTGTCAGCATGGAACACCGTGGTCACGACGCCAATGTCGCCGAGGCCTTTTTGCAGGCCGCCGAGCACACCGCGAACCTTCACGATCTGGCCCCAGGCCTGGTTCCACTCGATCTCGTAGTTGCCAGTTGCGGCGAGACGCTTGTCGATCTCGGGAATGTAATAGTCGATGAACTCTTTCACCCACAGTGACTTGGGCGAATATCCGTCGATCGCGGCGACCTTGATGGTCTCGGCGGCATTTGCCGCACCCGCATGAGCCATCGTCGCGACGACGGCACCGGCGCTGACGGCGCCGATTTTTTTAAGGAATGACTTGGATTTACGCATCATGTTCTCCCTGGGCCTTGCCCTGATTCAAGATTACTTTTCTTTATTTTGGGTACGCAGGTTGGTTGGTGGGATAGAACCGATTTTCGGTGTGTTGAGTCAATAATATTCGAATATTTTTCTTCCACTGAAATATGTTCGAATATACGCTCTCGCCGCTATCGATGGGGGTTCGCCTCGACGTTCCGGATTTCGGACAAATGATGCCCGTAAAAAAACATATCAAACGCGACAGCCGGGCCGGCGGCCCGACCATCGCCACATCGGTCTATGACCGGCTGCGGGCCGACATCATCATTGGCGCGCTCGAGCCCGGACACCGTCTCGGCACCGATCAACTGCGCGGGCGATACGGTGTGGGCATCAGCCCGGTCCGGGAGGCTCTTAACCGCCTGCTCGCCGAGAAGCTGGTTTGTTTCGAGGATCAGAAGGGTTTCCATGTCGCGGGCATCGGCGAGGAAGACCTGCATGACCTCATCCGCATGCGGTGCTGGGCCGAAGAGATCGCGTTGCGCGAATCCATGGCCAACACGACCCCGGAGTGGGAAGAGTCGATCCTGCTCGCCTATCATCGCCTGTCGCGCACCCCGCGGTCTGCCCAGTCCGAACAGTTCGAGTTCAATCCCGAGTGGGAAGTCCTGCACCGGGAGTTTCACACGGTGTTGCTGGCGAACTGCGGCTCGCCGCGACTGCTCGCCCATTGCGAACTTCTGGCCGACCAGTCCAAACGCTATCGCCAGCTCGCCGCGTCGATCAGCTACCCTGCCCGGTCCGAGGGCGACGAGCATAAATCCCTCATGGACAAAACGCTCTCCGGCGACGCGGACGTCGCCGTCGCGGCCCACCACGATCATCTGCGCAAGACCATGGAGATCATCATCGGGTCCGGCCTCTCGCTCCCGACCGGCAAGATTGCGGTCTGAATCGCAGGCACGGATGTGCCGCTGAAGTCGCCGGGGCGGCCCGAAACGGTCTTGACCTTCCGGCAACTGGAACCTGTACACCCGCGCCATGCGGGTAAGACAATCATTCCGAAATACGCGCGCCAGGCTGACGATATTCGCCGTTGTTCTTGCGCTGGGTGTCGCTGCCTACAGCGGGTTCAACGACAACCCGGGCGGTGACGTCACGCGTGAAAACCTATCAGATACGCAGGTGGTCGCACGGGGCCAGGAGATTTACACTGCGAACTGTGCGGCCTGCCACGGCACCAGGCTGGAAGGGCAACCGAACTGGCGGGTCCGGAACGCCAACGGCCGCTTGCCCGCACCGCCACATGACGCATCGGGGCACACGTGGCACCACGACGATCAGACCCTGTTCGATTTGACCAAATTCGGGCTATCCAAACTGATCGGCAGCCCCGTCGCGACCGACATGCCGGTCTATGAGGGCCGGCTCACGGACAAAGAAATCTGGGCGGTTCTCGCGTTCATCAAGTCGCAATGGCCGGACACCATCCGGCAACGGCAGTCTTCGCTCGCCCCCCGATAGGCGCCTACTGCAGCGAGTTCATGATGTGCTCCGCATAGCCGGGCCGTTCCTGTAGCCGCTCGTACCAGGCCCGAATATTGGGGCGCTCGGGACGGGCTATATCCAGTTCGTACCAGCGATAGATCACACCACCGACGGGAATGTCGCCCATTGTGAGTTTGTCGCCGGCGACAAACCGGCGATCGGCAAGCGCACTATCCAGCACGGCGCTGATCTCACCGGCGGCCTTGATCCCCTGATCGATCAGTGCCCTATTTTGCTGATCTGGCGGCGTACGGATCAACTGATGAAAAACCGGCCGCAGGGCGGGCCAGAACGTTGCGGTTTGCCAGTCCATCCAGCGATCCGCATCCGCACGCACATGCGGATCTTCCGGCCACAGCGTGCCACGGCCGTGCTTTTCGGCGAGGTAGCGCAGGCAGGCATTCGACTCCCAAAGGATGAACCCATCGTCGTCGATCGTGGGCACAACCCGGTTTGGATTCATCGAAAGATAGGCATCGGTGAACCCGAACTCACCCGCCATGTCCGGGCGCGAAAAATCCACGCCCATTTCCGCACAGCCCCAAAGCAACTTCTGCACATTGGAAGATGTGTGACGGCCCCAGATCGTAAGCGCCATGCCCAGCTCCCGCTTGCTGAAACTAGAATCTAGTCAACGATGTTCCACTTCTCGGTGACCTTCGTCCCGGCTGCCTGGAAAACCCGCGACACCGGGCAGAAGATCGGCAGCATCTCCTGCACTTCCTTCAACTGCTCTGCGCTCGCATCGGTCTTGGCAGTGATCGTCAGTGTGATCTCCGGAAACGGCACATCGATTTCCTCGGCGAGGACCACGCCGCGTCGATCGAAAATCACGTCCGCGTCGATGCTGATGAGCTCGAAGTTCAGTTTCTTGTGTTCCGCAATGCGGATGGTGACGTTGTTCGTGCAGCCGATAAGGGCCGCGATCATGGTTTCCGTCGGCGAGGCCGCGACATTGGTTCCGTTCCGCTCCAGCGGTTCATCGGTCGTCACCGAAACATCGCGCACCGTGATGTCGGTGCGCGCGTGCGACGTGGACACGCCGTGCATTGTGTAGATCGACGGCTTGACCGTGATTTTACCTTCAGCCATTGGGTACTCCTGAGTGAAATATAATATGTAGGGGTGCTAGATATGGAAGCATTCCCCGTTCGCATAGAGGTGCGCTATGTTGTTGTCTAGTCAATAGCTGCACCGCGCCGATAACGAAGCTCGGGCAAACAAGTTGGAAAAGGGAGACGCCCGTTGAAACCCGCACCATTCGCATATGTTCGTGCCGAGAATCTCGATCAGGTCTTCGATCTTCTCGATGAGCACGGTGACGATGCGCGCATCCTGGCAGGTGGCCAAAGTCTCATGGCCACGCTGAACATGCGTCTGTCGGCACCCGAGATTCTCATCGACATCAACCATATCGACGGCCTGTCGGATATCGCCCGCGATGGCACGACCTTGCGCATCGGTGCGCTGGCGCGCCACTCGCAGGTTCTCGAATCATCAGACGTCGCCAGGATGGCGCCGCTCATCGCGAAAGCCATGCCCCATGTGGCGCATCAGGCCATTCGCAACCGGGGAACCTTCTGCGGCTCGATCGCCTTCGCGGACCCGGCTGCCGAGATGCCGGCCGTCAGTCGGGCAATCGGTGCCAAGATGCTCCTCCAGAGCCGCAACGGTACGCGCAGTGTCGAGGCCAATGATTTCTTTCTCGGGCTGTTCGAAACCGCGATGCAGCCGGACGAAGTGCTCATCGGCGTCGAGGTTCCCGAAATCGCCGATGGCGAGCGGACGGCGTTCATGGAACTCGCCCGTCGAAGTGGCGACTACGCCATTGTCGGCATCGGCGTACAAGGACGCCTCGATGGCGGCAAGTTTTCCGATATGCGTCTGGTGTTTCTTGGCGCCGGTGACCGCCCCGTGCTGGCGAGCGCGGCCGGCGACGCGCTGAACGGAAATCCCCATAACGAGGAAACCGTCGCGGCGGCCCAGTCTGCCCTCGACGCCGACCTCGACCCGATGGCGGACCTCAATGGCCCACCGGAAATGAAAATGCACCTGGCGCGTGTGCTCACGAAGCGCGCGCTGACCGCGTTCGCGGCATAGGGGAACGAAGCAGATGGATCAGAATGTCGACATCACACTCAAGGTGAATGGACAATCCGTGTCCCGGCGTATCCCGGCGCGCACCAACCTGGTGGACTTCGTCCGCTACGAACTCGAGCTCACGGGCAGCCATGTGGGCTGCGAGCACGGTGTGTGCGGCGCCTGCACCATTCGCGTGGACGGCCAGATCGTGCGCGGTTGCCTGATGCTGGCCGCCCAGGCCGACGGCGCCGAGGTCGAAACGATTGAAGGGTTGTCCGAAGATGGTTCCATCTCGGATCTGCAGCAGGCTTTCCACGAGCGCAACGCAGTACAGTGCGGCTTCTGCACACCGGGTATGTTGCTGACGGCCGAAGAGCTTCTGCAGAAAAACCCGTCACCTTCGCGCGAAGATATCCGCGAATTCATCTCGGGCAATTACTGCCGCTGCACCGGCTATCAGGCGATCGTCGACGCGATTGAGCGTGTGGCCAACGAACGGAGCGCCTAGCGCGAACTGCTCAGGCCGTCGTGGTCACGTCCTCGGTCATACATCTTCAGCAAAGAAAACGGCGGCGCCCCGAAAGGAACGCCGCCGTAATTCTGCATCCAGGGTCAGGCTAGTTTGCTCTGAAACTGATCCCGATCTGATGATTGAAGTTGATGTCGGTACTCCAGCTGATCGGCTCTGTCGCCAATTCCGGGAAGATCCAGACACAGGCCAGAACGAAGAGCATCAATATCCAGTACGGAATTGAACCCGCAAAGATCTCTGATAACTGGACCGTATTGTCGGGCACGGCGCCCTTCACCGCATAGACCAGCAACCCGACAGGCGGGGTCAGAAGTCCGGCTTCAATGGCCAGAATTCCCATGATGGCGAACGCATATTCGTTGTATCCGAAGTTCTGCGCGATCGGCCAGAAAATGGGCACGGTCAGCAAGATAATCGAACCCGAGTCCAGCAGCGTGCCGAGAATCAGCCAGATCACGATCATGATGAAGACGGCGACGTTGGGATCAATGCCCGCGCCGCCGACCGTGTCCGTGATCAGGTTGACGATGCCACCGGTTGTCAGCAACCGGGCGTACATCTGCGCCGTCAGCAGCAGGAACAGGATCGGCGCGATGACCTTACCGGAGTCGATAATTGCCTCGCGAATGCCATCCCATTTGACACCCTTGATCAGTGCCAGAACCAAGCCAAACAAGGCGCCCAGCGCCGCCGCCTCGGACGGCGTGGCGAAACCTGCCCAGATGCTGCCGAGCACCGCAAAGATAAGGAAGATGACACCACCGCCACTGATCATTTCCTGGCCGGTAAGCTTCTCATTCGAGAGATCGACGTTCGGGGCCACCTCAGGCTTCAGGATCGCCGTGCCCGAGCTGTAGAATGCCATCAACAGCGCCAGGAAGATGCCCGGCAGGATGCCCGCAAGGAACAGGAAGCCGATCGAGATCTCGGTCACAATGCCCCAGATGATCAGCAGCACGCTCGGCGGGATCAACATGCCAAGGCACGCACTACCCGCGACCGAACCCAGCGCGTATTTGCGGCTGTAGCCGGCGGTGATCATTTCCGGATAGGCCAGCCGAGAGAATGCGGCCGCGGAAGCGAGGCTTGTCCCGGTCACGGCGGCGAAAATCGCGTTGCCGGCCACAGTCGCCACGGCGAGCCGGCCCGGAATACGCTTCAACCCGAAGTTCATCACCCGGTACAGATCGCCTGCCGAACCTGATCGGCTGACGAACTCGCCCATCAAGACGAATAGCGGAATAACCGCGAAGACAAAGTTCCGCAGCGCAAAGAAGGATGTACTGCCGACCTGCCCCGCCGCCAGTTCGTACGTCCCGAACATGAGCCAGGTCCCGACAAGTGCGGTAACACCCAAAGAAATTCCGATGTGGACACCGATCACCACGGCGATGATCAGCACGATCAGCATCAATATGACAGCTGTTGTCGGATCCATTTTAACGTCCCCTTGTCCCGTTTCGTCAGACGCCCGGTTTCATCCGGGCGGACGGGTTGTTGTTCTGAAGTTTAGATTTGCGAGCCAGAAACGCCTTCTGACAAACCTTCTTCCTCATCGGTGATCGGCTCCGAACCGAACACGAAGTGCCAGAGCAAAAGGGCATAGACGAGCATCGACACAACCGCGAAAACGATAATCAGCGAACGCACGGGATAGATCGGCACACGAATGGAGCCTTCTCCCTCACGCTCATCAACCTCCCAGCCGATGATCATGTCTTCCCAGCCACCGACGGCAACCGACCAGAAGAACCAGATACCGAGAAGCGCCACGAAGATATCGATAGCCCGACGTCCCAGGTCATTCAGGTTCTGATACACGACGGTCGTGCGCAGATGCGCGCCACGATAAATCGTGTAGGGCAACTGCAGGAAAAGGATTGAGACCATCGAGTTCGCCACGATCTCGATGGTGCCATCAAACGGGGCGTTGAAGAATGTGCGCCCCGTAATATCCCAGAGGATAAGAAATGCGAGCGCCATCGCCCAGAATGCTGCAACGGTACTGCAAACACGCGTCACAGTGTTTACGACGTTATCGACCATGAACTGACTCCCTGTCCGCCGGTGATCTCAAGCGGTATTTTTGTCCGACTCGCAAGCCCTCCCAAGCGAGTAGTAATTGAAGGTACCAGACTGAAACCCGATGTAAACTCACCGTTCGCGCCGGAACGCCTTTTTTTTTGCCCTGCCGATGCGCGATTTCATCAAACAAGCGTGATGGTTCGGCCACATTCGAACTACAGCGTTGCATGACACGCCATGCGCAACCTGCGCCGGCGTCCATTGTAGTTCCGTCGGGAGGGCGGTACGGGTGCCATTCGGCGGCGCAACGAAAGCGCGATAACCGCTAGCATTTGTTACCGATTCCTGCTTTGTTGCGCTCCGACTTATGCGAGCTTCAGCACATTCTGTTACCGCTGATTTTCGCAGACGTTGTGCACAACCAATAAACGTATAAAGGGAGACGTTCAGTGAAAGCACGTAAGCATATTACGACTGTTGCTGCTGCTGGTGTTTTGGCCGTTGCGGCAGCCGCGACCACCACATCTGCTGTAGCCGACAGTTTCACGCTGCGCATCGCTGCGGGCCATCCGTCCGCACCGCTCGCCAGTGTGAACCAGCTCAACAAGACCTTCGTTCCGAACGTGACCAAGCGCGTCGCGGCAGAGACCGACCATAAGGTCCGGTTCATCGAGGGTTACGGCGGCACCATCGCCAACCTCTTCGAGGTTCTGGAATCCACGCAGAAGGGTCTCGTCGACATCGGCGCCATGTGCTCATGTTTCGAGCCGACCAAGCTGTTCGTCCACAACCTGAACTACTTCAACCCGTTCATTTCGGGCGATCCGAAGATCATGGGTCCGACCACGCGTCAGATCCACAAGGAGTTCGACTACTTCTACAAGGTCTTCTCGGACAACTATAACCAGACCTATATCGCCAACGGTGCGTTCGACGATTACGGCCTGGGCACGAAGTTCCCGTGGACCAAGATGGAAGAGCTCAAGGGCGTGAAGATCGGTGCTGCCGGTCCGAACCTTCCCTGGCTCGACTTTGCCGGTGCGGCAAAGGTCCAGACCAACCTGAACGAGGTCTACAACGCACTGCAGTCCGGTGTGTTCAACGGTGTGGTTATTTTCCCGGCGCCGTATTTCGGCTTCAAGTTCGGCGAAGTCGCGAAATACTACACGACCATGGGCTGGGGTTCGGTTGTCGCCTACCCGGTGACCGTCAACAACGACACGTGGGCGAAGCTGCCTGACTCCGTGAAGAAGATCATCACGGAAGAAACCGCTGTCTACAACGTGGCCGTTGAAGACGAAGGTGTCCGCAAGTTCTCCTCGGCTCTTGAGAACCTCAAGAAGCAGGGCGTCACGGTTCGTGACCTCGGCGACGAAGAGCGCGGCAAGATGGCCCGTGCGATCGAACCGTGGGTTCAGGAGAAGGCCGCCGAGTATGAGGCTCAGGGCGTTCCGGGCAAGGCCACCTTCCGTCGTCTGATGGAACTGGCTGTCGAGAACGGCGCCAAGCCTGTCTACAAGTACGCGATCAACTAAAATCGACCTTCATCGAATTGGGAAAGGGCGGCCCTCGGGTCGCCCTTTTTCGTTGCCGGGCAACATGAGGCTTGTCCAATTCGCGTAGCTGCCAAACAATTTCCGCAAACCTGGCGCTTTCATCGGCCCATACAATCGCAGTCGACCACAAGCACGCGGCCTTGCACCTGTCCGCGTGCTTGTGGTCGACTGTTCTCACGATCCAAAACAAAACAAATCTAAGGAGAGAAACTTGAAACATCCCACCAAATTTCTCGCAGCTGGCGCATTTGCCGCCGCCTTCGCATTCACTCAGAATGCCGCGGTAGCCGACAGCTTTACGCTGCGGATCGCAGCGGGCCATCCGGCCGCACCGCTCGCACAGGTCAACCAGCTTCAGAAAACCTTCGTTCCGAATGTGACCAAGCGCGTCGCGGCGGAGACCGACCATAAGGTTCGGTTCATCGAGGGTTACGGCGGCACGATCGCCAACCTCTTCGAGGTTCTCGAATCCACGCAAAAAGGTCTCGTCGATATCGGCGCCATTTGCTCCTGCTTCGAGCCAACCAAGCTGTTTCACTACAACATTTCCTATTTCGTGCCGTTCATGTCGGGTGATCCGCATGTGATCGGCCCGGCCGGACGCAAGCTCTGGACCGAATTCGACTACTTCGCCAAGGAGGTCGAGAAAAATTACAATCAGGTCTACCTCGGTTCCGGCGCGACGGACGATTACGGCATCGGCACCACGTTCCCCTGGACGAAGGCCGAAGAGCTCAAAGGCGTAAAAGTGGGTGCGGCCGGCCCGAACCTGCCCTGGCTCGACTATGCCGGCGCGGCCAAGGTCCAAACCAACCTGAACGAGGTCTACAACGCACTGCAGTCGGGCGTGTATGACGGCGTGGTGATTTTCCCGGCACCGTATTTCGGCTTCAAGTTCGGCGAAGTCGCAAAATATTACACCACCATGGGCTGGGGTTCGGTCATCAACTACCCGGTCAATGTGAACAAGGATACGTGGGCCAAGCTTCCTGACTCCGTGAAGAAGATCATCACCGAGGAAGCCGCCGTTTATGAAAAGGCGGTCGACGAGGAAAGCGCGACGAAGTTCACTTCGGCGCTCGAAGCACTCAAGAAACAGGGCGTGACCGTACGTGATCTCGGCGACGTGGAACGGGGCAAGATGGCCCGCACCATCGAGCCCTGGGTCAACGAGAAGGCTGCAGAGTATGAGGCGCAGGGCGTTCCAGGCAAGGCTACGTTCCGCCGCTACATCGCTTTGGTCAAGGCCGAAGGCGGCAAGCCTGTCTACGATTACACCATCAAGTAAATCACTCACATGATGGGAAACGGGCGGCCCTCGGGTCGCCCTTTTTCTTTGCGGGCTTGTCCTCTACGAAACCAGACCTTCTCGCGTGCCCCTTCCCTTCAAGCCCAATCCGACCCACACTGTCGGGATTGTGTATGAGCATTTTCCACTCGCGTTCCAGTATTTGCCCGACCGGGCTTCGACAATGGAAACGACCAGGGGGAATTCCCAATGCAATCATCAAATCAGATAGTCCGTACGGCCCTATTCGCGGGCTCCGTCGCGATCGGGATGGCGGCCTTGCAGCCGTCAGGTAGCGCCGACACATTCACGATGCGCATCGCTGCCGGCCATCCGGCAGCGCCACTTTCACAGGTCAACCAGCTGCAGAAAACCTTCGTTCCGAATGTCACCAAGCGTGTCGCAGCCGAGACCGAGCACAAGATCAAGTTCATCGAAGGATATGGTGGCACCATCGCCAACCTCTTCGAAGTGCTGGAATCGACCCAGAAGGGTCTGGTCGATTTCGGATCGATCTGTTCGTGTTTCGAGCCAACGAAGCTCTTCGTGCACAACATCAACTACTTCACCCCGTTCATTTCCGGCGATCCCAAGATCATGGGGCCGGCGACCCGCCAGTTGCATGACGAGTACGACTATTTCGCGAAGAACTTCGATCGGTACAACCAGACCTTTCTTGGCGGTGGCGCCGTCGATGATTACGGGCTGGGTACCACCTTCGCATGGTCGAAGATGTCGGACCTCAAGGGCGTCAAGGTTGGCGCCGCGGGGCCCAACCTGCCATGGCTCGATTACGCCGGCGCGGCGAAGGTCCAGACCAATCTCAACGAGGTCTATAACGCGCTGCAGTCCGGCGTTTATGACGGCATCGTCATCTTCCCCGCCCCCTATTTCGGGTTCAAGTTTGGCGAGGTCGCGAAATTCTACACGACCATGGGCTGGGGTTCCGTGACGGCCTATCCCCTGTCGGTGAACAAGGACAGCTGGGCCAAACTTCCTGCGAACGTGCAGAAGATCATTCAGGAAGAAATGCCGGTCTATGAAGCCGCCATAGAGCAGGAAAGCACGATCAAATATGTGACGGCACTCGAGAACCTCAGGAAACAGGGCGTGACGGTGCGTGATCTCGACCCGGCCGTGCGGCGCGAAATGGCGCAAGCCATCGAACCCTGGGTCAACCAGAAGGCGCAGGAGTATGAGGACGCCGGCGTCCCCGGCAAGGCCACGTTCCGTCGCCTGATCGAACTGGCCATCGCGAAGGGCGCCAAGCCGGTCCACAAATACTCGATCAACTAGAAATCGGTTCCTTCGTCAAAGGAAAGGGCGGCCGGAAGGCCGCCCTTTTTCTTTGTTCCAGTCCACCTTTCGCTACCCTGCAATCAGACTGGAGGTAATTCGATACCCGCGTCCTTTGCTATCAGCGAGACCGGATGCTCGACGACCGGCGTGACCTCCACATCGAAGAAGAAGCGGTGAAGCGGTAGCGACAGGAAGGCCGCATGCAAATCGTCATGATCCTTCGCCTGCCAGAGCGAGATCGTTGCCTGGGTGGCCGTAGCACGCCAGGCACGAACGATGTAGCCATCGGCGATCAGTTCCTTGGCACGAGCCGCTTCCTTGGCGCGCTCCTGTGTTTCGGTGTCGGTGTCCCAGTGCTCGGGAATGCGAACCCAGTATTTGAGAATGTAAAGCATCGACGAAACTCCCCATTTTTTCATACATGCGAGAACTTAGTCCTCGCAGATCTTGAGCGCACCGCCTCGTCCGCCAGACACTCATGCAAGCGCCGCACGAATCTCATTCATGCAATTACGACATCAGTAAACTGGTGCGCTTGCCGTTTCGCCGAACGTCTGCATCACCGAGAGTGCCGCTATCGGAAACAATCAACAGCGGAGGCCCACATGGCCGAGAATCAGCAAACCTCGTTCGACGTCGTGTGCGAGATGGAAGCCAAGTCGGTGGGAAAAATGCGTACCGAAGTCGACGCGCGCATGGTGGTCGGCCCCTTGGATTCGCCGATGTATGAGCACCGCTTCGAAATGGCATCCGACGAAGGTTCTTTTCATGGCGGCGCCGATTCCGCACCCCCGCCCCTGGCCTTCTTCTGCACCGGCCTCGTGACCTGCCTGATGACGCAGGTTCGTGCTTTTGCCAAGCGCCTGCGCGTTCCCGTGGGAGATGTGAGGGTCACAGCCGACATCAAGTGGGAAGGCCGGCAAACGGGCCGCGCGCCCTACACCGCGCATCCGATACATTTCCGGCTCGATATCGACCTCGACACGGATGCACCACTCGATGACCAACGAAGGGTCCTAAACGCTGCGGAGTTGGGCTGTTTCGTGGAAGCCACGCTCGCCAACCCGGTTCCGGTCGAGCATCGCCTGCGAGACGGTGACGGGTGGATTGACGCATAAGAGCGATAAAATGTGGTCGACACCGGCGTTGAATCCAGCCCAAACCGTGGCCCCTGAATGCAAACAATCAGACGGCGACAGCGGCGCTCCTGCCAGCCTCCACACCGCGCGCCGACTTAGATTTCGCCGCTCGCCTCGCCGCGTGGCGGCGACTGGAACTTTTCCTTCAGAAAATCGACGAAGACCCGAACCTTGAGCGGCATATAGTCCCGCGTCGGGTACATCAGCCAAACCGCGTTATCAAAACGCGAGGCTGTGACCTCGTAATCCGGGAAGAGATCGACCAGATCACCGTCATGTAGCGCGTACCCGACAATCCATCGCGCCTGGAGCACGATCCCCATGCCGTCGATCGCCAGATCCTTGAGGGTGATCGCATTCGAGGTCGTGCAGTTGCCTCGTACAGGAATTTCGATGGTTTCGGCATCGGGCTTGCGGAAACGCCAACGGTGGCTGAAACCAGGCAACGAAAGCGGCATGCAATTATGTTCGCTCAGATCGTAGGGGTGTTTGGGGCAACCGCGACGCTCGATATAGGTCGGGCTGGCGCACACAACAGCCACGAGAGACGCGATTTTGGTCGCGATATAGCTCGACTCGTCGAGCGGTCCAATTCGAAAGGCGGCGTCCACGCGTTCACTCAAAAGGTCGACCGCCTCGTCGGTTAGCACCAGATCGAACGAGACATCAGGATAGAGTTCGGAAAACGCGGGCAATAAGGGAACAATATTCGCCTGAGCGAAACTGACCGGGGCTGTGATCCGCAAGATTCCCCGAGGCTGCCGAGATACATTCGTCGCCAACGTCTGGGCGTGGCCAATTTCTTCAATGATCGGCTCAATATTCTGGAAGTAGATGCTACCGGCCTCGGTCGGCGATAACCGACGGGTCGTGCGCTGAAACAGGCGTGTCCCCAACTCGGATTCCAATGAAGCAATGGTGCGCGAAATTGACGACGGATCAATCTGCCGGTCGCGCGCGACGGCTGCGAAACTGCCGCGGCGCATGACTTCAACGAATATCTGGAGGGAATCGACGTCCATTCATGTCTCTCACGCAATAAACTAGTGCAATTCTACTCTTTTTCTGTTCGTTGCACACGGGTTTCATGGACGTAGCAATTCAAAGAACAAGCAAACTCCGGAGGAAAACCATGAAACAAAGTGATCGTATTTCAAGCTGCGTGCGCGCGACGGTCGCCGCCACCTTGGGGTTGGCCGTAGTTGCCATATCCCAGCCGGCCGAGGCACAGGAGACAATTGATCTCACATTCCTGTCCGGCTATCCGCCCCCCGCAACCATGGTGAAGGCCGTCCTTGAGGGGTTCGTGCCTGCGGTCGACGCGGCGCTCGCGAAGACGGGTAACTACAAGATCAATTGGAATCTTGCCCATTCAGGGCAGATCGCGCGTCCGCGTGGCGAATTGGAGGCCACCGAGGCCGGCCTCGGTGACATCACAATCATCCAATTACCGTTCCACACTGACCGCCTGCCGCTGCACGAGTTGCCGTTCAAGACGCCCTTCACATCTCGCGATCTGCGCCTGATGAGCGACATATTCATGGAGATGGAAGCTGATATTCCGGCGTTCAAGAAACTGTGGGACGGCGTCGGGCAGACCAACCTTTACCTCACAGGGACGGTTGACAACTACCACATCATTTCGAGCAAGAAGGCGACCAGGATATCCGACCTCAAGGGACGCAAAGTCGGAGCCGCCGGTCCAAACTTGCCATGGGCCACGGCCATCGGCGCGGCGGGTGTTCAGACCAACCTGGCCGATGCCTACAACAGCCTGAGCACGGGTATTTACGACAATATGATTGTCTGGGCCGAAGCGATGGGCACATTCAAACTTTGCGAACCTGCTCCCTTTGTTCTGGATCCGGCCTTCGGCGCCATTCTTGCGCAGGCGCTGACGGTCAACACCGATCGTCTCAACGATCTCCCTTCGGAAGTCCAGGCCGTGCTGCGCAACAACGCAAGGGGCTGGCACAAAATGAACGCCGACTTGGTCGAGAACGGCGCCGAAAAGGGTTTCGCCTCATGCAAAGCCAACTTCGGAACCGAAGTTGAGGTGCTCTCGGAGGATGAGCGCAAGCAGTGGGCTGCCGCGTTGCCGCCAATGGCAAAGGAGTGGGCTACACGCGCCAATGCGCAGGGCTTGCCCGGGACACAGATTCTGAAGCGCTACATGGATGCCATGCGGGCCAACAATCAGCCGCTGCTCCGACATTGGGATCGCGACTAAGCGTCCAAGTTCGTCTCATGAACACGTGTAGAGCGTGCAGCCACTCCCAAGCTCCCACTAAAGCGGTCACAGGGTGACCGCTTCTTTTCTCATGACCTTGGGGATTCATGTGGTTCACACACCAATCTCTTGCGATCCCGGTTGTTTCGATCAACCAATCGACATCGCTAAAGTCCGTTTAACAATCGAGAACCATTCGGGAGGATCAAGATGCAACTAAGTCGAGACGACCTGCTGTCGGCCTACAGCACAATGGTGACCATCCGAGAATTCGAAGAGCGTGTCGCCGCGGAATTCGAGACCGGCGATATGCCGGGCTTCGTTCACCTGTACGCCGGCGAGGAAGCTATTGCCGTCGGCGCTTGCCTCGACCTGGACGACACCGATGTCATTGGCAGCACCCATCGCGGCCATGGTCATTGCATTGCAAAAGGTTGCGACATCACGGGCATGATGCTCGAGTTGTTCGGTCGGAAAGACGGGTTGTGCGGCGGCAAGGGCGGCTCGATGCACATCGCCGATCTGGACAAGGGCATGCTGGGTGCCAACGGCATCGTCGGCGCTGGCGCGCCGCTGATTATCGGCGCAGGCCTGACCGCCAAGACACTCAAGAACGGCGGCGTGGCAATTGGTTTCGTGGGCGACGGCGCCACAAACCAGGGTGCCGTGTTCGAATCCATGAACCTTGCCGTCGTCCTCGATCTGCCAGTCGTATTCGTATTCGAGAACAACTACATCGGCGAGGGCACGGGTGTTGAATACTCGGTCGGCTCGGGCGACATCGCCGGACGTGCATCGGGATTCGGTATGCCCGTGGAAAAGGTCGATGGACGTGACTTCTTTGCTGTCCACGAGGCGATGCGTGCCTGTATCGAACGCGCACGCAAGGGTGACGGTCCATCGGGAATCGAAGCTCTTTCGCCACGTTACTACGGACACTTCGAGGGTGATCCGCAGGCCTATCGCGGCAAAGGCGAAGTCGAGAAATACCGCACCGAAGACGACTGCTTGAAAATCTTCCAGCAACGCGTTGTCGAGGCCGGCCTTCTCGAAGAAAACGACATGGACGCGCTTCGCGAGAATGCGCGCAGCATAGTCGACGACGCGGTGAAGGCTGCGCGCGCGGCACCGCCCCCGGGCGCATCCGATCTTATGACCGATATCTACGTCAGCTATTAAGCGGGGGAACGAGCAATGGCTATGAAAACGATCCGCGAGGCGCTTAACGAGGCGCTGCGTCAGGAAATGGAACGCGATCCGACGGTCGTGGTGATGGGCGAAGATGTCGCCGGCGGCGCAGGCCTAGATGGAGAGGAAGACGCATTCGGTGGCGTCATGGGGGTCACCAAGGGTCTCTACGGGCAGTTCAGTGCGTCGCGGGTGATCGACACCCCCATCAGCGAGACAGCCATCATGGGTATGGCCGCCGGGTCTGCGGCGACGGGCCTGCGCCCTGTTGCCGAACTGATGTTCTGCGACTTCATGGGGGTCTGCTTCGACCAGATACTCAATCAAGCCGCCAAGTTCCGCTACATGTTCGGCGGCAAAGCGACGACCCCGATGGTGGTGCGGACCACCTATGGCGGCGGGTTGGGCGCAGCCGCGCAACACTCCCAGTGCCTCTACGGCATGTTTACGGCCGTGCCCGGCATCAAATGTGTGGTTCCGTCGAACGCCTATGACGCCAAAGGTTTGCTAATTCAAGCCATCCGCGACGACGATCCGGTCATCTTTTTCGAGCATAAGATGATGTACGATATTGAAGCCGAAGTACCCGACGAGACCTATGCAATCCCTTTCGGCGAGGCGAACATCTTGCGCGAGGGTTCCGACGTGACCATTGTCGCACTTGGTAAGATGGTGCTCGAAGCCCAAGCCGCAGCCGAGACGTTGGCCAAAGACGGGATCGAGGCCGAGGTGATCGATCTACGTACCACCTCGCCGATCGACGAAGAAACCATCCTCGAAAGCGTCGAGGAAACCGGCCGGCTCGTCGTCGTGGATGAAGCCAACCCGCGTTGCAGCATTGCCACCGACGTGGCCGGGCTGGTTGCGGGCGAAGCATTCGAGATGCTCAAGGCCCCTGTTCGCCAGGTCACCGCGCCCCACGCCCCGGTCCCTTTTGCACCGGAGCTGGAAAAACTCTACCTCCCGAATGCCGACAAGATCGTGGCGGCTGCGAAAGCGATCGCTGGTTAGGATCACGTGTCTATGGACGACCGAATACAGAAGCTGACCATGCCCAAATGGGGGCTGCAGATGCAGGCGGGCACCATCGTCGAATGGCTCGCTCCTGAGGGCAGCGAGATCAGCCATGGCGAGGAAATAGTCGAGATCGAAACCGAGAAGGTGAACAACGCCTATGAGGCACCCGTCTCAGGTCTGCTTCGCCGCCATGTCGCTGCGGTCGACCAGACGGTTCCCGTCGGCGGCCTGATCGGCGTCATCGCCCCAGCCGAAATCAATGATTCAGAAATCGACATCTTCGTGGCCAGCTTCGAAGCCGCGTTCATACCCGAGGACGCAACGGAAGACAGTCCTGCGCCCCAGACGATCGAAATCGATGGTCGCACTATCAACTATCTCGACACCGGGACCGGCGACGGTCTGCCCCTGCTTCTTGTGCATGGCATCTGCGCAGATCTCGAAAGCTGGATGTTCAACCAGCCGGCCATTGCCGACGGCCGTCGGGTGATCGCGCTGGACCTCCCGGGTCACGGCGCAAGCGACAAGAATGTCGGCGACGGCGGTATCAGTTTCTTTGCAGAAGTCGTCGCGTCGTTTCTGAGCGCGCTCGAAATCTCGCGCACGCACTTGGTCGGTCATTCGCTGGGTGGCGCGGTCTCGATCGCGTTCGCGCTCGACCGACCGGACCGGGTGGCCTCGCTCGGCCTCATCGCGCCGGCAGGGCTCGCGCCCGCCATCAACGGCGGTTTCCTCTCCGAACTCGTCGCTGCGGAAAAACGCCGTGGCGCACGGCTGGCACTTTCCCAGTTGGTTCATGATGCAGATCTTGTCAGCCGCGACATGATCGAACGGTTCCTGCGCTACAAACGCACGGACGGGGTACCCGAGGCGCTTTCCGTGATCATGGCAGGCACCTTCGACGACGACCGCCAGATCAGCGTGTTCGCCGATCGCCTGAGCAAAATCATTGCACCCATCCTCTGTATCTGGGGTGACCAGGATCAGGTTATTCCGCCGTCTCATGCCGACAATCTCCCAACCGGCGCCACCGTACACCGCCTCGCGAATACCGGGCACCTTCCCCACATGGAGAATGCAGCACAAGTCAGCGCACTGCTGGCGACTTTTGCAACGGAAAACGAGTAATTCATGACAATAGGAATTTGCGGTACCGGCAAGATGGGCGCGGCGATGGCCGAACGCCTTATGGACGAAGGCAAAGACATCGCCGTCTGGAACAGAACGCCCGACCGCGCCGATCCCCTGGTCGAATCCGGTGCAACCCGCTGCGGCACACCCAAAGAGCTCGCCGCGGCGTGCGATACGGTCATCGTCATGTTGATCGACGACGAGGCTGTCGAACGCGCCTATCGCAACGAGGACGGGCTGCTCGCGAGCGGCCTCGAAGGCAAGCTTGTCATCGAGATGAGCACGGTCCTGCCGAAAACGATAACCAGCCTCGCCGCCGTCGTGCATGAGGTCGGCGGAGCCTTTATCGAATGCCCAGTCGGTGGCACCGTGCCGCCCGCACGCAACGGTCAGTTGCTCGGCATGGCCGGCGGCGCGGACGAAGATGTGGCACGCGCACGGCCCTTACTCGAGAAACTCTGCCGCCGGCTCGACCATGTCGGGCCGGTCGGTGCGGGTGCAGCGATGAAACTCGCGATCAACCTGCCTCTGTCTGTCTACTGGCTGGCGCTGGGCGAAGCGCTGGCGATCACTGAAGACGCCGGCGTGGATTCCGAACTCGCGCTCGACATCCTGTGTGATTCATCGGGCGCGTCGAAGGTGGCCGGTTTGTTCCAGCCGGGGATTTTGCAGTCGCTCGGCGGCGATGTCCCCGAGGGTGCCGTATTCGAAGTCTCTGGCGCGGCGAAGGACATTCACTTGATGACAACATTGGCGCGGGAGAAGGGCTTCGCCCTGCCCGTCATCACGGAGGCCGAAAAACTCTACGATGCCGCGATCAACGACGGATGGGCCGACCGCAACTTTCCGCTCCTGGCAGCGTGGTATGCAAAACGGATCGGCGCAAGGGGCTAAAAACTCCGTCGGACACCCCTATTCTCCGGCGTCGGTCGCCCCGATGCCGATGTTTCGACCGGCGTAGCGGCGCAGGCGCAGATCGGCCTGTTCCTTGTGCCCCCAGAACCGCTCGACCTCGCATAACCGCGAGCAATAGTCCCCGACCAGCGCGCTCGCCTCCTCGGTGACCTGCTGATAAGTGCAGGTCTTCATGAATTTGCCGACCCACAGGCCGCCGGTGTAACGCGCCGCACCCTTTGTCGGCAGCGTGTGGTTGGTGCCGATCACCTTGTCACCATAGGCCACGTTGGTTTCGGGCCCGATGAACAGCGCGCCGAAATTGGTCATGTTGTCGAGAAACCAGCGCGGGTCCTCGGTCAGTATCTCGACATGCTCATAGGCGAGACGATCGGCTTCGCTGCGCATCTCCTCGCGGTCGCCACACAGGATGATCTGTCCGTAATCGCGCCACGCCACGGACGCGACATCCGCCGTCGGCAGTATCTTCAACTGACGCTCGATTTCGGTCGGAATAGCCTCGGCCAGCTTGCGCGACGTCGTGATCACGGCCGCCGGCGAGTTCGGGCCGTGTTCGGCCTGACCGAGCAGGTCGACGACCACCATCTCGACATCGGCGGTGTCGTCGGCAATCACCAGGACCTCCGTCGGACCCGCGAAAAGGTCAATCCCGACCTTGCCGTAGAGCTGGCGCTTCGCCTCGGCCACATAGGCATTGCCCGGGCCGACGAGCATGTCACACGGCGCGATTGTCTCGGTGCCGATCCCCATCGCCGCAACGGCCTGGACGCCGCCGAGACAGTATATTTCATCCGCGCCGGCGAAATGCATCGCCGCGATCGTCGCCGCGTGGGGGCCGCCCTCGTTCGGTGGGGTGCAGGCGATTACGCGCGGCACACCGGCGACCTTCGCCGTCACGATCGACATATGCGCCGACGCGACCATCGGGTAGCGCCCGCCGGGTACGTAACAGCCGACACTGTTTACGGGGATGTTCTTGTGGCCCAACGTCACCCCGGGGAGCGTCTCCACCTCGACATCCTTCAGCGCGTCGCGCTGGATTTGTGCAAAGTTGCGCACCTGGGTCTGGGCGAATTTGATGTCCTCGATCGTCTGCTCGGTCAGCGAATCCACAAGCGCCTTTACCTGCTCATCGGACAGGCGGAAGCTGTCGGGCGTCCATTTGTCGAACTGTTCGGAAAGCTCGCGCACGGCCGCGTCGCCTCGAGTTTTCACATCGCCGAGAATACCCTCGACGATCCCGCGAACCTTGCTGTCGGCTTCGTCGGTCGCGTCGGCGTCCATGCCCTGCTTCAGGAACTCGATAGCCATGTCACTCTTCCCTATCTGACTGTATTTGCGCTGTCATAAAACAGAGCGGGCGGCACCGACAACCCCGCGGTACCGCCCGACCCAGAATACAAACCGCAAAGGCTACTTGATGGCCTGCGGATTGATCGGTGAGCCGACACCCCTTGTGATCGGCAGCGGCGGGGCGACGAACATGAACTCGTAAACCTTGTCCGCATCACAATCGTTCGCGAGGTCCTTGAGGTAGAAAATCTCGCCCATGGTGATGCCGATCTGCGGGATCACGATCCAGTGCCAGGGCTGGAACACGTCATCCGTCTCGTTCGGGATGACTTCGCAGCCCCAG
>JBDXCV010000006.1 GCA_039980135.1 Alphaproteobacteria bacterium
GGGCCGCACCGGCGACGGTGCGGCCCTTTTTCTTTGGGTGTTTGTCTGATTCATGGCGAGTGATCATGAAATGCGGGCGGGTCGCAGACCCGCCCCTACAGGGTCGGCCGTATGTGGCCGCGAACAGTGGAAGTCCGCGTCCGGGTGCAGGGGCGGGTTTCAAACTCGCCCGCGACAGAATTCGAAGAGATACCCGGATCAAGCCCGCGAAGGCGGGCATCCATAAACACCGTGTCAAACGAGGCACCCGCAGGTGGTTATGGGTTCCCGCCTTCGCGGGAACGACGATTGTGTGGATGGTCGCGCCTTTCGAGACGAGCCGGCTTCTTCGAAGCCGTCCCTCCTCAGGGTGAGGACAGAACAAGTCACCTCATGCTGAGGAGCCGACGCAGGCGGCGTGTCGAAGCATTGGCGGAATTGCGTGAGTTACTACTCTTCCTCGACAGCGCGGATGATACCGGCCTGGTCGAGGTCGGCCCAGCCGCGGTCCAACATCTTCTGCCAGAGTTCGAGATTGGTGTTCAGAGACACCAGATCGATGCCGACCTGCTCGGCCAGCTCGAGCGCCTGGAGGATGTCCTTGTGGTGCACCGAGGCGCGGCCATGGGGCTCGAACGCCCGTTCGACCATCCGGCCGCCATGCAGATCCAGAACACGTGATTCGGCGAAGCCGCCGAGCAATGCCTGGCGGACCTTGGCGGGATCGACCCCCGCGCGGTCGGCCAGGGTGAGCCCTTCGGCAACGGCGGCCAGGGTCATGCCGACGATGGCCTGGTTCGCGGTCTTGGTGACCTGTCCGGCCCCGACAGCGCCGATATGGGTAATGTTCTGGCCGAGCGTCTCGAATACCGGCATGACGCGCGGCACGATTTCGTCGTCCGCACCGACCATGATGGTGAGTTTCCCGGCTTCGGCGCCCACGGTGCCACCGGACACCGGCGCGTCCACATAATGCGCGCCGAGTGCCTCTGTCTCCGCGGCCCAAGCACGCGTCTCGCGGACCTTGGTGGTGCCCATGTCGATGACGATCTCGTCAGCAGACAAACCGGCGAAGACGCCATTCTCACCATGCAGGACCGTATCCACCGACGGTGTGTCGGTGACCATGAGGATGGTGATGTCGCTCGCCGCGGCCACATCGCGTGGGGTGGTGGCGGTGTTGAGGCCCAGCGCCGCCATCTCTTCCGCAGGGCCCGGGCTGCGGCTGGTAACCGTAACCGACGCGCCGCCGGTATGCAGATTGCGCGCCATCGGCTTGCCCATCAGGCCGAGGCCGATGAAGCCGATTTTCGTGCCGTTGAGGTCCGCCAAGATGCGCTCCGGGGTCAGGTCAGATGGTCGCGTAACGCGCGCGCGCGGTCCGCTCGATGGCGGCGGCGGTCAGGCGTTCGACGTTGAGCGTGTGGCGCAGCATCTCGAGCAGCCGAAGTTCTTCCTGGCTGGCCTTCTCGTCCGCCGTGGCGATGTCGCAGGCCAGCACATAGGCGGTGTCGCGCAGGCGCTCGGGCAGCGCGTCGCGGATCTGGGATAGCGCGTCGTCGAGCCCGTCTTCTTTCGTCAGAAGATCGGCGCAGTCGCGCGCAATGTCGGTGAGCTGTTCGGTATCGAAACCGGAGAAGACCGGCAACTGGCTGACCATCTCGCCGATCCGGCCGATTTCGGAATCGGTCATCTCGCTGTCGGCGGCGGAGACCATGACCATGGTGTAGACAAGGGCGGTCTGGGGTTCGATCATATCGAATACTTCCTTACTGGTGCGGGGTTCGTTAAAGCGTTCGGGAGGGGTGGCGTCAAGCCGTCATCGGTGGGGGCGCCCAAAGTCCGTCGACACGTTTTGGGACCCCCAATAGGTTGGTCTTATGTCTGCCGTAATCAATGTCGCCATTCCCGTTTTTGCGATCATGCTCGCCGGCTATCTCGCCGGTCGCTTCCGCATTCTCGGCGAATCGAGCTCCGAGGCGCTGAACGCCTTCGTCTACTGGTTCGCCCTGCCGCCGGTGATGTTCCTGTCGATCGCCACCGTCCCGTTATCGGCGGTATTCAACTGGCCGTTCATCTGGACGCTTATGGCCGGGATGGCCGCGGTGGCGATCCCGACCTTCGTACTCGCCCGGTTTCTGTTTCCCAACTCGCTGGCCGGGCTGACCCTGCACAGCCTGACCGGCATATTCGCCAACACGGGCTATATGGGCATTCCGCTGTTTCTGGCGGCATTCGGGCCGGACGGGGCGCTGCTCGCCGTGATCGCAACGGCGATCAACAATGTCGTCGTGCTGGGGCTGACGATCTTGATTATCGAGTTTCGCGGTGACAGCGGGTCCTCGCCGTTCCGGGTTTTAGTCGATGCGGTATGGGCTGTCGTCAGGGGGCCCCTGTTCCTCGCACCGATGGCCGGCGTGGTCTGGTCCTGGTCGGGGCTGGAACTGCCGGTACCCGCGTCGAGCTTTCTCGCCCTCATGGGCGCGGCGGCCGGACCGTGCGCCTTGTTTGCGATCGGTCTATTTATGGTCGGCAAGCCGCTGGCGGCCGGGGCTGGTGAGGTGGGCTGGCTGGTTGCGTTGAAACTCATCCTGCAACCGGTGGTCACCTGGTGGTTTGCGGTTTGGGTTTTCGGGCTGGACGCGGAGCTTGTGCGCGGCGCGGTGCTTCTGGCGGCGCTGCCGACCGGTGCGTTGGTGTTCGTGATTGCGCAGAAATACGGGATATTCGTCCAGCGTTGCTCGGCGGCGATCCTGGTCTCGACGGTCCTGTCTATCGTGACCGTCAGCGCGCTGCTCGCCTGGTTCGGGACGGGTTAGGGTTTGCCTATGGCATGACCCGGCACCGGCCCGCTTCCCCGGCCGGGGCAGATACTAACTTCCCAAAAATTCCTCCGTCGCCTCGATCGCGTCCACCAGCCCGACCCGTTCGGGCACCACGCCTTCTGGAAACGCGCCGAACAAACGCGTCGGCGTCGCGGCATCGAGGATGACGAACACGCCCCTGTCACCGTTGCGCCGGATCAGCCGGCCATAGGCCTGGGAGAGACGCAGCCGGGCGAGCAGGTCGTCATGCTCGCGGCCGCCGAAGGCGTCGCGCCGGGCCTTGTGTAGGATCGTCGGGCGGGGCCAGGGGATGCGGTCGAAAGCGAGCATGCGCAAAGAGCGCCCGGGCACATCGACGCCGTCGCGCACCGCGTCAGTGCCGAGCAGGCAGGCATCGGTCTCAGCCCGGAATATATCGATCAGGGTGGCCACGTTCAGGGAATCCACATGCTGCGCGTAGAGCGGCAACTCGGCCGCATCGAGCGCGTCGGCCATCCGCGCATGGACCTGGCGCAGGCGGGCGATCGACGTGAACAGGCCGAGCCCGCCGCCGCCGGACGCGACGAACAGCTCGCGCATGGCGGCCGCCATCTGGTCGGCATCGTTGCGCCGTACATCCGCGACCACGAACACTTTTGTCTGGGCGGCATAATCGAAGGGTGACGCGACGCGGGCGTGCACCGCCGGTGACGGGAAATGTACCGCCCCCGTACGCGCGTCAGCGCTGGTCCAGTCGGTGTCCGGCGCGGCGTTCGTGTCGCGATTGTCGTCGATTTCCGCAGCGGCGTTGCCGGTGCGGTCGGTCAGGGTGGCGGAGGTGAAGACCATGCCGTGGGCGATCGGCGCCATCGCCTCGGCGAACGGCATCGTCGGGTCCACCCAGTGGCGATAAAGCCCGGCGTCGAGTTCGCGGCCGTCGATCCGCTCGACCTCGATCCAGTCCACGAAGGCGGCCGACACCGGTTCGTTGATCGCGTCGAGCATGTCGATCCAGGCGCCGATGAGCATTTCCGCGCGGCGCTGGAGGGCGCGGGCGACCGCCTCGATGCGCACCCGCGTGGCGCTGTCGAGCTCGTCGGCGTCGGCATCGAGCCGCTGGATCAGCCGGGTGCAGAGCTTGCGCAGCGGCGTGGCCAGCGCGACGAGCTGTTCGCGCAGCGCTAGCGCCGCGTCAGGCATGCCGTCGGAAGGCGGGCGTACTTCCGTCTCCAGTGAATACGGGCCGTCGCTGGCCCTGGCGCGGGCGAAGACCTGTTCGCGGACTTCGGCCAGGAACGCCTCCGCCGGCCCCTCGGTCATCGCGCCCGAGAGACGGTTCAGCCAACCCGGAGCGGGGAGAATCTGCGCGGCATCGAGTGCGGCCGCGAGGGCGTCGGCGGCGTCGGAATCTTCGGCGGCGATCAGGTCTTCGGCCCGCTCGCGCAGGCCCCGCGAGCGCCCGCCCGGCCGCCGCCGACCGCTGCCTTCATTGCCCAGCAGCCAGCGGCGCAGTTCGGCCATCTCGCGGCCGCTCAGATGCGCGGCGAACGCGGAATCGGCGGCATCGAAGACATGATGCCCCTCGTCGAACACGTAGCGCGATGGGATGTTGGCGCCATCGCCCGCGCCGTCTCCGGCGCCGAGCGCAGCCTGGATCATGACCAGCGCATGGTTGGCGACGACCAGCCGGGCCTTGCGAGCCTTGCGTACGCTGGCCTCAACGAAGCAGCGGCTATAATGGCTGCACGCGGAATAGATGCACTCGCCGCGCCGGTCGGACAGGCCCAGGGTCGGCGCGACCCCGACCAGATCGACCAGCCAGGCCGGGAAATCGCCGCCCAGATCGCCGTCGCGCGTGGCCTGCACCCAGCGCGCGGTGAGCGCCACGCCGAGCGCGTTGCGGCGCTGCAGGGTGGTGAAGCGCCCGGCCGCATCTTCCAGGTTCAGCAAGCAGAGATAATTCTCCCGCCCCTTGCGGATCACCACATGGCGGGCCTTCTCGTCCGGGTTGGGATAGAGGCGGCTCAGCTCCTGATCGATCTGTTGCTGCAGGTTGCGGGTGTAGGTGCTGATCCAGACCGGCCCGGCGTTCTTCTCGGACCAGATGCTGGCCGGGGCGATGTAGCCGAGGGTCTTGCCCGTGCCCGTGCCCGCTTCGGCCAGCACGATGTTGGGCCTGTCGGGCGCGGGACGTGGCGCGAAGGCTTCAGCCGTGACGGCCGCGTAGTCGCGCTGGCCCGCGCGGCTCTCAGCGTCGGCGCCCAGCAGGAAGGCCAGCCGGTCGCGGGCTTCGTCGGCCGATACGGGTTCGTTGCCGGGCGGGGGTTCCGGCGCGGTCTCACCCCATTCAGGCACCTCGCGCCAGACGGCCAGCGCACCGACGACACGGCTGTCGTTGCCGTCCGGCCAACCCGCGGTGTTGAGGGCCGCCAGTACGAAGGGCGCCCACAGCCAGCCGGCGCGTTGCAGGGCGCGCGCGATGGCGGCGGCGTCTTCGTAGCCCTGCCGGTCCTCCGCCAGGTCGGTGAGCAGACGATCGGCGATCGCGATGAGCGCGTCGGCGTCTTCGGGTCCTGTGATTCCGAGGGTGCGGGCGAGCCCCCGGATGGTGGGCAGGGTGAATTCCGCCGGCCGGACGAAGGCGAACAGCTCCAGCACGTCATAACCGTCGATATGATCGGTTCCCAGGCGCCGGGCCGTGGCCGGGCCATGACATAGCACGGGCGGCTGGGCGCGGGCCCGGCGGACGGCCTCGTCGCTGCCCAGCGCGTCGCGGGTGCCGTCCGCCTCGCGCCAGGTCGCGAAGCTGCGGCCGGCGACAAGCGCGGGCAGGTCGACGGCGCGGACGTCACGGGGCGGGCGGTCGGCGGAGAAGGGCGGCTCACTCATCGCAGGACATTAGCGGGGACACCCCGAATCCCGAAAGCGATCCCTAAAGCTTTGTGCAAATGCGGCACATATTTATCGAAAATCACCCGCGTCTTTGCCGAAAATCATGCAGGTTTTTGACGAAAATCACTCGCGATCCCGGGTGACCAAAGCGGCCGGATAGGCCAGGTTTAAGCGCTGGCCAATCCCTTTGCGTCGCCGTTCCGCAGCGCCGTATCGGGGGTGGCGCGAATTGCCCAGGATGGAGCAAGGATGATGGATTTCAATTCCACGAGTCAGGTATCGACGTTGATCCGGGAACCGGCGCCCAGCCCAGTGGCCAAACCGGCCGCTGCGGTTGAGGTGCCGGCCCCGGCGACCGGCACGACGGGCCCCCGGATTCCCGGTGAGCCGGTCGACCAGGTCCAGGTGTCGCAAGGTGCGGAAAGCGCGCCCGAACCATGGGTGGACCGCACGCCGACGGAGCCGGCGGTTGATCGCACCGTGCCGGAACCCGATCGCGGGGCGCGGTTCGACTCATCTGTTTGACCGCGTCGATTTCTGAACGCCCGGCTGTCTGACCGCGTCGTGGAACGACGAAGCGGCGGTTGACCTGATTCCGGAATGCTCTAGGTTCCGCGGCACGAAATCGCGCGGACGAACAAGGGCAAAACGGGTAGATGGCAAACGATCAGGACATGCTGGGCGCGGCCAAGGCGTGGCCATTCCAGGAGGCGCGGTCGATCCTCGATCGGCTGGGCGGCGAAGCCGCGCAGACGCCCGAGAAGGGTTACGTGCTGTTCGAGACGGGTTACGGGCCGTCCGGGCTGCCCCATATCGGGACCTTCGGCGAGGTGGCCCGGACCACGATGGTGCGCCGTGCCTTCGCGGCGATGTCCGACATCCCCACGCGCCTGATCGCCTTTTCCGACGACATGGACGGGCTTCGCAAGGTGCCGCCGAACCTGCCCGAGCAGGAGATGCTCAACAATCATCTCGGCAAACCGCTGACGGCGGTGCCCGATCCGTTCGGCACCCATGACAGTTTCGCCGCCCACAACAATGCGCGCCTGCAGGCGTTCCTCGACACCTTCGGGTTCGACTATGAGTTCTACAGCTCGACCGAGTGTTACAAGGCCGGGCTGTTCGACGACACGCTGCGCCTCATGCTGTCCCATTACGACGCGATCATGGGGGTTATCCTGCCGACCCTGGGCGCGGAACGCCAGGCGACCTACAGCCCGTTCCTGCCGGTCTGCCCGCGCACGGGCGTGGTGCTGCAGGTGCCGATGGTCGCGACGGATCCCGCGGCCGGTACAGTGACCTACGCGGATCCCGAGACGGGCGACACCGTGGAGACGCCGGTGACGGGCGGGCAGTGCAAGCTGCAGTGGAAGGCCGACTGGGCGATGCGCTGGGCGGCATTGTCGGTCGATTACGAGATGTCGGGCAAGGACCTGATAGATTCCGTGAACCTGTCGGGCAAGATCTGCCGCATCCTCGGCGCGAAGCCGCCGGTGGGGCTGACCTATGAGCTGTTCCTCGACGAGAATGGCGAGAAGATATCCAAGTCGCGCGGCAACGGGCTGACGATCGAGGAGTGGCTGACCTATGGCCCGCCCGAGAGCCTGTCCCACTACATGTTCGGCAAGCCGAAATCCGCCAAGCGTCTGCATTTCGACGTGATCCCCAAGTCGGTCGACGAATATCTGAGCCATGTGGCGAAGTATGCCGCGCTGGACGCCGACAAGCAGATCGAGAGCCCTGCCTGGCATATCCATGGCGGCGACGTGCCGGCGGCTGGGGCGGACCTTTCCTTCGGGCTGTTGCTCAACCTGGCCGCAGCGTGCAACTCCGAAGACCCGGCGGTGCTGTGGGGCTTCATCGAAAACTATTCCCGGGGTGCAACGCCCGAGAACAGCCCGTTCCTCGACCGGCTCGTCGGCCACGCAATCGCCTATTACCGGGACTTCGTGAAGCCGTCGAAGCAGTATCGCGCGCCCGACGACAAGGAACGCGCCGCGCTCGCCGACCTTGCGGAACGGTTTGCGATGATGCCGGACGATGCGGACGGCGAGGCGCTGCAGAACGAGGTCTATGCCGTGGGCAAGGCGCATGAGTTCGAGCCGCTGCGCGACTGGTTCCGGGCGCTGTATGAGGTCCTGTTCGGCCAGAGCCAGGGGCCGCGGTTTGGCTCCTTTGCGGCGCTGTATGGCCGGGGCGCGACGGTCGATCTGCTGCGCCGCGCGCTGGATGGCGAGGATCTGAGCGCGGCTTAGATGCCGTGGGTGCCTCGCCCTTCGAGACGGGCCGGCGTCTTCGAAGCCGCCTCTCCTCAGGGTGAGGTTTTTTAGGCAGGGCTGTTCTCGCTTCCCTTCATTCGTCATGCCCGCGAAGGCGGGCATCCATAAACACCATGCCCTACAAGGCGGACGCTCTTGGTTATGGGTTCCCGCCTTCGCGGGAACGACGGGCTGGTGCGCATGTTGGTGTCACTCTGGCCCTCGTGCCGAGCCTGTCGAAGCAGGCGGCCGCGCTAGACCTTTGCGTGGGCGAAGTCCCAGTAGAGCCGCCGCGCCCGGCGGTAGACCGGTCCCGGCTGCAGTGCCCGATCTTCATACCGGATCACCGGCTGGACCTTGCCGTAATTGCCGGAATTGAAGATCTCGTCCGCGTCGAGCAGTTCGCCGGTCTCGATCGTGCGCTCCTGCACCTCGATGCCGTCGTCACGTATCAACTGAATAAGCCGCTGGCGGGTGATGCCGTTGAGGAAAGAGCCGTTCGGCGCGGGCGTGATCGCCACGCCGTCGCGCACGATCCAGATGTTGGCGGTGGCGAACTCCGCGACATGGCCCAGCGCATCGCGCATGACCGGGTTGTCGAAGCCGCGATCGCGGGCATCGATGATGGCGCGGGACGAGTTGGGGTAATGGCACGACGCCTTGGCGTCGGTCGGGGCGAGCTCGGGTCCGGGCCGGCGATAGGGGCTGAGGCAGCAGGAAAACCCGCCGCCGGCGGGCATGGGCGCCTCGAAAACGGTCAAAACGAACCGGGTGCTGTCCGGGTCGGGCGCGAGCAGGCCCATCCCGGCATCCGCGTAGAGCATGGGGCGTATATAAAGCTCGGCGTCGCGGCCGAAGCGGGCCACACCGTCGAGCGCGACCTGCTGGATGTCGCCGGCCGAGAGCGGCGCGTTCATGTGCAGGGCGGCGGCTGAATTGACCACCCGCTGACAGTGGCGGTCGAGATCGGGGGTGACCCCCTCGAAGGCGCGGGCACCGTCAAACGCGATCGAGCCGAGCCAGATGGCATGGGAGGTGGCGCCGATCACCGGCACGTTGCCGTCCTGCCAGTCGCCGTCGATAAAGGTGAGTGCGGCCAACGGTCGCTCCGGATCGGGAAAGTGAGGCGACAGGATAGCGCCATCGCTCGGGCGGGCGCGAGACTTCTCTTGCCCCCGTCATGGCCGGGGCCTTTACGAAGCCGGGCGGTGAACGCATATTCCGCCTATGGCGATATTGAAAATAGCCCGCATGGGCCACCCGATTCTGCGCACCCGCGCCGCCGAGGTCCCTGACCCGACCGCGCCCGAGGTCGCGCGGCTGGTCGATGCGATGATCGAGACCATGGACGATGCCGACGGGACCGGGCTGGCCGCGCCCCAGGTGCATATGCCCTGGCGGATCGTGGTCTACAAGGTCGAGGCCGGCCGGGTGGCGGCGGACGAAGAGGAAGAGGGCGAGGCCGGCGGCGTGCCCCTGACGGTGCTGGTAAACCCCGTGGTCACGCCGGTGGGCGAGGAGACCAATCTGGATTTCGAGGCCTGCCTGTCGGTGCCGGGCATGGCAGGTGTCGTGCGCCGCCACGACAACGTGCAGGTGACCTATCAGACATTGGCGGGCGAGGAGATATCCTTCGACGCGGAAGGTTTCCACGCCCGGGTGATCCAGCATGAATGCGACCATCTCGACGGGGTTCTGTATCCCAGCCGGATCGAGGACATGTCCCAGTTCGGCTTCGTCGAGGAGCTGAGCAAGGGGCAGGCGGAAGAAACGGGCGAAAGCGATGCGGGCGGCGAGAATGCCAACTGACGCGCCGCATATGGCAGCCGAACGCCGCGCCATCCTTGACGCGCTGCTGCCCCATGTACCCTTCGACGGCTGGTCGGCGAAGTCGCTGCGGCGCGCCGGCGGAGATGCCGGGCTCGACCCGGCTATCGTGAAACTCGCCTTCCCCGGCGGGATGACGGAGATCATCGGGCACTGGAGCGAGGCGGCCGACCGGACGATGGTCGCCGCCTATGCGGACGAGAACGGCGACGAGATGCGGTTCCGCGAGCGGATCACGTTTCTGGTGCACGCGCGGATCGCGGCCGTGGCCGAGCACCGCGAAGCGGTCCGCCGCGCGCTCACATATCTGACGCAACCCCAACATGGCGGCACGGGGCTGCGCCTGCTTTACCGGACGGTGGACGAGATGTGGTACGCGGCGGGCGACCGGGCGACCGATTTCAATTTCTATACCAAGCGGCTGACCCTGGCCGGGGTCTATTCCTCGACGTTGCTGTACTGGATCGATGACGCGTCCGACGACAGCGAGGCGACCTGGAAGTTCCTCGATCGGCGCATCGCGGGTGTGATGCGCATTCCCAAGCGGCGCGAAAATCTACGCCGCGCGGGTTCCTATCTGCCGAACCCGAAGCGCTTCGCCCGGCTGGTGTCGGAACGCCTGCGCGAGGGCGGGGTCGGCTGATTCGGTACGGGATATCCTGAATCCGGATCGTCACGGTTTCGACCGTGCCGATATCGGCTCCCTCGCTGGTGCGGGAATCGTCGAAGAAATTTCTCTGGCGACTGATGTCGATCAACCCGCTGTGCCGGTTTACCTGCGAGTCTTGTGGGAAGGTTGCTCATGCCCATATTCGCAAGCATGCCCATCTTGAGGCGAACGCCAACAAACCCGGACGCTGAGACTTGTCCGGCAACGGCTGCATCAAGTGTCTGGATGCCTACAGGGAGCCCCGACAGATGATCACAATCCGGCGTCTTGCTCTGGTTCTCGTATTGGCGCTATTGGCCGGCAGCCTTGTCGGTGCGTCTGTCCCGGATCAGGCCGCGCAGGCCCAGAGCGGTCAGGCGGTGCCAGCGCCCGGCGCGCGCTCGCCGCTCAGCCCGCCCGAGACCGACAAGGAACAGGCCGCGGCCTTCAAACGCGGATACGAGGCCTATTATCGCGGTGAATACGAACAGGCGGCGGCGATCTGGGCCCGGCTGGCCGATCAGGGTCACGTCAAATCGATGAACAACATCGGCACCATGTACGCCCAGGGCAAGGGCGTGAGCCGGAATTATTCGCTCGCGGCCTTCTACTACCGGCGCGCGGCCGCCCTGAACGATGCCCGCGCGGCCTATAATCTTGCCATCGCCTACGAACGCGGGCGGGGCGTCGTGCAGGACGACGCCGAGGCCGTCGCCTGGTATCGCAAGGCTGCCGATCGCGGTCTCGTCGAGGCGATGAATGCGATGGCCTGGATCTATGCCACGTCGCCCGATCTTAAGGTCCGCGATGGCGCCGAGGCCGTCCGTTGGGCGCAGCGTGCGCTGCAGCGCAAGACATCATCGAAAAGCCTGGCGACCCTGGCCGCCGCGCAAGCGGAACTCGGCGAATATCGCCGGGCCGTGGCCACCATCGATCAGGCGATTGCCTATATGCGGCGCGAGGAAAGCCGCGCCGGACTGCTCGGGGCCTCGGAGTACGAGTTCATCGGTCTGCTGCGCCAGGTCGGGCGCACCGATGACCTGTTCGACCTTCTCGAACGGCGGGAGTTCTACGCCAACGGCCAGGCGACCCGGGACTAGGGCGCTGACGGGCACGATCCTCTCAAACGCTCTTACGCAGGCACGTGTCCTGTTACCCGGCCGCCTGCAGCCGCGTCACCGGCCGGTCGTCGATCGACATGTGGATCGCCGCTGAGATGAAACCCAGCGCGATCGCGATCCACCAGACGGTTTCGTAGGAGCCGGTCGCGTCGAACACGCGCCCGCCGAGCCAGACGCCGAGGAATGCGCCGATCTGGTGGCTGAGGAAGACGATCCCGAACAAGGTTGCCATATAGCGGGTGCCGAAGATCTGCGCGACGAGGCCGCTCGTGAGCGGCACCGTCCCGAGCCAGAGAAAGCCGATGGCCGCCGCGAAGATCATCACGCCGGCCGTGCTGGGGGGCGTGATGACGAAGGCGAGGATCGCCACAGAGCGCATCGTGTAGAGGCCGGAAAGCAGGTGCTTCTTGCGGTAGCGGCCGCCGAGCCAGCCGAACCCCCACGAGCCGATGCCGTTGCACACGGCGATGACGACCAGCGCGGTCGCCGCCAGCCTGGGCGTGAAGGCCAGGTCGCCGAGATAGGCCGGCAGGTGGACGGCGATGAAACGGACGTGGAAGCCGCAGACGAAGAACCCGACGATCAACAGGATATAGCCGGAATTGCTGCGCGCCTCGATGAGCGCTTCGCCGAGTTTCTGCGTCGATGGTGCCTCCACGCTGGTGCTGCTCATCCGTCGGATGGCCAGCGCCAGCGGGACGATGAAGCTGACGATGCAGGCGACCGCGATCAGCGCGACGGGCCACCCATAGGCGGAGATCATCTGCTGGCTGAAGGGCACGATGAGGAACTGGCCGAGCGTGCCGCAGGCCGTCACCGTGCCGAGCCACACGCTGCGCTTCTCGGCGCTGACATTGCGACTGACGATCGACAGGACCAGCGGCATGCCGGTCGCGGCTGCGGCGATGCCGACCAGGAACCCGGCGTTCACGAACATCGTCACCGGTGTGACCGATTGGGACATCAGCGCGAGGCCGACGACGTACAGCAGGCCGCCCGCCCCCAGCACCCGGGGTGCCCCCCATTTGTCCGCGACCGCCGCGACGAATGGCGTCGTCAGGCCGATGATGAGCGCCTGCCCGGCGAGCGCCAGCGATAGAATCTCGCGACCCCACCCCTGTTCGACACTGATCGGCAACATGTACAGGCCGAAGGTCTGCTGGATGCCGGCGGAAATGACGATGACAGCCAGTGCACTGGCGAGAATGATCCAGGTCGCGCGACCCCGCGCGGCGCCGCTGTCAGGCGTTGCGGCGTTCCCGGTCATTTCACTGATCGATTCGCGAGCCGGCCAACGCCGGGAAAGCTGTTTGCAATCATCCGCTGAACGTCTTCCCCAACCGCGTCACATGGCCCATCTTGCGGCCGGGACGGGTCTCGGTCTTGCCGTAGAGGTGCAGCCGCGCCTGCGGGTCGGCGACAATCTCCTGCCAACTCTCCACATCGTCGCCGATGAGGTTCTTCATCACCGCGTCGCAGCGCCGCGTCGGGTCGCCGAGCGGCAGGCCGCAGATGGCGCGGACGAGCTGCTCATACTGGCTTGTGCGCCCGGCATCGATGCTCCAGTGGCCCGAATTATGCGGCCGGGGGGCGACCTCGTTGACCAATACATCGCCGCCGGCTGTGACAAACATCTCGACCGCCAGCAGGCCGATCACGCCGAGGCCTTCGCAGAGCCGGATGGAGATATCGCGCGCCTTGTCGGAGACGGCTTCGGGGATCATAGCCGGGACGATGGTCTCGTCGAGGATGTGGTTGCGGTGACGGTTCTCGACCGGCACGAAGGCCGCCGTCTCGCCGCTCATGGTGCGGGCGACGATGACCGAGATTTCCATGTCGAAATCGACGAAGCCTTCGAGGATGCCGCCGTCTGTATTCGGTCCCGCACCGCTGTCGGCCCAGGCCTGTTCGGGGTCGGTGGCCGCGTCGATGCCGACCTGCCCCTTGCCGTCATAGCCGAAGCGCACGGTCTTCAGGACCGAGGGCGCGCCGATCTCGGCGATGGCGTCCTTGAGTTCGGCCGCATTTGTGGCGGCGCGGAAGGGCGCCGTGGCGATGCCCAGTTCGTTGGCGAAGGTCTTTTCGCGGAGACGGTTCTGGGCCACGGCCTGCACGGACGGAGAGGGGTGCACGGGCGCTTGGCCGGCGATCCGTTCGAGGGTCGCGATGGGCACGTTCTCGAACTCGAGCGTTGCGACGTCGATGTCGGCGGCGAACGCATTCAGCGCTTCCGTGTCGTCGAAGGCGGCGATGGTTGTCCGGGTCGCGATCTGGGCGGCGGGTTCGTCCGCGCTTTGGCAGAAGATGTGGCAACGGTAGCCGAGATTGGCCGCCGCGAGCACCGTCATGCGGCCGAGCTGGCCACCGCCGAGAATGCCGATTGTGGCGCCCGGCAAGACCGGTGCGTTTTTATCAGCAGCCGGCACGATTTCAGGCGGAGTCGGTCGGCGCGTCGGCAACCGCGTCGGTCTGTTTCGCGCGCCACGCATCGAGGGCTTTCGTCACAGCCTGGTCTTCGAGACCGACAACGGAAGCGGCCAGCAATGCGGCGTTGATTGCGCCCGCGCGGCCGATGGCCAATGTGCCGACAGGGACGCCGGCGGGCATCTGGACGATGGACAGCAGGCTGTCCATGCCGGAAAGCGCCTTGCTCTCCACCGGCACACCGAACACCGGCAGGCTGGTCATCGCGGCGGTCATGCCGGGTAGATGGGCGGCCCCGCCTGCGCCGGCGATGATCACCTTCAGGCCGCGTTCGCGCGCGGCCCTGGCATATTCGGTCATGCGGTCAGGGGTGCGATGGGCGGAGACGATCCGGACCTCGTGCGCGACCCCAAGGGCCTCGAGGGTCTCGGCGGCGTGGCGCATGGTCTCCCAGTCGGACTGGCTTCCCATGATGATCCCGACAACCGGCGCATCGGCCATGATTCGCTCCTTTTGGGGGCTTGGGCCCCGGAAAGGCGGGGATTATAGGAGTGCGGACCGGTGTGGCAAGCGCGCCGAAGCCGATTTGGGCTTATTCGGCGGTTTCGCGACATAACGCAAAGATTTGTTAACCACTTTCGGAATAGTGTCGGGCAGCGTATTTTTGTGGCAATCCAGTTATTTGCCGGCCTTTGGTATCTCCCCGACGGGGTTTGGATGAAGATCGAACGCACGCAATCCGGCCGCACCAACGCGGCGAAACCGGTCCGCGCCACGGAGCAGGCGGCGCAGGCCGCGCAGGCTTACGGTGCCGCGGGTGCCGAACAGGCCGATGGGCCGCGACCGTCCGGCGATGTCGCGACGATTGCCGGGCTGACCGAGGCGGACCTCACGCCGAAGGTTCGCCAGGCTCTCGATCTGCTGATGACCGAAGTCCAGCGGATGCGCGAGGAACTGAGCCAGGCGCGGCACCGGATCAACTATCTCGAGAAGCTGGCGGATGAAGACACTCTGGTGCCGGTGGCAAACCGCCGCGCCTTCGTGCGAGAGATGAGCCGCATGGTGGCCTATGCCGAGCGTTACGGTTCGGGTTCAAGCGTCCTCTACTTCGATATCGACGGGTTCAAGGAAATCAACGATCAGCACGGCCACGCGGCGGGCGACGCCGCGTTGCGGCAGATCGCCGAATTGCTGGCCGAGAATGTGCGCGAGTCCGATATCGTCGGCCGGCTCGGCGGCGACGAGTTCGGCGTGATCCTTGCCCAGGCCTCCCCCGAGGTCGCGGCCGAGAAGGCCGCCTCCCTGTCGGCCCTGATCGCCACCACGCCGGTGGATTGGGAGGGCACTGCGATCAAGTTGTCGGTATCCTACGGCGTCTATTCCTTCTCCGGTTCGGAGGATGCGGGCGAGGCGCTGCAGCGCGCCGACCAGGCGATGTACGAACAAAAGCAGGGCCGCGCCTCGTAATCTGTCCCGTGTGCGGGACATGTGATTTTCAGGCGATGATATCCGGCAGCAGCTCGTTCTCGATCTGCAGGATTTCGTCTTTCAGACCGAGTTTTCTCTTTTTCAGGCGCTGCACCTGCAGTTGGTCGAACGGCTGCTCGTCGGTGATGCGGGCGATCACGTCGTCCAGGTCCCGGTGCTCGCTCAACAATTCGCCGAGGCGGTGGCGCAGGGCGTCCTGGTCCGGGGTGGTGTTGTCGTCCGACACGTTGCGCGTCCGATTTCTGCGGGTTTTGGCTGTCTCCGAGTGGAGAGTATAGCAGGACGGTGCCCGCCATGTGCGGGCGCGTGGCGAACGCTTCTCCACAATCATCCCAGCTGCGGTCCGGCATCGTGCCTTTTCAAGCCGGGGTGAATCGGCCTAGCATTCGACTGTCATTGAAATGACATTTCGGCTTCGAGACCCTCTGAACAAGACCGGGAGAAGTGATACATGCCCATGGATGCCAGGATCGACAACCTCAAGCGCAAGCACGCCAATCTGGATCAGGAAATCGGCGGCGAGGAGCAGCGCCCCATTCCCGATCAGGCCACGATATCCGAGTTGAAGAAGGAAAAGCTCAAGCTGAAGGATGCGATCACGAGCCTCGAGGAGGCTTGACCGGTTTCAAAACAGGTTAGGTAAAAAGGCGGCTCGTGAGAGCCGCCTTTTTTTTGGGGACTGCCGTCCGAGATGCGCTACTGCGCGGCGTTTGCCAGTTCGTTCGCCTGATCGCGCAGCTTGAACTTCTGGATCTTGCCGGTCGAGGTCTTGGGCAGAGGCCCAAAGACGATGTGCCGGGGGCATTTGAAGTGGGCGAGGTTGTCGCGGCAATGGCGGATGATGTCGTCTTCCGTCGCCTCGGCGCCGGGCTTCAGCTCGATGAAGGCGCAGGGAGTCTCGCCCCATTTCTCGTCGGGCCAGGCAACGACGCCGACCGCCGAGACCGCGGCGTGCTTGTACAGGGTGTCCTCGACCTCGATCGACGAGATGTTCTCGCCACCCGAGATGATGATGTCCTTGGAGCGGTCCTTGAGCTCGATATAGCCGTCGGGATGCCAGACCCCGAGGTCGCCGGTGTGGAACCAGCCGCCGGCAAACGCGTCGTTCGTGGCCGTCGGGTTTTTCAGATAGCCTTTCATGGTGACGTTGCCGCGGGTGAAGACCTCTCCCATGGTCTTGCCGTCCTGGGGGACGGGGGCCAGGGTCTCGGGATCGGCGACCATCATGTCTTCCAGGACCTCGTAGGGTACGCCCTGGCGCGATTGCAGACGCGCGCGTTCATCAAGCGGCAGCGCGTCCCACTCGTCCTGCCATGCGCAGATGATGGCGGGGCCGTAGATCTCGGTCAGGCCGTAGACATGTGTGACGTTGATGCCCTCTTCGGACATCGCCGCCAGCACGGCGGCCGGCGGCGGGGCGGCGGCGGTCATGAACTCGACCTGCTGATCGAAGGTCCGGCGGTCCGCGTCGGCCGCGTTGACGATCATCTGCATGACGATCGGGGCGCCGCAAAGATGGGTGATGCCCTTGCTCTCGATCGCTTCGTAGATCGAGGCGGAACTCACATCGCGCAGGCAGACATTGGTGCCGGCCACGGCGGTCACGCCCCAGGTGAAGCACCAGCCGTTGCAGTGGAACATCGGCAGGGTCCAGAGATAGACCGGGCCGCCGGTTGCCCCCCAGGTGAAGACGTTGCCGATGGCGTTGAGATAGGCACCGCGGTGATGGAAAACCACGCCCTTGGGGTTGCCCGTCGTGCCGGAGGTGTAGTTGAGCGCGATCGCGTCCCATTCGTCGTCGGGGAACGACCACTCGAATTCCGGGTCGCCGGTGGCGATGAAGGCCTCGTAATCCATCTCACCGAGTTTTTCGCCGCCGGGGCCCTCCGGGTCGTCGATGTCGATGACGATGGGGTCGACCGTGGCCAGCGCCAGCGCCTCCTTGATGACCGGTGCGAACTCGGTGTCGGTGAGCAGCACCTTGGCTTCGCCGTGGTCGAGGATGAAGGCGATGGCCTTGGCATCGAGGCGGTAGTTGAGCGCGTTGATGACGCCGCGGGTCATGGGCACGCCGAAATGGGCTTCGAGCATGGGCGGCGTGTTGGGCGACATGATCGCCACGCAGTCACCGACGCCGATCCCGCGTTGGGCGAGCGCCGAGGCGAGGCGCCGCGTGCGGGCATAGAACTCCGCATAGGTGAAGCGCGTGTCGCCATGCACCACCGCGGCCCGGTTAGGGTAGACCTTCGCCGAGCGGCGAATGAAGCTGAGTGGGGACAGGGGCGTGAAATTCGCCGCGTTCTTGTCCAAGTCAGTTTCGAAATGATTGACCATGCTTTCCTCCACGCCCCGTTGACGGGCGCTCATTCTCGTAACTACGCGTTTGAACTCTAGCTCTTGAATAAAGCGTCGGCGTCACCGCGCAAGGCTTCCCGCCCGGCGATCTCGGCCTCGGCGCGCGCGATTTCCTTTGTGGCATGCTCGATATAGGCCTTCAGCTCCTCGATCGATAGCGCCTCGACCTTCATCTCGCTGAAATCGCCCGGGTGTCCCTGAAATGTCGGTTCCAGATCGTCTTCCGCGCTCATTTTCCCCTCCCTGCCGCTGCCGCCTGTTCGTTGTACGGCTTGTCGTTGTGCATCAAGTTTGACCCGCCTAGATTGCGCCCGCAACCATCAGAAAGAACGAGACACCAAACGGAGGGTGATCATGGCGTTGCCGGAAACAATGCGAGCGATGGAAATTTCCGAGCCGGGTGGGCCGGAGGTGTTGACGCTCACGGATCGTCCCGTGCCGTCGCCGGGCGATGGCGAGGTGTTGATCCGGGTCGCGGCGGCGGGGGTGAACCGACCCGACGTAGCACAGCGCAAGGGGCTCTATCCCGCACCGCCGGGCGCGTCAGACCTGCCGGGGCTGGAGGTCTCGGGCGAAATCGTCGCGCTGGGATCCGGCGTGGATGGCTGGCAAGAGGGTGACGAGGTCTGCGCGCTGGTCTCCGGCGGCGGCTATGCCGAATATGTCGCGGTTCCCGGGTCCCAGACCCTGCCGGTGCCCAAAGGCCTCGACATGGTGCAGGCGGCCGGTGTGCCCGAGACGTTCTTCACGGTCTGGACCAATGTTTTCGATCGCGGGCGTTTTGCGGTGGGCGAGCGATTCCTGGTGCATGGCGGCTCGAGCGGCATCGGCACCACGGCGATCCAGCTCTGCAAGGCGTTCGGCGCATCCGCGATTTACACCACGGTCGGCACGGCGGAGAAGGCAGTCTTCTGCGAGACGCTCGGCGCGACGAAGGCCATCAACTACAGGACCGAGGCCTTCGAAGAGGTGATCGCGGCCGACACCGCCGAAACGGAAGGCGGCAAGGGCGTCGATGTGATCCTCGATATGGTGGGCGGCGATTATACGCCGCGCAACATCGCGTCCCTGCGGCCCGACGGGCGGATCGTGCAGATTGCCCTGATGGGCGGGGCCAAGACCGAGATCAACCTCGCGAAGATCATGATGAACCGGCTGACCCTGACCGGTTCGACCCTGCGGCCGCAATCGGTGGCGACGAAGGCGGGAATCGCCGCGTCGTTGCGTGAAAATGTCTGGCCGAAATTCGCGGCCGGCGAACTGGCGCCCGTGATCCACGCGACATTCCCGCTCGATCAGGCGCCGGCGGCCCACGAATTGATGGAAACCAGCACCCATATCGGCAAGATCATCCTCGAGCTGTGATCGTTGCGTCGGCGGTCGATGTGCTTTGCATTTCGGCGTATCGCCGCATATATAGTGGCGCAACCCCCACAGGGATGATGAATTGGCCCGGTTTGGCCGCGCGCGGCGCGGATGACCGGCGAAAGGAGAATTCATGGCACCTCCGTTGATGCCGAAGGCCACGGCGGTCTGGCTCGTGGAAAATACGTCGCTGTCGTTCGCACAGATCGCGGACTTCACCGGTATGCACCAGCTCGAGATCCAGGGCATCGCCGACGGCGAGGTCGGGGTCGGAATGCACGGGCTCGATCCGGTGGCCAACGGCCAGGTCGAGGCGGACGAGATCGAACGCTGCCAGGCCGATCCCGCAGCGCGTCTCGTGCTCCAGGAATCGGACAATCCCGCACCGGTCAAGCGCACCAAGGGGCCGCGCTACGTGCCTGTCTCGAAGCGCCAGGACAAACCCGACGGTATCGCCTATCTGGTCCGCTACTATCCGGAACTCAGCGACGCCCAGATCGGCAAGCTGATCGGCACCACGAAGCCGACAATCACCGCCATTCGCGATCGGACCCATTGGAACTCCTCGCAGATCCAGCCCCGCGACCCGGTGACCATCGGGCTGTGCCGGCAGGTCGATCTCGACGAGGCGATCGAGAAGGGCCGCAAGGCGGGCCGCGCGCCGGCCGCCGACGATCGCCGCCCGATTAGTGCGGACCTGATCCCCGAGGAAGAGCCCGCGCAGAGCCGGATTCCCGACTGGATGGCCGATGTGCGGATCGGCGGCGGGAATAATCAGGGCGACAACTAAGCCACTGATATAAAGTGATTAATACAAGAACGGGGTCCGGTTTCGGGCCCCGTTTTCGTGTGCGGTCTGGTTCGCGTTCGCCGCGTTAACCATTCTTTAGACATTGCCTGCGATATTGCGTGTGATGGCTCCTCCCATAGACCATCTTTGGATCTTACCCAGATCCTCTTTTTTGCCTCCCTGTTTGACTTCGAGCCGCTTCGGATCCCCCTTCCGAAGCGGTTTTCTTTTGTCGCGTGTACCCGTGCCGGTTCAAGCCCGCGCCTCGTTGGGATAAGTTCCGCGGCGAGTTCCTATCGCTGCCGGACAAGACCCATGATCGATCCCAAGCATCTGAAATTCGCGACGCTGAGCCTGCATGCGGGTCAGCATCCCGACCCGGTGACCGGCGCGCGCGCCGCACCGATCTATCAGTCGACCTCCTACGTGTTCCCCGATGTCGAATATGCCGCGAGCCTGTTCAACCTCGAACGGGCCGGGCACATCTATTCGCGGATTTCGAACCCCACGGTGGCGGTGTTCGAGGAGCGCATGGCCGCGCTCGAGGGCGGGGTCGGTGCGATCGCGACGGCCAGCGGACAGGCGGCCATGAGCCTCGCGGTGATGACCCTGATGGGGGCGGGCGGGCACATCGTTGCCTCGCGAAACATCTATGGCGGCACCCACAACCTGTTCGTGCACACATTGCCGCGGTTCGGGATTACCACGACATTCGTCGATCCGCGTGATCCGGAGGCCTTCAGGTCCGCCATCCGCGACGAGACGCGTCTGGTCTTCGCCGAGACGATCGGCAATCCGGGTCTTGAGGTGCTGGATATCTCTGCCGTGTCGGCGGTGGCGCACGCCGCCGGCCTGCCTCTGCTGGTGGACGCCACATTCTCGACCCCCGCATTGCTCTACCCGTTCGAGCACGGGGCCGACCTGATCATGCATTCGGCGACCAAGTGGATCGGCGGGCACGGCGTCGCGATCGGCGGCGTGCTGATCGACGGCGGCAGATTCGACTGGGAAAGCTCGGACAAGTTTCCGGGCATGACCGAGCCCTATGCGGGCTATCACGGGCTGGACTTCGCCGAGGAGTTCGGTCCGGCCGCCTTCATCATGCGCGCGCGCGCCGAGGGCTTGCGCGATTTCGGCGCCTGCATGGCCCCTCAGACGGCGTTCTACCTGTTGCAGGGGCTCGAGACCCTGCCGATCCGCATGGCGCGGCATGTGGCGAACGCGCTGGTGGTGGCGCAATTCCTCGAAGCCGCCGACGAGGTGGCCTGGGTGACCTATCCGGGGCTGGAGAGCCATCCAGACCATGTGTTGGCGCAGAAGCTCTTGCCTGACGGGGCGGGCGCCATCGTCACCTTCGGGGTCAAGCCCGGCATCGCCGGTCCGCGGCGCGCGGGTGCCAAATTCATCGAGGCGCTGGAGCTGTTCTCCCATCTGGCCAATGTGGGAGATGCGAAATCGCTGGTGATCCACCCGGCCAGCACGACCCATCAGCAGATGAGCGCGGAGGATCTGGCGGCGGCGGGGGTCGGCGAAGACATGGTGCGCCTGGCGATCGGCCTCGAGGATCCCGGTGACATCGTCGCGGACTTGAAGCAGGCGCTGCGCGCCTCGCAGAAATAGGGGCGACGGGCATGGATATGAATGTCGACGGTGAGACCGTCTTCGTCCACACCGGCGGGCGGGAATTCGACGCCGAAAAGCCGACGCTCGTGCTCGTTCATGGCGGCGGCAACGACCACAGCGCCTGGGGCCTGCAAACGCGTTACTTCGCCCATCACGGCTATAACGTGCTGGTCCCCGATCTGCCCGGGCACGGGCGCTCGGGCGGCGCGACGCCCTCATCGATTGAGGATTTCGCCGCCTGGCTCTGGCGGTTCGTGGATGCTGCGGGAACCGATGGAGACCGTGTCGAGACGGTGCATCTCGCCGGCCATTCGATGGGCTCGCTCATTGCGTTAGCGGCGGCGGCACAGATGCCGGTGCGGACGTCCTCGCTGATCCTGATCGGCCCGTCGGGCCATATGCAGGTGCATCCCGATCTGCTGACCGCCACGGCGGCCAACGATCCGGTGGCCTGGGAGATGATCACCGACTGGGGCTTCGGCAAGCCGGCGCACAAGGGCGGTCATCAGGCGCCGGGACTGTGGTTGCGCGGCGGTGGTCGGGCGCTGCTGGCCTCGTGCCCGGCGGATGTTCTCGGGAGCGATCTTGCGGCCTGTAACGACTGGACCGGGGCGCTGGAGGCTGCCGCGAAGGTTGCCTGCCCCACATTGTTCCTGATGGCTTCCGGCGACCGCATGACCCCGGTCGGGGCGTCGAAGGGGCTCCGTGCCGCAATCGAGGATGCGCGGTCGGAGATACTCCCCGACACGGGGCATATGATCATGGTCGAGCGGCCGAACGAGACGATCGACCTTATTTCTGGATTTCTGGACGATATACGATGAGCGACAAGAAAAACGAGCGCGACGAGCGGCGCGACAACTACCCCCATTTCCTGCAGATCCCGACCCGCTGGATGGACAATGACGTCTACGGCCACGTTAACAACGTGACCTACTATTCCTACTTCGACACGGCAGTGAACGAGTTCCTGATCCGCTTCACCGGGCTCGATTATCGCCAGAGCGCGCCGGTCGGGATGGTGGTCGAGACAGGCTGCCGTTTTCATAGCGAGATTGCCTTCCCCGATATCCTGGATGTGGGAGTGCGGGTGCGCCGGCTGGGCAACTCATCAGTGACCTACGAGATCGCGATCTTCAAGGCAGGCGCCGACACGCCTTCGGCGACCGGCCATTTCGTGCATGTGTATGTGCGGCCGGGTGAGATGAAGCCGATCCCGGTGCCCGACCAGGTCCGCGCCGGGCTGGCGCCGCTGCTGGTGGACGAATAGGCGCCTAGCGCCCGAACATGGGCATGCCCTCGAGCGCCGCGATGCGGGGCAGATAGCCCTCGGGATCGTACATGTTCGCGACGTCGACGCGGCGGTCGCCTTTGGTGGAAATATCCGCCGGTGCCGTGGTGTAGTGTCCGTCCTGCACCGCCATCATCAGGCCCGTCCGGCCCTCCTCGATACAGCGCACGGCCATGGTTGCGTAGTTGCGTGGCACAAGCTGATCCACCGCGTCGGGGGCGCCTGCGCGGAGCAGGTAGGCGAGTGACTGGACCATCACGCCCACACCGGTCGCCTGCTTGAGATGTTCGCCGACCAACTGGCCGATGCCGCCGAGTTTGCGGTGTCCATAGGCGTCGGGATCGCCGGATTCGAGTATGTCCTGACCGGCAACCTGTGCACCCTCGGAGACGACCACCACGGCGTAGTTGGAGGGGTTGGCGCGTCGGTCCTCGGTGAGGAACGCGGTGGCCCGGTCGAGGTCGAACGGCACCTCGGCGATCAGTGTGCGATCGGCGCCGGCGAGGTAGCCGGCCATCAGCGCCGTCTGCCCGCAATTGCGCCCGAACAGCTCGACCACGAGGAAGCGTTCGTGGCTGCCCACGGGCGTACGCAACCGGTCGATGAGTTCGACCGAGCGGGTCACACAGGTCGAATAGCCGATGCAATACTCGGTGCCGAATACGTCATTGTCCATGGTCTTGGGAATGCAGATGGTCGGCATGCCCGCGCCGTGGATGCGCGCGGCATAGGACAGGGTGTCGTCGCCGCCGATCGCGATCAGGACGTCGATGCCGAGCGCCGCGAACACCGACAGGACGTGATCCGTGCAGTCGATAATATCGTCAGGTGACTGCGCGGCGGTGCGCAGGAATTCGGGCAGATCCTTTGCGCGCATCTTCGAGGGCTGGGTACGCGACGTATGCAGCACGGTGCCGCCGGTGCGGTCGATGGCGTGCACGCCCTTGACCGACAGGGGCATGATGAATGCCTCCGAACCCTCCGGGTCGGCGGGATTGTAGTTCAGGGGGCCGGCCCAGCCGCGACGAAACCCCGTGACCCGCCAGCCGCGCCGGTCGGCCTCGTTGACGACGGTCTTGATGGCGGGATTGAGCCCCGGCACGTCGCCGCCGCCGGTCAGAATACCCAGATGCATTCCGTAACTCCTGTGGAATGGGTTTTAGCATCATCCAGGCGACGTTCTCGTCGGGCATCTCGATCACGTTTGCGCCGGGATGTGGTGACGGTCAGGATGCGCTGAACCCGGCCTGATGGCCACCCCGTCAGCCGCTTTTTTGGCGGCCGGCCGACCCGGTGAGAAGGCTCAGGCTCAGTCGAGGCCGAACTTGTAGGCTTCGCGGGCGGCTTCGGTCCGGTTGGAAACATCGAGCTTGCGGAATACGCTTGTGACATGGGTCTTGATCGTCGCTTCCTGCAAGCCCAGGTCGCGGGCGATTTCCTTATTAGACTTGCCTCGCGCGAGGAGACCGAGGACCGCGGTTTCCCGCTCCGAGAGGTCCGGGCCAGCACGGTTTTTGGATGCCGGTTCGCGCAACGCCGTGTCCGCGGGACGCGAACAGTCGGGCGTCAGCAGCACAGACGGAACATAACGTTCGCCGGACAGGACCAGACGCAGCGCATTGGTCAGGGACTGGCCGCCCATCGTTTTCGGGAAGTATCCGGCGGCCCCGTGATCGAGCGCACCCATGATATCGGCGTGGTCAATCGAGCCCGACAGTATGACCACCGGCGTTTCCGGATAGACGGCGTGCAGCTTGTCGAGCCCTTCCATGCGGTTCATGCCGGGCATATTGAGATCAAGGATGATCAGATCGATGCCTTCGTCATTGCTCAGGATGCCGGCCGCTTCGTCGAATGTCTCGGCCTCGATGATCTGGGTGTTCGGCTCGACGACCTGGATGTAGTTCTTCAGCCCATCACGAACCATGGCGTGATCGTCGGCAAGCAGTATCCGCAAATTTCGATCCTCCGGAAGGTTCTCTCGGCCGATGCTTCGGACCGAGGCTTCGCCTTCCATGCTCTTCAACATTGTTCGCGGCCATGATGGTTGATGTTCGACTTTCGGAGGATGGAACGGCGCATGTCCGGCGCACAGTGACGGTGGTCACACACAGGTCGGGTGCCGGGTGTCGTATGTCGCCGAGGCGGACCGGAATCGCCTGAATACGATGGTGCCATAAATTTTCTCCTCAGAAAAAATCCTTATAAGACAAATACATAGGACGAAATTTATAATCGGACCCAAATGGTTAACGAAAGGTTAACGAGGTTGGTAGCGCTGTGTGCGGTTGCAAAAAAATGGTGAGGCGCTTCATCCGATTGGCCAGAGCACCCGCCAAACGGGTGAGTGGGTCTCCTCCAACGGTCGTAGTAAAAACAAACAAAAAAATTAATAAATACTAATGGAACGATAACGATACCGATGCGGGAGCGAATTAATTTCCGCGTGTTCGTAGCCTTTTCTCCGTCGACAGGAGAAAGGCAGAGACATGGGCGGTATTCGAGCGTTCTTCCGACCTATTTGGGAAGAATATTCGTTCAGTCAGGCAATAATATCTATCCTGACTATTCTGTTTTTCTTGATTATATCGACGGGCAGCGTTGTTGCGGCCGGGAATGCGGCCGGGCGCACGGCCTTTGAAGGGAAGATCACCTCGATCAAGGCGGTTCACCTCGCCCGTGCCAAGCCACCCCAGAAACTCAACGATGTGATTGCCAGGCACACCGCTCAGGTGGCCGCGCGTGGTGCGAAGCTTGCGGGGGTCTCGAAGCCCGCTGTTGTCGTTGGTGATTGGCAGAAGTTGATCGCGCGGCTGAAGGGGCTGTCACGTCGAGACCGGGTGCTGGAGGTCGAACGTTACTTCGGGGCGTTCCGCTATGTGAGCGACATGAAAGGCTGGCGGAAGAAAGACTACTGGGCCAGTCCGTACGAGTTCATCGCGCGGCGCCAGGGCGACTGCGAGGACTTTGCCATCGCCCGCTACATGGCGCTGCGCGAGGCGGGTTTCGATGACAAGGACCTGAATCTGATGGGTGTTACCGACCGGCGCTCGCGGCTGTTCCACATGGTGCTCGCGGTGAACGTGGATGGCGAGGTTCTGGTGCTCGACAACCAGGCCAAGCACCCGGTCGCGACCCTTGATCTCAGACGCTACGAACCCGCCTACGCGATCAATCAGAACAACCGCTGGATCACCAGGCGTGCCGGCTGAAGCAAAACCATGAACAGACAAGAAGGAGAAGGAGAATGATGCCAACAGACGGAGAGCCCATGGCCCCCGATACGCGCCCCGCAGCACTCAAGCCGGCCGCCCGAACGATCCTCGTGGTCGATGACGATCCGATACAGCGGGCGTTGCTGGTACACGCCTTTTGGGACATTGACGCAGTATTTCACCAGGCCGGGGACGGCGAGGAGGCACTGTCAGTGATCATGTCCGAGCGCCCGGACCTCGTCATCATGGATGCCCGGATGCCAAACGTGAGCGGCCCCGAAGTGCTTGCGGCGCTGGTTCGCGCGGATCATCCGGCCAAGCTGGTCCTGACAAGCGGCAACGCGCCGGAATTCGGCTCGACGGCCGAAAGCCTGGAGAATGTGGTGGCGGTCATCAGCAAACCGGTTCACCTGAAACATTTGCGTGAGGTGGTGTTCCGGGCCCTCGATGTCGGCGACGCCGCCGAAGATGTCGGGGAACGGTGTTGACGGAGGCGTACCGCCCGAGAACCGGTGTCAGCCCCACAAACGTCCGGAGGCGATTTCCGAGCCCCGGACCAAGGACTTGAACTTCTCGACGGCGATGTCCGGGTCCACCTTGCCGATACCGGCGAAAGTCGCGAAGCCGCAATCGGCGCCCGCCATGACCCGTTCCCGGCCCACCAAATTGGCGTAATTGCAGATGCGGTCGGCGACGACGCCGGGATGCTCGATATAGTTGGTCACGCTGTCGATCACGCCCGGGATGATGATCTTGTCATCGGGAAGCTTCTTGTCCTCGAACACGCGCCATTCATGGGCGTGGCGCGGGTTGGAGGATTCGACCAGCATGCCCTGCGGTTTGGCCTTCATCACGACGTCAAAGATCGCCTCGAACGGAATATCGAGATGGTGGGGGCCTTCGTAATTGCCCCAGCAGATGTGCATGCGCACCCGGTCGGCGGGAATGTTCGCCAGGGCGGCGTTCAGCGCCTCGATCTGCATCTCGGCATGTTTCAGGAAGTCCGCGTCCGATAGTTCGCGATATTCGGTGTGGCGGCCCATGGCCAAGTCGGGACAATCGATCTGCAGAACGAAGCCGGCATTCGCGATCGCCTCATATTCCTCACGCATGACGCCCGAAAGCGCCTCGAGATAGGCGTCGTCGCTGGGGTAGAACTCGTTGTGCTGGAACACCGTGATGACGCCGGGCGAAGCTGCGTTCATGAAGAACTCGGTGGCGTCGCTGCCTTCACGGACGGCTGCGAGATTTTCCAGATCCTTGCGCATCGGTTCGCGGTCGCGGATGACGACCTCGCTGGTGCAGCAGGGACGGTTCAGGCGTCGTGTTTCGGCCATGCGGGCGAGCATCTTGCGGTAGCCGGGGAAACCCGAGAGGTCGTCGAAGCGTACCGACGGGCTGTCACCGGAAAACCCGTCCAGGCGCTGCTGGATATAGGTGGCGTAGCCGGTCTTGCTCATCTCCCCATCATTGATGACGTCGAGGCCCCATTCGCGCTGTGCGGCCACGATGTCGGCGACCGCGCGGGTCACGGTCGCATCGAATGATTTCGGGTCGTACGCCTCGCCGAACTCCACCTTGTAGAGGAGATCTTCGAGATCCTGGGGGCGGGGCAGGCTGCCCACATGGGTCGTCAGGATGCGGTCTTTACTGTGTTGCATGGGGACTCCCCGGAAATTTCTCGTGTCGGTTTTGAACTGACCGCATTGAGATGTTTATACACCGCCCGAATATGAAAAGGGCCCGCCGTTTCCGGCGGGCCCTCGTTCTGGAATGTCAGGCGGTGCTAGGCCGCCTTCTTCTCATGATCGAGCGTTTGCGGCGCATCGCCGGAGGCGATTTCGATCTTCCGCGGCTTCAGCGCCTCCGGCACCTCGCGATTGAGATCGATGACCAGCAAGCCGTTCACCAGATCGGCCTTGGTCACGTTCACATGCTCGGCGAGGTCGAACTGGCGCTCGAAGGCGCGCGTGGCAATACCGCGATGGAGGAACGTCTCCCCATCATCGGTTTTGCCCTGTTCGCCCTTCACGACCAGCGAGTTGTTGGTCTGGGTGATGTCGATATCGTCAATGCCGAAGCCTGCGATCGCCATCGTCACGCGGTATTTGTCGTCGGCCAATTTTTCGATGTTGTAGGGCGGATAGGTCGGCGCTTCGCTGTTGAAGGCCGAATCCAGCATTTGTCCGACCCGGTCGAAACCGACCGAAGAACGGAACAATGGGGTCAAATCGAGATTGTAGGTACGCATTTCACTTGTCCTCCTTAAAGAGCAACTGTGACGTCGGCGCTCCCGCAACAGGCCGGGAGGCGCCGGGTGGACGCGGTCCGGAACCCGAATTCGGCATTCCCCGCGATAATCTCGATATAGGTGGAGGTTTTCCCCGTTCAAGGGGTTGAATACGCGGTTTCCGATCCCGCAATCAAAACGGGCGCTGCAACTGCAACGCCCGGGAAACGCTCGATTTTTCTGGGGTCTGGCTCAGCCGAGGCCCAGGCCTTCGTAGCGCTTGTTGAATTTTGCGACCTGGCCGCCCGTGTCGACGAGGCGGTGCTGCCCGGTCCATGCCGGGTGGGTCTTGGGATCGATGTCCAGACGCAGCGTGTCGCCCGGCTCGCCATAGGTCGAGCGGGTCTTGAATTCGCTGCCGTCGGTCATGACGACCGTAATCTCGTGATACTCGGGATGAATGTCTTTTTTCATCGCATGCTCTCTGGGCTTTGAAGGCGGTGGTTATAACCAAGCCGGCGCCTGACCGCAAGAGGCGACGCGACGCACCGGCAATGGCGGATTCGCCGCGCACGAAGGCGTTTCTTGGCGGGGTTTGCCGGGCCTGCTAAACCCTGTCCCCAAGATGGCACTGCAACCCCGATCGAAGCGCGCGTCTGCCGGCTCCGAAGAGACCGAGACCCAGCCGCCGAAACGCAGCCTGCGCGAACTTCGCCGGCTCGGCGGTTTCCTGCGCCCCTACCGTCTGGCGATCGTCGGGGCCGTTCTTGCCCTGACGATCGCCGCCGGCACGGTGCTGGTGATCGGCCAGGGTCTGCGCCGGCTCGTCGATGAGGGATTCGCCGCGGGCAATATCGGGTTGCTGGACGATGCATTGGTCGCGCTTCTGGTCGTCGTGGTGCTGCTCGCCGGAGCGACCTATTCGCGATTCTTCCTGGTGTCTTGGATCGGTGAGCGGGTGATGGCCGACCTGCGCAAGGCGGTGTTCGAACACACATTGCGCCTCGACCCGGCCTTCTATGAGACCATGCGGATCGGTGAGGTGATGTCTCGCCTCACCGCCGACACGACGTTGATCCAGGCCGTCGTCGGCACCTCGGCGTCGATGGCGTTGCGCAATGTGTTGCTGGCCTTCGGGGGGCTCGTGATGCTGGGAATCACCAGCCCGCGGCTCACCCTGCTGGTGCTGGTCGTCGTGCCGCTCGTGCTGGTGCCCATCCTCGTCTTCGGCCGTCAGGTGCGCCGGCTCAGCCGCGAGAGCCTCGACCGGCTGGCCGATGTCAGCGCCTATGTCGATGAATCGATCTCGAACATCCGTACGGTCCAGGCCTTCGGCCACGAAGACCTCGACCGGGTGCGTTTCGCCGAGCGGGTGGAAGAAACGTTTGCGACCTCGGTCCGGCGCATACGCGCCCGCGCGCTGCTGACCGCCATCGTCATCCTGCTCATCTTCGGCGCCATCGGGATCATCCTGTGGATCGGCGGCCGCGACGTCATCTCCGGACGGTTGAGCGCGGGCGACCTGTCGGCATTTGTTTTCTATGCGGTGATCGTCGCCACCTCGGTTGGCGCGATCTCGGAGGTGATCGGCGAGTTGCAACGCGCCGCCGGGGCGACCGAACGGCTGTTCGAACTGATGGAGGTCACACCGGCGATTGTCGCGCCCGCAGATCCGAAATCCCTGCCCGACCGGGCCATGGCGCGGGTCACAATGGACGGGGTGACGTTCAGATACCCCTCGCGTCCCGAACATCCCGCCTTGGCGGCGTTCTCTCTCGATGTGGCACCGGGCGAAACGGTGGCGCTGGTGGGACCGTCGGGCGCGGGCAAGACCACAGTCTTCCAGCTGCTCCTGCGTTTCTACGATCCGAACGAAGGGCGCTTGAGTTTCGACGGGATAGACCTGCGTGACCTGGCGCCCGGGGAATTGCGCCGGCATGTCGGCCTGGTGCCCCAGGAGCCGGTGATTTTCTCGGCCGATGCCTGGGAGAACATTCGTTACGGGCGTCCGGACGCGAACGATGACGAGGTGCGCGCCGCCGCGGATGCGGCCTCGGCCCTGGCATTCATCGAGGCGTTGCCCGACGGCTTCGACACGTTTCTGGGCGAGAAAGGCGTGCGCCTATCGGGCGGTCAGCGGCAGCGCGTGGCCATTGCACGGGCCATATTGCGCGACCCGGAACTGTTGCTCCTCGATGAGGCAACCAGCGCACTCGACGCCGAATCCGAACGCGCGGTGCAGTCCGCGATGACCGGGCTGATGCGCGACCGCACGACGCTTGTGATCGCCCACCGTCTGGCGACGGTCATCGCCGCCGACCGGATCGTGGTGATCGACGAGGGCCGGGTTGTCGCCGAAGGTACCCATCAGGAACTGATCGGTCAGGGCGGACTCTATGCTCGCCTTGCCGAACTCCAGTTTGATGTTGAAGGATCGAGCGCCGCCGCCCAGTAACGCGTCCGGGCCGCAGGCTCAGCGCTGGTCGAGTTTGAACTCGATCCGCCGGTTGCGCCGATAGGAATTCTCGTCCTGGCCGCCGTCGATCGGCTGGAACTGGCCGAACCCGGCCGCCACGAGATTCTCCGGCGGGATGCCTGACCGGACAAGGAACTTGACGACCGAGATGGCGCGCGCCGAGGCGAGCTCCCAGTTGGACGGGAACCGCGCCGTGCTGATCGGGCGTTCGTCGGTATGGCCGTCGACCCGCAAGATCCAGCTGATGTCGTCGGGTATTTCCCCGGCAATCTCAACCAGGGTCTGGGCCAACTGCTGGAGTTGTCCTTCACCTTCGGGGTTCAGGATGGCCTCGCCGGACTCGAACAACACCTCGGATTGAAAGACGAACCGGTCGCCCTCGATGCGGATATCTGCCCGATTGCCCAGAACTTCGCGTAGGCGGCCGAAGAACTCGGACCGATAACGCGCGAGCTCCTGGACCTTGGTCGCGAGCGCCGCATTCAGCCGCGCGCCCAGGTTGACGATCTGGGCTTCCTGCGCCTTGTTTTTTGCTTCCGATGCTTCCAGCGCTTCGTTGAGTGCCGCCAGCTGGCTGCGCAGCGCGGCAAGCTGCAGGTTGAGCAGCGCCACCTGGTCCTGTGCCTCGCGTGATATCTCGCGCTGCTCGAGGAATGAGGTCTCGGCGGTTTCGGCCCGCTCCGTGAGCTCGGCCAGTCGGGCTTCGCGGGTCGCGATATCGGCTTCGAGCCGGGCCAGATCGCGGCCTTGTGCGTCGATCTTCTGCTGGTCGGCGTCCACCTGCGCGCGCAGGGCTGCCAGTTGGTCGGCGTTTTCCTGGCGGGCCGATTTGAGGAGGCTTTCCATGAAGGACAGGCGGTTGGTCAGCGAGTCACGATCGGAAATCGAATTCTGCAGCTGGGCCGAAAGCTGCGAGATGGACAGTCGCAATTCAGTGTTGGCGGAACGCTCGAGATCGAGCATACGGGCCAGCTCGTCGACCTGCCGGTTCAGCTTCGTCAACGCATCGTCGCGTCCCGACAAGGCATCCGACAGGAAGAACTGCGCGAGCGCGAACACCATGATCAGGAACACCACCACAACCAGCAGCGCGGCGAGTGCATCGACAAAACCCGGCCAATAATTGATGGCCGAGTGACGCCGTCGCGAGGAAGAGCCGGCCACCGGGAATTCCGCTTAGCGACCGTCGTCTTCGGCAAGCGCGGCAATGGTGCGTGCCAGAAGTCGAATCTCGGAGCGGATTTCCTGAACGATCTGGTTCCGCCCGCTCACCTGGTCTTCGAGCATGCGCGCCATGTAGCCATCGATGTTCCGGATGTGATTCCGTGTCGCTTCATCGAAATCGTCGCTGTGACGCGGCTCGGCCAGCCGCTGCAGAACCGGGCGCAACTCGGCCTGATTTTCCGCCAGCCGGACCATCAGCTCCTGCTCGGTGCGCATCTGGTCAGTCATCGTCGACAATCGTTCGGTCAGCATCTGCAGGCTTTGATCGCCATGGCTGCGCGAGGACTCGGCCTGGGCGACCGTGCGCTGCAGGTTGTCGAGGGAGTCTGCCGTGGTTTCGAGCAAGGCCTGGATATAGGCCGGGACCGAATCGCCGTCGCCGCCGCTCAACGTGCCGGCGCTCGACACGCGCGTCGCGCTGCTCAGCCAGTCCTCCAGATCGTTGTAGAACCGGTTCTGTGCCGCGCTGGCCTGCAGGTCGAGAAAGCCGAGGAGCAGGGAGCCCGCCAAACCGAAGAGGGATGAACTGAAGGCCGTTCCCATGCCCGACAGCGGCGCTTCGAGTCCGCTTTTCAGGTCGGTGAATATCTGGGTCGAATCGCCGCCGCCGACCTGCAGGCCGGAGATGACCGCAGCAACCGACCCGACCGTCTGGAGAAGCCCCCAGAATGTGCCGAGAAGACCGAGGAAGATCAGGAGCCCGATCATGTAGCGCGAGATGTCGCGCGATTCATCGAGCCGTGCGCTGATCCCGTCCAGGATCGACCGCAGGGATGTCGTGTTCAGGCGCAAATGGCCCTGGCGATCCCCGATCATGGCGGCCATCGGCGCCAGCAGATGCGGCGGGTCGGCGACCGATCCCCCCGGCTGCTGGCTGCGGTAGGTCTCGATCCAGCGGACCTCGATATTGAGCATCAGGACCTGGCGAAACACGAACAGCAAGCCGAACAGGAGAACCAGAATGATGATGCCGTTGATCGCCGGGTTGGCGAGGAATGCGCTGATCAACTGTTGATGCAGCGCGCCGGCGGCGGCAACGGCGAGCGCCAGGAAGATACCCATGCGGGTGAGGTAGGTGCGCGGGTTGGTCATGGCTTTTCTACCCGGTTGCGCAAACGGCTGATTCTGTTCGCCCGATCATGAGAATCTCCCGATAGGGCGCCGCGAGACGATGTGCACTGTCATTCCAGGACGGTGCCGAATCTATGTGACGACTTTAGGGCGACGGCGGCGAGTCCGGCTATCGCCGAACGATGACGGCATCGACCCGGTCGGCCGGTCCACCTTCCGCCTTGACGCCGAGCGCGCGGACATCCATGCGGGTACTGCGCACGCCCTGGTCGATCAGGTGCGAGCGGACCTTGAGGGCGCGCGAAAGAGACAGACGACGCGCGTCGGGCGCCGTTTCATCCGTGCCGGCGGCATAGGCCTGCAGCTGGACCCGGATGTCGGCATCGGCCTTGAGCTGTGATGCGAGTCCATTCAGTTCGGCCTTGGCCGCGTCGGTCAGGGTGGCCGACCCCGCGTCGAAGACAATTCGGGTCTCGCCATCGGTCGCGGAAGCGCTCGGCCGGGACGCGGTCTGGGTCGGTGCGGGCGGCGGCGGCGGGGATTCGGCGGAGGCCGTGGCGGTTGGTGCCGGCGGCGGTGGTGGCGCTGTGACCGTGGGAGCCGCCGGGACCTGGGGCGCGGGCGGCGTCGCCGCGGCGGGGGCCGGTGCGGGCGCGGGTTTCGGTGCCGGTGGGCTTGCCGGTGCTGCGGTAACCGGTGCCGGCGCCTGAACGACGGGTGGTTTTGGCGCCGCGGCGGGCGCCGGCGCCACAACCGGGGCGGCGGATGCCGTCCGGTTTGTCGGCAGGGATGTGCGGCTGGTCGGTGGCGTGAGTGTCAGGCTGCGATTGACGAGCGGGCCTTCGAGACGCGAGACCGGCTTTTGTGCCGGGGGAAACTGTCCGAACCCGCCGCCGGCGCGCGGCGCAAACTGGCCGCCGGCGCCCGTCGGGAGCCGCCCGCCGCCGCCGTCGAGCACGCTGAGGTCTATGACCACCCCGCTACTGCCCTGAAACCGCTGTTGAGCTTCGGCGGGCGCCGTTGCGATCAGTCCGCCCGCGACACTTGCGACCGAAGCGATCATCGCACTGCGGATGGCCTTCTTGGCCGCACTCGTTTGTTGCCGTGTCATATCGCCCAGCCCGTTATTTGCCCAAATGGACCGCATCGGCCCTATTGCGGTTGCGAACATACCGTAACGTTGACGAAATCGACAACCGCTTCTGAATCAGGCGTTTAACTGGCCTTTGCGCTGGCTGTCGGCCCGGGGTCTGCCTCGCGCAGGCATTTGCGCAGCTTTTCCTGGATCTTGTCGTTGCCGGCGACCACTTCGCCGGTCTTCAACGCGTTGTCGCGGCCGGCGATATCGCTGACGAACCCGCCGGCTTCACGCACAATCAGGATGCCAGCGGCGATATCCCAGATCTTGAGATCGAACTCCCAGAAACCGTCGAAACGGCCGGCCGCGAGATAGGCCAGGTCGAGCGCCGCAGAGCCGTAGCGGCGGATGCCGGCGACTTCGCCCATGACCGCTTTCAGGGTCTCGAGATAGCGCGCATGGTCGCCATGCCCGAGGAACGGCATGCCGGTCGCAATCAGGCTTTCCGACATATGCTGCCGTGCGGACACGCGCAGGCGCGTGTCATTGAGGAATGCGCCGGTACCGCGTTCGGCCCAGAAGAGCTCATCGTTCAGCGGGTTGTAGACGATGCCTGCAACGATCTGGCCGCGCTCCTCGAGCGCAATGGAGACCGCGAACTGCGGCAGGCCGTGCAGGAAATTCGTGGTCCCGTCGAGCGGGTCGACGATCCAGCGATGGATGCCGTCGCCCTCGGCCTGGGTGCCGCCTTCCTCGCCGATGAACCCGAAGTCGGGGCGCGCACGCATCAACTCGTAACGCACCGTCTCCTCGGCGCGCCGGTCGGCGGCGGTGACGAAATCAGCGGCCCCCTTGCGTGACACCTGGAGCTGCTCGACTTCGCCGAAGTCGCGCGACAGGTCGCGCCCGGCACGGCGAGCGGCCTTGTCCATGACATTGATAATAGCTGGGCGCATGGATAGCTCTATCCGCGAGAGGTGAACGGGAACGGCGTGGGATACGGCGTCAACAGCCTAGTCCCGAGCCCGTTCGACATAGGTGGCATCCGCCGTGTTGACCACCACCGACGTGCCTGCTTCGACATGGGGCGGCACCTGAATCCGGACTCCGTTCTCAAGGGTCGCGGGCTTGTAGGACGATGTGGCCGTCTGGCCCTTGACCACCGGGTCGGCCTCGACGATCTCCAGGGTCACCCGTTCGGGAAGCGCGACGCCGATCGGCTCTTCCTCATAGGACTCGATCTGCACGACCATGCCGTCCTGCAGGAAGCGTGATTGATCCGGCTCGATGATGTTTTCGTCGAGCGTGACCTGCTCGAAGTTTTCCTGATCCATGAATGTATGGGACGTGCCGTCGCTGAACAGGAACTGATATTCCTTCTGGTCGAGGCGCACCCGCTCGACGGTTTCTGCAGAGCGAAAACGCTCGTTGAGCTTGGTGCCGTCGCGAATATCCTTGAGTTCGACCTGCAGGAACGCGCCGCCCTTGCCGGGTTTGACGTGCTGGGTTTTCACCGCGCGCCAGAGGCGGTCCTGATGCTCGATCACGTTGCCGGGTCGAATTTCGTTGCCATCGATCTTCATGGTCGTCGCCTGTGAAATAAGGCCTTTGAAATAGGGCCTGTGAAACGGGGCCTGTGGCGTTGCGCTGTCGCGCGACGCCCGCAAACCGGGTGTACGGCGCGGTCTCTAGCAGGTGCGGGCGACCTTTTCCAGCCCGGCCGGTCGGTTAGGAACAGGCCGCGTTGAAAGCGCGCACCGCGGCCCCCGGGCCGTCCGGGTGCGCCCAGACCCCGGCCGACACGGCGAGGAAATCCGCGCCGGCCTCGACAATGGGCGCGCAATTGCCGGCGGTGATGCCGCCGATGGCGACGCACGGCACCTCGGTGATGTCCGACCACCAGGTCAGGACATCCCTGCCGGCGCGGCTCTTGGGGGTTTTGGTCCCGGTGTCGAAGAAGGCGCCGAACGCGACATAGTCCGCGCCGGCCTCGGCCGCCTCGAGCGCGAGGTGCCGGGAATCATGACAGGTCACGCCGACGATGGCGTCGTCCCCCAGAATGCGTCTTGCATCCGCATAGGAGGCGTCCTCCTGGCCGACATGGACGCCGTCACAGCCAAGTTCGGCGGCAAGATCCGGCCGGTCGTTCAAGATGAACGCGACATCATGCTCTTGGGTCACGGGAAGCAGGCGCGCGACCGCGCGGCGGATTTCGTCGTCCGGCACCGGCGTCTCGTCGGCCCCTTTGAGGCGGAGCTGCAGGCAGGCGACATCGCCGGCGGCGAGCGCCGTGTCCAGCGCGCCGGCGAACGCCGTCAGCTTGTCAGCCGAGAGGTCGGCGGGGCTGACCAGATAGAGCCGGCAACGCGGGTCGGCGTCGCCCTCTCCGGTCCGGTCCGCGGGCCCGTCTGGATCGGGGGTGCTCAGAACTTGCCCTGATAAATCTTGATGACGTTGGAGAGCAATTCGAGCGCGTCCTCGCGGGACCGCTGGAAGCTGTTGCGCCCGATGATCGAACCGTTTGCACCGCCATCGCGGAGCTGCCGGATTTCCTCATACACCGCATCCGTGCCCTTGGCCGCACCGCCGGAGAAGACGACAAGGCGCCGTCCACCGAAGGACGATTCCATGACATGCGCGATGCGCGAAGAGAGGCTCGAGATATCGATCTTCTCGGCGTCGTAGACCTTCTGCGCATCCGGGCTTTCGATGAAGTCGGTCGGCGGCTTGACCTTGATGATATTGGCGCCGAGTTGGGCGGCCATGTGGGCGGCATATGCGCAGACGTCGATGGCCGTCTCGCCATCTTTGGAAATATCGCCGCCGCGCGGATAGGACCAGATAACCACGGCCAGGCCGACGGATTTCGCCTCGAGGGTAATTTCGCGGATCTCCTCGATCATTTCGAACTGATGTTCGGAGCCCGGATAGACCGTGAAACCGACGGCCGAGCAGCCAATGCGCAATGCATCTTCGACCGAGCCGGTGATCGCCTGATCCTTGGACACGGCGTGGGAGTTGGCCGAGTTGACCTTCAGGATCAACGGCACCGAGCCGGCGAAGCTGTCGGCGGCCGCCTCGAGCTGCCCCAGGGGTGCAGCATAGGCGTTGAGGCCGGCGTCGATTGCGAGTTGGGGGAAGTAATGCGGGTCGTAGGCGGGCGGGTTCGGCGCAAAACTACGGGCCGGCCCGTGCTCCCAGCCCTGATCCACCGGAAGGATCACCATCTTGCCGGTGCCGGCAAGCTTGCCCGTCATCAGAATGCGGGCGAGGTTCGTTTTGGTGCCGGGGTTGTCGCTCTCATACCAGGAGAGAATTTTTCGGACGCGCTGCGTGACTTTCATGTCGCTGTTTCCCGTTGTCGGAGCCGGTCCATCACGCCGCGCAGCCAGGTCACGGGCAGGACTTTGAACATCAGTGAATTAGCCGAGGGCGCCCGGATTTGCAACGCCGTCCGGGTTGTTCGAGAGATAGAGTTCGCATTCTCGCTGTGGATTGTTTGCGCCGGCCAGATCGAGCGCGCCGGTACGATCGACCCGCACGATGCGGGCATCGTAACCGGCGGCGATCTGCGCCACGCGTGACCAGACCGGCTCGTCGGCGTCCAGCGCAATCGTCCCGACTCCCTCGCGCAGCGCGGCGAGCGCCAAGCCGGGTTCGTCGCCGCAATCGAGAATCCATTCGGCCGCCTGATCGGGGATGACGTCGCGGGCCTGCGCAACCAGTTCGCGCCACCATCCCGCGCCGGCCGAACGCACCGCACCGGCGGCGCTGAGGAAGATGACCGCGCGGTCTTGGCTCTGGGCTGCGGTCAACGCGGCCAGCGCATGGCCGAACTCGTGAATCACGATCCGGGCGGGGGCGTTTCTGGAATATTCTTCGGCCATCGGCCGGCGGTCTCCGTCGCTTGCGTGGCTGTTCATGATTTCTGTGCTGCGCACCCAGAGAAATGCCGCAGCGTTGCCGGAATATTTGTCGTCGGAGCGCATTGTCGCGGACATCAATACTGGTTACAAGAATTGTGCCGTACTGGAATATATGGGTGAACGAAATGGACACGCTGACATCAATGGACCTATTTGTTAAAGCCGTCGAATCTGGCAGCTTCTCGGCCACGGCCCGGTCGATGAACCTGACCCCGTCTGCCGTGAGCAAGCAGATATCCCGGCTCGAAGACCGACTCGGGGCCCGGCTGTTCAACCGGACCACCCGCCAGCTGGCGCCGACCGAAGAGGGCCGCGCCTATTATGAGCGCTGCCAGCAGATCCTGGCCGATATCGTTGAAGCCGAGGCGGCGGTCACGGAGCTGAACACCGAGCCGCGCGGCGCGCTGCGGGTCAACATGCCGGTGGTGTTCGGGCGCCGGCACATCGTCCCGATCATCGGTGAGTTCCTCGACAGTCACCCGTTTGTCTCGATGGAACTGTCGATGTCGGACCAGTTCGTCGATCCCATCGCCGAGGGTGCGGACATGCTGATCCGGGTTGGCGAGCTCAAGGATTCGAGCCTGATTGCGCGGAAGCTGGCTGAGGCACGTCGCGTCGTCGCGGCAACGCCGGGCTATTGGAAGAAGACCAGTATACCCAAGAAACCGGAAGACCTGCGGGCCCACAATTGTCTGTCATATTCCTACCTGTCGAGCGGGAACACCTGGCGCATGACCGACGCGAAGGGCAAGGAGCATGTGATCCAGGCGACAGGCAATCTCGCGTCGAACAACGGCGAGGCCCTGCTCGAGGCTGCCGTCGAAGGGCTGGGCGTGGTCAATCTGCCGACATGGATGGTGGGGCCGGATCTGGAATCCGGGCGTCTGGTCGAGGTGCTGGAGGAATATGCCCAGCCCGAGCCGTCGGTGCATGTCATCTATCCGCCGGGCCGGCACCTGTCGGCCAAGGTGCGCGCGTTCGTCGATTTCTTGGCCGGACATTTCAAGGAGCGTCCGCTTGGCTCCACCGAGAAGTAGCAATACGGACATGTCGTTGGAAAAAGAACGGCCCGGGCAGAGCCCGGGCCGAGGAAAGATCGTTTCAGGGAGGAATCGATCGGAATATCGCGCCAGCGTAGCGACAATATAGAACCTGCTTTCCCTGGAATAAATAGATGCAAAAAGAAACCCACATGTTCCTATATGGAACATGTGGGTTTCTTGAATCCCGGAATCATGGCCGCCACCGATCGTGACGGGAAACAGTCCGAAACAAGACGATCAGACGAGACGCCCCATTTGGACCGCCGTGTCGCTCATGCGGTTAGAGAAGCCCCATTCATTGTCGTACCAGCTCAGGATGCGGACCATGCGGCCGTCCGTAACTTGCGTCTGGGTCAGGTCGAACACCGAGCTCGCCGGATCGTGGTTGAAGTCCGACGACACGAGCGGCGCACTATTAACTGTGAGGATGCCCTTCATGGGGCCCTTCTCGGCGGCCCTGGTCATGGCCGCGTTCACCGCCTCGACGGTGGTGGCCTTCTTGGCCTCGATCACGAGATCGACCATGGAGACGTTGGCGGTCGGCACGCGTACGGCGGTGCCGTCGAGCTTGCCCGCCAGTTCGGGCAGCACGAGACCGACCGCGCGGGCGGCACCCGTGGAGGTCGGGATGATGGACATCGCCGCCGCGCGGGCCCGGTGCAGATCCTTGTGCATGGTGTCATGTACCGGCTGATCGCCGGTATAGGCGTGCACGGTAGTCATGAAGCCATGTTTGATGCCGACGGTCTTGTCGAGGACGGCCGCGACGGGTGACAGGCAGTTGGTGGTGCAGGACGCGTTGGAGACGACCGTGTGAGACTTGCGCAGCTTCTTGTCGTTGACGCCCTGGACGATCGTCAGGTCGGCGTTCGTCGCCGGGGCCGAAATCAGCACCTTCTTGGCGCCGGCCTGAATGTGGGCGCCGGCGGATTCTTTCGACGTAAAGATGCCGGTGCATTCGAGCACCACGTCGATGCCCAGATCACCCCAGGGCAGATCGGCCGGATTGCGCTCGGCGAACACCTTGACCGAGCGGCCGATGGTCGATTTGGCGCCGAGATTGATCGACGACTTGCCGGCCTTCACGGTGCCGGGGAAACGGCCGTGGATCGAATCATACTGCAGCAGGTGCGCGTTGGTATCGACCGGACCCAGATCGTTAATCGCCACGAAGGTGATGTCCTTGCGGCCCGATTCATATGCCGCCCGCATCACCAGGCGTCCAATGCGCCCGAACCCGTTGATTGCTACCCGAACTGCCATCGTCTTCTCCTTGTTACTCGCAAACTAGATTGTTCTGAAACCGGCGCTTGTCCACCCCAAGGTCAGGACTTCGCCGCCTTGACGCGGTCGGCGACGGCGGCCGCGGTTATGCCGAAATGCTCGTAGACCTCGGGCGCGGGGGCCGACGCGCCGAAGCTGCGCATGCCCACCACATCGGCCTCGGCCACGCCGTAGCGCGACCAGCCGAAGGTGACGCCCGCCTCGACCGCGACGCGCAGATTGTCGCCACCATCGTCGCCGAGTGTTTCGGCACGGTAGCCCGCGTCCTGCGCGTCGAACAATTCCCAGCATGGCATCGACACGACCGCCGTGGGGATGCCGTCGGCCTGCAGCGCGTCGCGCGCCGCGAGCGCGATCTCGACCTCCGAGCCGCTCGCCAGGATCGTCGCCGCGCGGTCGCCGTCGGCCGGCGCGAGGACATAGCCGCCGCGCGCGCAGAGATTCTCGTCGGTGTGATCATGCCGCACGGTCGGCAGCCCCTGGCGGGTCAGCGCAAGGACGGACGGCGTGGTCGTGCTCTGCAGCGACAGCGTCCAGCATTCGGCGGTCTCGACGGCGTCGGCCGGCCGGTAGACGTTGACGTTGGGCATGGCGCGCAGGCTCGCGACATGTTCGATCGGCTGATGGGTGGGGCCGTCTTCGCCCAGCCCGATCGAGTCATGGGTCATCACATAGATCACCCGCAGACCCATCAGCGCCGACAGGCGGATCGACGGGCGGCAGTAATCGGTGAAGGTCAGGAAGGTGCCCGAATAGGGAATGAAGCCGCCATGCAGCGCCATCCCGTTCATCGCGGCAGCCATGCCATGCTCGCGCACGCCGTAATAGATGTAACGCCCGTCGAAGGCGCCGGCCTGGACCGGGTCCATGCAGGCGGTCTTGGTGTTGTTCGAGCCGGTCAGGTCGGCCGAGCCGCCGATCATGGTCTCGACCATCGGCGTGATGACCTCGAGCGCTTCCTGGCTGGATTTGCGCGTCGCCCATTTCGGTGCGTCGGCCGAGAGTTGCTTCTTGTACGCGTTGACCGTGGCCATGAATTCATCGGGCAGGGCCCCCGCAACAGCATCATCGAATGCCTGGCGGCGCTCGGCCGGAAGCGCATTGTGGCGCTCGGCCCATGCGGCGCGTTCGGCCTTGCCGCGCGCGCCGGCGGCACGCCAATCGGCGAGGATGTCGTCGGGGATTTCAAACGGGGCGTGGCTCCAGCCGAGCTGGGCGCGGGTAGCGGCGATCTCCTCGTCGCCGAGCGGCGCACCATGGGTCGCGGACGTGCCCTGCTTGTTGGGCGAGCCATAGCCGATGATCGTGCGGCACGCGATCAAGGACGGCCGGTCGCTGGCCTTGGCGGTGGTCAGTGCCGCGTCGATTGCCTTGGGGTCATGTCCGTCGATGCGCGCGACGTCCCAGCCGCAGGCGGCGAACCGGCCCAGCTGATCGTCGGAGACGGAAAGGTCGGTGCCGCCGTCGATGGAGATGTCGTTGTCGTCGAACAGCACGATCAGGCGCGACAGCCTGAGATGGCCGGCCAGCGAAATGGCTTCGTGGCTGATGCCTTCCATCAGACAACCGTCCCCGGCGAAGACATAGGTGTGATGGTCCACGATGTCGTCGCCGTAGCGGGCATTCATCATGCGTTCGGCGAGCGCCATCCCGACGGCATTGGCGATGCCCTGGCCGAGGGGGCCGGTGGTCGTCTCCACACCCGCGGCATGTCCGTATTCGGGATGGCCCGGCGTGCGGCTGCCGAGCTGGCGGAAATTCCGGATCTCGTCGAGCGTCATATCCGGCGAGCCCGTGAGATAGAGCAGCGAATAGAGCAACATCGACGCGTGGCCGTTCGACAGGATGAACCGGTCGCGATCCGGCCAGTCGGGGTTGGCGGCGTCGAATTTGAGGTGACGGGTGTAGAGCACGGTCGCCATGTCGGCCATGCCCATCGGGGCGCCGGGGTGACCGGAATTGGCGGCCTGCACCGCGTCCATCGACAGGGCGCGGATGGCATTGGCCAGTTGCGCGTGTGCGCTTTTGGCGGAATGGGATGCGGCGTTGGTCATATTTTCAGGCGCCTTCGGACACGGCGGAATGATGGGGATGGCGGCAAATGCCGCGCGGGGTCACGCGGCGGCAACATGCCGTTCCCCCCGCGGGCCGTCAACGCCTACTTCTGGGGGTTTTCCACCGCGGATTTACAGGGGTTTGAAGACCCCCCTCCTGTTGACCGTGCGACTCGTGCCCGCGTACGATGCGCGCGGCTGGAGACAGGGTCATGTCAAAACTCAATGAAGCAAATGATCGCCTCGACGCGGCACTGGCGCGGCTTGAAGCCGCCGTCACGAAGCGTCGCGAGGCCGACGGGCGGGCCGCGGGTGCGGCGGCTGACAACACGCGCCTGCAGGATGAGCTCACAAAATTGCGTGCGGATTTCGTGACCCTGCAGGAAACGTCGGGCACGGTTTCGAACCGCCTTGACGATGCCATCGGTCGTTTGCGAAACATGCTCGCGCAGTAGCTGGGATACGAAGTGGCGCAGGTCGAGATCAAGATTAACGGACGGGACTACCGCATTGCTTGCGAGGACGGTCAGGAATCGCATCTTTCGAATCTGGCGAAATATCTCGACGGCAAGGTGAACGAACTGGTCGAGGAAGTCGGCCAGATCGGCGATACCAGTCTGATGGTGATGGCCGGCCTGTTGATCACCGACGAGTTGTCCGACACGCGCGACGAACTTGAAGAGGCGCGCAACGAGACGGCGCGGGAGACCCAGTCCGCCATCGACACGACCGAAGAGCGCGTGGCCGCGCAGGTCGAAGCGCTGTCCGAGCGGATCGAAAAACTCGCCGCCGTTCTGGCCGACGATTGACGGGCGGGCGGCAGATATCCGCCGCGCGGATTCGGGGATGGGCGCGGTGGTGGTTGCAGACCGGCCAGCGCGAGCCTAGTTTCATAACCGGACGGTCTGCTGGGTGTCGCGTCAGGCGGCAATTAGTCCCGGAGACCTTACTAATCCACTAGGGAGCTGTCCCTGCCGGGATCGAGGTCTCGGTACTTACGGCGCCCACCTGCTTTTAGCAGGTCTCGGTGGACTTCCCGTTCGTCGACCCTCACCTGGCGCCGTCCACTTCCACCTTTTCCGTTGCCACCCAGCTTTTTTGAAAGGCCCCTCCGATCAACGATTCGACCGGCGATACCGATGCGCGCAAGGCCGAGATACGCACCGCGGCGCGCGCCGTGCGCGATGCGCTGGCCTCGGGCCTGGGCGCCGCTGCCGCCACCGGTGTTGCGGCGCGGTTCATGTCGTCGCCGCTGCCCGGGCCGGCGGTGGGCTCGGTCGTGGCCGGCTACATGCCGATGCGCAGCGAGATCGACCCGCGGTTGCTGATGGACCGGCTCGCCGCCGCCGGGTCGGTACTGTGTCTGCCTGACGTCGTGGCCGAGGACACGCCGCTGGAATTCCGGCGCTGGACGCCCGACGACCCGCTGGACAGCGGGCGCTTCGGAATCGCCGTGCCGTCGCCGGCCGCCGACGTGCTGGTGCCAGACCTGGTGCTGGTGCCGATGCTGGCCTTCGATCGCCAGGGGCACCGGATGGGATATGGCGGCGGCTATTATGATCGGACCATTGCCCGTTTGCGCCATGCGGGGGATGTTCTGGCAGTCGGACTTGCCTTTTCGGGCCAAGTCCGTGACGACTTACCCGTCGGGCCGTATGACATGCGTCTCGACTGGATTGTCACCGAATCCGCTGCGCTGCCCGTCACCGACCTTTAGAAAATGCCCGTTACGGGCCTGTAGGAACTTGCGATGAAAATACTATTTTGCGGCGACCTTGTGGGACGCGCAGGCCGCGATGTGGTCCTGGAGCATTTGCCCGCCCTGCGCGCCGAGATGGGGCTGGATTTTGTCGTCGTGAATGCCGAGAACGCGGCGCATGGTTTCGGCCTGACGCAGAAAATCTGCGAGGATCTGTTCGAGGCGGGCGCGGATGCCATCACGACCGGCAATCATGCCTGGGACCAGCGCGAAATCATTCCGTTCATCGACGCCGACCATCGCGTTCTGCGCCCGCTGAACTACACCGCCGGCACGCCGGGGCGCGGCGCGTCCGTGATCAAGGCCCGCGACGGCCGTTCGGTGCTCGTCGTCAATGTGATGTGCCGCTTGTTCATGGAGTTACTCGACGATCCTTTTGTGGCGGTGGATGCAGTCTTGAAGAATCATCCCGTCGGTGGCGCGGTCGATGCCGTTCTCATCGATGTGCATGGCGAGGCGACGTCCGAAAAGATGGCGCTCGGGCATGTCTGCGACGGCCGGGCGAGCCTGGTCGTGGGCACCCACACACATATTCCCACCGCAGATGCACAGGTCCTGCCGGGCGGCACGGCCTACCAGTCGGATGCGGGCATGTGCGGGGACTATGATTCGGTCATCGGCATGAAGAAGGAAACCGCGATCGCCAAGTTCCGGACGAAGATCGTGACCGAGCGCCTTTCGCCGGCGCGTGGGCCCGCCAGCCTGTGCGGGGTTTATGTCGAGACCGACGATGCGACAGGGCTGGCGGCCCGGGTCGCGCCGGTGGTTCTGGGCGGCCGGCTGCATCCGGCCTGGCCGACGTTCCTGCCGCCGCGCGCCGCGACGGCCTGATGGCGGTCGCGGATCGGGGCATCGCGGCGGAAATCAGGGCTTCTCGACGCGGGCGACAATCCGGTAAACCGGGATATTGAAATTGCAGTGACCCATACAATCGGCGCCGCCAATCGACAGTTGGGCGTGTTTGTTGCCGGGTTGGGCTGCACGGATCAATTTGGTTTTGCGGACATTCGGAGAACTCGGGCATGGCAGGCCATTCCCAATTCAAGAACATTATGCACCGCAAGGGTGCACAGGATGCGAAACGCGCGAAGGCGTTTGCCAAACTGGCGCGCGAAATCGAGGTCGCGGCTCGGAGCAGCCCGGACCCCGACCAGAACCCGCGTCTGCGCACGGCGATTGCGGCGGCACGTGGCGCCAATATGCCCAACGACCGCATCAAGCGCGCCATCGACAAGGCGACAGGTGGCGGTGAGGCGGATAGTTACGAAGAGATCAGATATGAGGGCTACGGCCCGGGCGGGGTCGCGGTGATCGTCGAGGCGCTGACCGACAACCGCAACCGGACGGCCTCGGAAGTCCGGTCCGCGTTCGCCAAGCATGGCGGCAATCTCGGCGAGACGAACAGCGTATCGTTCATGTTCGACCAGATTGGACAGATCATTTACCCGGCCGATGTGGCCAGCGCCGACGACATGTTCGAGGCCGCGCTCGAAGCGGGCGCCGAAGATGTCGCCAGCACCGACAGTGGGCACGACATTACTTGTGCACCCGATGATTTCGGCCAGGTGGTCGAGGCCCTCGATGGCCGTTTTGGCGCACCGGAATCGGCCAGCCTCACATGGAAGCCGCAAACCTCGGTCGATCTGGATTCGGATTCGGCACGCACGCTGCTGAAACTGATCGACACACTCGACGACAGCGACGATGTGCAACGGGTCTCCGCCAACTTCGAGGTCAGCGACGACGTCATGGCGGAACTCACGGGCTGATATGGACTGCGGACCGACCGGCGGCGGGGATTGAACATGCGGCTGTTGGGCGTTGATCCGGGTCTGCGTTTCACCGGCTGGGGTGTCGTGGATATTGACGGGAACCGGCTGCGCCATGTCGCGAACGGCGTCGTGAAATCGGGAAAAGGCGAACTTGCGCAGCGGCTGGTGCGGTTGCATCAGGGGCTGTCCGAGGTGCTGGCCACCCACCACCCCGACGGTGCCGCCGTCGAGGAAACATTCGTCAACAAGGACGGCCAGTCCACACTGAAGCTTGGCCAGGCCCGCGGCATCGCACTGCTGGTGCCGGCGCTGGCCGGCATTCCGGTCGCGGAATATGCCGCCAATAGTGTGAAGAAATCCGTGGTCGGCTATGGCCATGCGGACAAGGAACAGATCGGTCACATGATCGGCGTGTTGCTGCCGGGTGCACTGGTCGAATCACCCGATGCGGCGGACGCGCTAGCGGTCGCCATCTGCCACGCGCACCACATAAGCGCCCAGGCGCTTTACGAGGCCGCGCAATGATCGCGCGCCTGAAGGGCCTTCTCGACGAGGTCGGTCCGGACTGGATTGTCATCGACGTCGCGGGCGTCGGCTACCAGGTGTTCTGCCCGGCCCGGGTGATCGCCGCACTGCCGGCGGTCGGCGATCCGCTGTCGCTGCATATCGAGACCCATGTGCGCGAGGACCATATCCATCTCTTCGGCTTTGCCACGGCGCGCGAGCGCGAATGTTTCCGGATGCTGACGACCGTCCAGGGGGTCGGTGCGAAGGTTGGCCTGGGCATATTGGGCACGCTGTCCGTCGATGATCTGACCACCGCCATCGTGGCCGAGGACAAGGCGCTGCTGACCCGCGCGGATGGCGTCGGCCCCCGCCTGGCGGCGCGCCTGATGACCGAATTGAAGGACAAGATCCTGTCGCTGGACGGCGCGTTTGCACCGTCGCTTTCCGTGTCCGCACCCCCGGCCGCCGGTGCGGTGGACGCGGCGGGAGAAGGGGGCGGCACGGTTTCCTCGGACGCGGTTTCGGCGCTGGTCAACCTCGGTTACGGCCGCGCCGAGGCGTTCAGCGCGGTCAACCGTGCAGCCCAGACGCTGGGTGATGCGTCCGATCTGGATCAGCTCATCCCTGCGGCGCTGAAGGAGCTGAGCCAGTGAGCGACGGCGCTGAAGCCCCGGACCGGCTGGTCGACCCGGCGGCCCACGACGACGACCGCGTCGACACGGCATTGCGGCCCCAGGCGCTCGATGGCTTCATCGGCCAGGCGGCCGTGCGCGAAAACCTGTCGGTCTTCATCGCCGCCGCGCGCCAACGTGGTGAGGCCATCGATCATGTGCTGTTTCACGGTCCCCCGGGGCTGGGCAAGACGACCCTGGCGCGGATCGTGTCCCAGGAGCTGGGGGTCGGGTTCCGCGCCACATCCGGCCCGGTCATCACGAAGGCGGGGGACCTGGCCGCCGTGCTGACCAACCTGCAGCCGCGCGACGTGTTGTTCGTTGATGAAATCCACCGTCTCAACCCGGCGGTCGAGGAAGTGCTGTATCCCGCGATGGAGGATGGCGAACTCGACCTGATTATCGGCGAGGGGCCGGCGGCGCGCTCGGTGCGGATCGAATTGCCGCCGTTCACGCTGGTCGGTGCCACCACGCGGCTCGGCCTGCTGACAACGCCGCTGCGCGAACGTTTCGGCATCAACCTGCGGCTCGAATTCTATTCGCCGGAAGACCTGACGACAATCGTGCGCCGAGGTGCGGCGTTGCTCGAACTGGAGATGAGCGAGGACGGTGCCACGGAGGTCGCGCGACGCGCCCGGGGTACGCCGCGCATCGCCGGACGCCTGCTGCGCCGAGTGCGGGATTTCGCGCTCGTGGAGGACAGCCTGCCGGTCGACCGCAAGGTGGCGGACCACGCGCTGTCGCGGCTCGATGTCGATGACCGCGGCCTCGACACGATGGACCGGCGCTATCTGCGGCACATCGCGGAGGTGCATTTCGGGGGGCCGGTCGGTATCGACACCCTCGCCGCGGCGCTCTCAGAGGAGCGCGACACGCTTGAGGATGTCGTCGAGCCGTACCTGATTCAGCAGGGGTTCATCCAGCGCACGCCGCGGGGGCGGATGCTGACGCCGCGCGCCTACGGGCATCTGGGGCTGGATGTTCCCAAGGGTGCGCAACAGGACCTTCTGTCCGGCCATACGGTCGCCACAAATGATCCCCAGAATTCAAACTTGGACGACAATGGTGCAGACGGATCATGACGCCATGAGCGCGCATGGAGCGGAGAACGCGAATGTTTCCGGATGGTTTGAGGGTGTTCGCCATGTTTATCCGGTGCGGGTCTATTACGAGGACACGGACGCGGCCGGCATTGTCTACCACGCCAACTATCTCCGATTTGCGGAGCGGGCGCGGACGGAGATGATGAGATGCCTGGGGACCGAACACCGGGTGCTGATGCAAAGCGACGACGTCGCTTTCGCGGTGCGTAGCCTCGATACGGAGTTCTTTCTGCCTGCGCGACTGGACGACCCGTTGACGGTGGAGACCCGGGTCGATGCGGTGGGGGGCGCCAGCATGCGGCTGACGCAGATCGTGCTCGGCCGTACCGGGGAAGCCGGGGCGCCGGTCCCGCTGGTGCGGATGGCCGTTCGGCTGGCATGCATCGATGCGGGCTTGCGCCCGGCGCGGCTGCCGGGGGCGGTACGGGCCGCGCTGACGGAACTGGTGAAGGATCAATGAGCGCCGCGCCGGCCTGGACGCGGTCTCGAACGACAAAACAATAACGAGAGGCATTTCAATCCATGGAATCCAATATTGTCGAAACGATCGCCGTGACCGGGGGCGCCGGGATCGCGGATTTTTCGGTCTACGGACTGTTTCTACGCTCCGACCTCGTCATCAAGCTGGTCATGATCATCCTGTTCGTGGCCTCATTCTGGTCGTGGACCATCATCGTCGATAAGTGGATCAAGCTGCGTCGGCTGTCGGGGGATGCGGCGCGCTTCGAGGAGAATTTCTGGTCCGGCGGTTCGCTCGAGGAACTCTATGAGCGACTCGGTAACAAGCCGTCGGACCCGATGGCGGCCGTGTTCGCGGCGGCCATGTCGGAATGGCGACGAAGTTCGTCGCGCGGGTTGGCGGCGACCGATGCGTTGCGGGCCAATCTGCAGGAACGGATCGAGCGGGTGATGGAGGTCTCCGTGACCCGGGAAATGGAACGCATCGAACGCTACATGGTCTTCCTGGCATCGGCCGGGGCGACGGCACCTTTTATCGGCCTGTTCGGGACCGTGTGGGGCATCATGAACAGCTTCCAGGCGATTGCGGTGGCCAAGGACACCAATCTTGCCGTGGTTGCGCCGGGGCTCGCGGAAGCCTTGTTTACCACGGCCATGGGGCTGATCGTCGCGATCCCGTCGGTCGCGGCCTACAACAAGTTCAGTGCCGATATGGGACGCTATTCGCAGCGGCTCGAGGGATTTGCCGCCGAATTCAGCGCCATCCTGTCGCGTCAGCTCGAGGAGTCGAAATAAGCCATGGCCCTTAGCTCTGACAGTATGCGGCTACGCCGCCGTTTGCGCGGCGGGCCGATGACCGAGATCAACGTCGCGCCGTTCGTCGATGTGATGCTTGTGCTGGTGGTCATTTTCATGATCGCGGCACCGCTGCTGACGGTCGGGGTTCCGGTGGACCTGCCGAAGGCCGCGGTCGACCCCCTCAACGAAGACAAGGAACCGCTGATCATCACCGTGGATGCGGAAGGCCGCGTCTATCTTCAGGAATCGGAGATCAAGGAGAGCGTCCTCATTCCCCGTCTGGTGGCCGTCTCCGAGGCGAACCCGGATTTACGGGTCTTCGTGCGCGGTGACCGGGCGATCAATTACGGCCGGGTGATGGAGGTGATGGGGATGGTCTCCGAGGCGGGCTTCGCGAAGGTCGCGCTGATCGCCGAGGTTCCGATCCCGAAAACTCCGGGTCAGTAGCGGGCTGTCGGCGGTCGAACATGCGGGTAAACTGGTCACAATTCAAAACGGGCGGCGCGATGTCGGCGGTGGGGCATCTGGCCCTCATCGTCGTTGCCCAGTTTGGATTGCCGTTTCTGTTTACGTCGCCCCAGGTGACCGCGACGGTGATTCCGGTGGAGGTGGTGCGCATCGACGATGTGACGCGCCCGCCGGCCGCCGCAACCCCGGAACCGGATCCCGAACCGACCCGGACCGCATCGCCGCAGCCGCCGCCGAAACCGCCGCAGCCGGTCCCCGAGCCGCCGAAACAGGCGCAACCCGAGAAGGTCGCAGCGCTCCCTGAACCGGCGCCGCCGGCGATCAAGCCCGCACCGCCGAAGGAAAAAACACCGGAACCGAAGCCGGAACCCGCGCCACAGGTCGCCAAGGTGCAGCCGAAGGCCAAGCCGAAACCGCCCGCGCCGTCGCGGAGTTTCGACAATATCCTGAAGGATCTCGCGGCGGACGATAAACCGGTCAAGACGGCGGAGCGTGCGCGCAAGCCGGAGTCGGTGCGCGAGAAGGGCAAGGAGGCTCCGCAGCAATCACAGATTGCCGAACATGCGAGTATTGCCGAACTCGATCTGCTGCGGCAGCTGATCCGCCGGCAGATTCAGGAATGCTGGAGCCCGCCGGTCGGCGCGCGCGATGCCGAGGACCTGATCGTCACGGTGCTTATCCGGGTCGATCCGCAGGGTATGGTGCGCGAGGCCACGGTTGTCGACGCACCGTTGATGGGGCTCGACCGTTACTTTCAGTCGGCGGCCGAGGCCGCGCGCCGCGCCGTGTTGAACGACAGATGCCAACCCTTGCAGTTGCCGGCCGACAAATACGAGATCTGGAAAGAAATCCGGTTCAACTTCGACCCAAGTAAAATGCTGAGCTAGCCGATGATGATGACCAAACCCGCCATCCGAATGTTCCTCGCTACACTCTTCGGGGCGATGATCTTGGCGCTGCCGGCGCTTCCCGCACGGGCCGAGCTGACGGTGGACATTACTCAGGGAAATATCGAGCCGCTGCCGATCGCGGTGCCGAACTTTATCGCGTCCGAAGATGTCGCGCGCCGGTTCAGCATCGATATCGCCCAGGTCATTTCGGACAATCTGGAGCGTTCGGGACTGTTCCGGCCGATCGACAAACAGGCCTTCATTTCCCAGCCGCAAAGCCTGGGTGTGAACCCGCGCTTCGCCAACTGGAAACCTCTGAATGCCCAGGCGCTGGTCGTTGGCGAGGTCAACATCGAGCCGAACGGCGCCCTGCGCGCCTCGTTCAGGCTTTGGGATGTGTTTGCGGAAAACCAGATGACGGGGCTGAGCCTGACCACCACCCAGGCGAACTGGCGCCGAGTGGCGCACATCATCTCCGATACGATCTATGAGCGGATCACGGGCGAGGCCGGCTATTTCGACACGCGCATCGTGTATATCGCCGAGAACGGTCCGTCCGACCGACGGGTCAAGCGCCTGTCGATCATGGACCAGGACGGCGCCAATCACCGCTTCCTGACCGATGGCCAGACGCTCGTGCTCACGCCGCGCTTCTCGCCGACCCAGCAGGAAATCACCTATCTCGCCTATTTCAACGATCAGCCGCGCGTGTATCTGTTCAACATCGACACCGGCGAGCAGGAACTGCTGGGCGATTTTCCGGGCATGACCTTTGCGCCGCGATTCTCTCCCGACGGTGACAGCGTGATCATGAGTTTCGCCCAGGACGGGAATTCCGATATCCATGTCATGGACCTGCGCACCCGCCGGGTGCGACGGCTGACCGATAATCCGGCGATCGATACCGGGCCTTCCTATGCGCCGGACGGGCGCAAGATCGTCTTCGAATCCGACCGCGGCGGCAGCCAGCAACTCTATGTCATGGATTCCGACGGCGGCGGGCAGCAACGAATCAGTTTCGGCGACGGCCGCTACGGCACACCTGTCTGGTCGCCGCGCGGTGACCTCATCGCCTTCACCAAGATTTTCCGGGGCACATTCCACATCGGCGTAATGCGCCCGGACGGCACCGGCGAGCGTCTGTTGACCCGGGGCTTCCTGGTCGAGGGGCCAACCTGGGCACCGAACGGCCGGGTTCTCATGTTCTTTCGTCAGGAAAAAAGCGATGCGCGCGGCCTGGGGGGCACGCCACGCCTGTTTTCGATCGATCTGACCGGCTTCAATGAACGCGAACTGGGGACCCCGGTCGGCGGTTCGGATCCCGCATGGTCTCCCGGGCCTCTCCGCCAATAGTCTCAGAACGACGAAAGTGACTGAAAATACTTGTCAATTTGCGTGAATATCGCTGCGCGAAAGCTTGATTCCAAAAAAACAGCGACGTATAGTTCGGCAGTCTGCGGGCGTGGCTTCATTGGGCCAGTCAGTGGTTGCGCAATTATTCTGCACCGTCAGGTGTGACGCACGATATCAGGTTGTTCCGTTTATCGGGATTCCGTCATGGGCGGCTTGTGATCGTGACATTTCGGCTTAAGGAGTCACCCATGCGATTTAACATTCCCGGCCTGGTGGTAGCGGCCTTCGTTCTTGCCGCCTGTTCCTCTACGGGCGACGAAAGTGCCAACACGGGCAGCACCGGCGCATCCAGCTCCGGCGGCGGCAATCAGACCGCCACGGCACCGACCGGTCCCAAGCCCGGTTCCCAGATCGATCTCGAGGTCAATGTCGGCGACCGCGTCTTCTTCGATTTCGACAAGTCGAACCTGTCGGCCGATGCCCGCACCGCGGTTGAGCGCTGGGCAGCCTGGCTCAAGACCTATCCCGCGAACAAGGTCGTGGTCGAGGGGCATGCGGACGAACGCGGTACGCGCGAATACAACCTGGCGCTCGGCGAGCGTCGTGCAGATTCGGCGCGCGACTATCTGGTCTCCCTCGGGATCGACCCGAACCGGGTGCGGATTGTGAGCTTCGGCAAGGAACGTCCTGTCGTTCCGGGCTCGAACGAAAGCGCGTGGGCGCAGAACCGCCGCGCGGTCGTGGTGATCAGCACCAACTAGCGTTCGCCTGTTCGTTCCAAAACGATACGCCCCGGGTCATCCGGGGCGTTTTCGTTTTCCCGGTATGTTTTCGTTTCCGGGGCGCCATGCCATAGTTTCGCCGAATTGGGTGGCGATTCTTGGCGCAGTGAAATTGCGGCAAAGGTTGCCGGGGCCCGCACGGGCCAGCGATACCCTTCCACCCGTCAACATCAACGGACCGCGTCGTCATGTTGAAGCCTCTTCGGATTATTGTGCCCGCCGGCCTTTCGCTGCTGCTCGTCCTGTCGAGCGGCGCGGCGCTGGCCCAGTCCAACGATGTGCGTGGACTGGCCGATACGGTCTCGCGCCTGGAACGCCAACTGCAGGCCCTGGAACGCAACGTGTATCGCGACGGGCCGCCCCCGGCGACGCCATCGGGACCCCCGACAGCCGGTGCGCCATCCGTCGCTCCGCCGTCGGGGACGGCATTGTCCAACCTTCAGGTCACGACAGACGGTCTGGAAGAGCAGTTGCGCCGGCTGACCGGACAGGTCGAGCAGCTGGATTTCCAGGTCCGCCAGATGAACCAGCGCATGGACCGGCTGGTGTCGGACGTCGATTTCAGGCTCCGCGCTCTCGAAGGGGGTACCGGTGAGGCGACCGCGACCGGTTCGACGGCACCTGTCGCCCCTGCCGCGCCGCGTTCACCGGGCGAGGTGACGGTCGAGCGCGGCGGCAACCCGGGCGCCCCCCGGGTGTTCGGCACTCTGACCGAGACGCAATTGCGCAATGCGGGGGTCGAGACCGCGCCGGTCGGCGCGCAGACCGCCAGCGCCGATCCCGCCGCGCAAGTGCCGTCGCCGGCCAGCTTGCCGGCGGGCAGCCCGCGTGATCAGTATGACTTCGCCTACAAGTTCCTGCTGCAACGCGATTTCGAGAGCGCCGAGACCGCGCTCAGCTCGTTTGTCGCGGCAAATCCCGAAGATTCGCTGGCCGGGAACGCGCAGTACTGGCTGGGTGAGACCTATTATGTGCGCGGTGATTACCCGACCGCCGCCCGCGCCTTTGCCGAGGGTTTCCAGCGCTATCCCGACAGCGCCAAGGCGCCCGACAACCTGCTGAAATTAGGCATGTCCCTGGCGCAGCTCCAACAGAATTCGGATGCCTGTATCACGCTGAAGAAATTGCGGGTGGAATATCCCGACGCGCCCACCAGCATTGTCCAGCGTGCCGATCGGGAGATCGGCCGGCTGCAGTGCCCGTAGCCGCTCGACCCGTTTCTCCGAACCCGGTGGCGCACGCCACCGATGGTAGCGCCGCGCCGATCCGTGCTGACGATTTCGCGGCCCGCATGCTGCGCCTGGGGCCGTTCGAGAAACGCCCGCATCTGGCGCTCGGCGTATCGGGCGGGCGCGACAGCCTGGCGATGGCCTTGCTGGCCGCCGACTGGGCGGCCGCGCGACAGGGCCGGGTGACCGCGGTCACGCTCGACCATGGCCTACGTGCCGAATCGGCTGCCGAAGCCGAGCAAGTCGCTACCTGGATGGCGCGACGCGGAATCCCCCACCACACGCTCACCTGGGCGGGATCGCCGGGCGGCGGTGCCAGCGAGGCCGCTGCTCGGACCGCGCGCTACGCGCTGCTTGAGGCGTTCTGCCGGGAACACGGCATTCTGCATCTGCTCGTCGGCCATCATCGCGACGACCAGCTGGAAACACGGGCGATGCGCCGTGCGCGCGCGAGCGGCGCGTTCGGCCGGGCCGGGATGCCGTCGGTTCGGGAACTGGCGCATGCGCGGGTCCTGCGGCCGTTGCTCGAGGTGCCGCGCGTGCGGATCACCGCGACATTGCAGGCATATGGTCAGGACTGGGTCGAGGACCCGAGCAACCGGGACACGCGGTTTGCCCGCGCCCGCATGCGGATGGGTCGATCAGCCATGGCGTCCGGTGCGCGCGAAGAGGACGGGGAAGCGGCCCGGGCGCGGGTCGGGATGGAACGCGCGCTCTCCCGGATCGCGGGACGGGCCGTTGCCGTTCATCCCGCCGGCTTTGCGACGCTCGATCCCGCGTCGCTCGATACCACCGACCGGGAGACAGGTGTGCGGCTGATCGCCAACCTGGTGACCTGCATCGGCGGACGCGTCTACGCGCCGCGGGGCGCGGGTCTCAAGCGGCTGGCGGAAAGATTGACGGGCGACGGCCTCAACGGCGGCGCGACCCTGGGCGGCTGTATCGTGCGACCGGCCCGTGACGGGCGGGTGTGTTTCATGCGTGAACCGGCGGTGATCGAGGCGCCTCGCCAGTTGATGGGTGCGGAGCCTACGGATGGGGCGCTGGATTGGGACGGGCGTTTTCGGCTGTCGTTTCCCGCGCGCGATGATGCGGGAGCGGCGACGGCGTGCGGCGGGGAAATGCAGCTCGGCAGCGTCGGGCAATTTGTGTCGCAGGGCGTACCGGCGCACCCGGAATCGCCGCGTTTTGACACGCTACCCCACGCCGTCCGGGCGACCCTGCCAGCCATTTGCCGTGACGGTCATTTCCATAAGTGCGGGATGGCATATTCGCGAGAAACCGGTCTCAGTCTGGCAAATGCCCGCTTTGCACCGCAAAATCCGGTCGCGGGGGCCGTTTTCGCAACAAGTTGATAATCTTCACACTCGTATTATAGGGGCGTTTTTCGCATTGCCCTCGGGGGCTTGGCGCACCATGTTAGTGGCTGTAAAGGTTCCAATGTAATTCACAGCAGCTGAGGTCGCCGGGCGTATTCGGCGACGCTGGTCCAGATGGTCATTTGATCGGAGAAGGTCTTTGAACAATTTCGGTAGAAACATCGCGCTGTGGGTCATCATCGCCTTGCTGGTCGTGGCGCTGTTCAACCTGTTCCAGAGTTCGGGCCGCCAGGGCGCCGAACAGCAGCTGGCCTTCTCTGACTTCATGGGCCAGGTCGAGACCGATCAGGTCGCGGATGTCACCATCCAGGGCAATGACATCAAGGGCACGCTGCGCAACGGGACCGCTTTCACGACCTATGCGCCGAACGACCCGAATCTCGTATCGACCCTTTCCGAACATGGCGTTCGCATCACCGCCGCGCCGCAGGAAGAAGCGAACTTCCTGGTCCGTACGCTGCTGAGCTGGCTGCCGTTCATTGTCATCGTCGGCATCTGGGTGTTTTTCATGCGCCAGATGCAGGGTGGCAGCGGCCGCGCGATGGGCTTCGGCAAGTCGCGCGCCAAGATGCTGACCGAGAAGACCGGCCGCGTCACATTCGAGGATGTTGCGGGTGTCGAGGAGGCCAAGCAGGAGGTCGAGGAGGTCGTCGAATTTCTGCGCGACCCCCAGAAGTTCCAGCGGCTCGGCGGGCAGATCCCCAAGGGCGTGTTGCTGGTCGGCCCTCCGGGCACGGGCAAGACATTGCTGGCGCGCGCGATCGCGGGCGAGGCGAATGTTCCCTTCTTCACCATCTCCGGCTCCGACTTCGTCGAGATGTTCGTCGGCGTCGGTGCCAGCCGCGTCCGCGACATGTTCGAACAGGGCAAGAAGAATGCGCCCTGCATCATCTTCATCGACGAACTCGACGCCGTGGGTCGCCATCGCGGTGCGGGCCTGGGCGGCGGCAACGACGAGCGTGAACAGACTCTGAACCAGCTGCTCGTCGAGATGGATGGCTTCGAGACCAATGAAGGTGTGATCCTGGTGGCGGCGACGAACCGTCCGGACGTGCTCGATCCGGCGCTTTTGCGTCCGGGCCGGTTCGACCGTCAGGTCGTGGTGCCGAACCCGGATATCATCGGCCGCGAGAAAATTCTCAAGGTGCATATGCGCAAGGTGCCGCTGGCGCCCGACGTGAACGCCAAGACCATCGCCCGCGGCACGCCGGGGTTCTCTGGCGCCGATCTGGCGAACCTGGTGAACGAGGCGGCGCTGATCGCGGCGCGCAAGAGCCGGCGCATGGTGACCATGGCCGAGTTCGAGGACGCCAAGGACAAGGTGCTGATGGGCGCCGAACGCCGTTCGATGGTGATGACCGAGGACGAAAAGAAGCTCACGGCCTATCACGAGGCCGGACATGCGCTGGTCGGCATGCACATGGATGGCTGCGACCCGCTGCACAAGGTCACGATTATCCCGCGCGGACGGGCCCTGGGCGTCACCATGTCGCTGCCCGAGCGAGATCGCTACACCTACTCGATCTACGAACTGAAGGCGAAGCTGGCCATGATGTTCGGCGGACGTGCCGCGGAGGAGATCATTTTCGGCAAGGAACACGTCACGACCGGTGCCGGCAACGACATCAAGGAAGCGACCAACCTGGCCCGCCGAATGATCACGGAGTACGGGTTCAGCGAGAAGCTTGGCCCGCTGCGTTACGAGGACAATCAGGAAGAGGTCTTCCTCGGCCATTCGGTGTCCCAGCACAAGAACGTCTCGGACGCGACCGCGAAGGTCATCGACGAGGAAATCCGGGCGCTCATCGACGCGGCGGAATCGGACGCGATGCGAATTCTGACCGAACAGATCGAGGATTTGCACACGATTTCCAACGGCCTGCTCGAATATGAGACCTTGTCGGCCGATGAGGTGAATGCGCTCCTCCGGGGCGACAGCATCGACCGGTCGGACGACGAAGAGGATTCCGCGGGAAGCCCGCGTTCGTCGGTTCCGACGAGCGGTACGGCGAACAAGAAAGACCGGCCGAGCGGCGGCATGGAGCCGGAGCCGCAGCCTCAGGGCTAGGCCGGTATCGGGGGCAGGCAGATGCCGAACGGCCCGATCGAGACACAATCCCTGGGGGCTTTCACGGCGAAGCGAGAGCCCCTGTTGGAATCCGCCACAGGCACGAGCCGCCTGCGCCTGACCCCGACCGGACTGGTATCCGGCGATCCCGCGATCAGATTGTGCGACGCCGGGGCCGGGCTTGCGCTGGCCGGCGGTCCCCTCGGATTTACGCATGCGCACATCACGGGCACGGACGCGCCCGAGGCGTCGGAGGGCGGCCGGCCCTTGTCCGCCTCCGAACTCCTGCGCTGGGCGACCCAGGCGGCGCGCGAAGGCGCGGAAGGCCCGGCGGCGCTGATCGCACGGGTATCGCGACCGCGACCGGATGTTGCAGGCCTCGCATTGAGTGGCGGCGGCGCGCGGACGCGGATCATGGCGGTGTGCAATGTCACGCCCGACAGCTTCTCGGATGGCGGTGATCATGCCACGCCGGAACGGGCGATCGGGTTTGCCCGGGCGCAGATGGCGGACGGCGCGGACATCATCGATGTCGGGGGAGAATCGACGCGGCCGGGCGCGGCGCCGGTCGGCCTGGACGAAGAACTCTCGCGGGTGATGCCGGTCATCGACGCGCTGGTCGCACACGGCATTCCCGTCTCGGTCGATACGCGGCGCGCCGGGGTGATGCGCGCGGCCATCGACGCCGGGGTGTCCCTCATCAACGATGTGAGCGCGCTGGGCGACGACCCGGATGCGCTGGCGGTTGTCGCGGCGTCGGACACGCCGGTGATCCTGATGCACATGCAGGGGCAGCCGGGGGATATGCAGGACGATCCGACCTATGCGGATGTGGTGCACGAGGTCTATGACGCGCTGGCGGCGCGTGTGGATGCCTGTCTCGACGCGGGAATTGCGCCCGACCGGATCACGATCGACCCGGGTTTCGGGTTCGGCAAGACCGTCGATCATAATGCCGCGTTGCTGGCGGGGCTGGCCCAGTTCCACGGGCTTGGGTGTCCGATCGCGGTCGGGCTGTCGCGCAAGAGTTTCATCGGGGCCCTCACAGGCGTGGAAGACCCCCGGGACCGGGTTCCGGGTTCAATTGCGGCGGCGCTGTTGGCGATCGACCGGGGCGCGCAGATCGTGCGGGTGCATGATGTGGCGGCGACCCGGCAAGCCTTCGATGTATGGCGGGCGGCGCTCTAGCGACGATATGACAAGATTGTTAACGGTCGCGGGCACGGTGCTATAAGTCGGGTCTTCGATATGTTCGGGATTTGACGATGGCACGAAAGCTTTTCGGCACCGACGGCATCCGCGGCAAGGCCAATCACGAGCCGATGACCGCCGAGACCGCGTTACACGTTGCGATGGCGGCTGGCCATCGCTTTACACGTGGCGATCACCGCCACCTCGTGATCATCGGCAAGGACACGCGGCTGAGCAACTACATGCTCGAGCCGGCGATGCAGGCCGGGTTTACGGCGATGGGGATGGACGTCGTGCTGGTCGGCCCGATGCCGACCCCGGCGGTCGCCATGCTGACGCGGACCCTGCGCGCCGATCTCGGGGTCGTGTTGTCGGCCTCGCATAATCCATTCGAGGACAACGGCATCAAACTTTTCGGTCCGGACGGCTTCAAGCTTTCCGACACGGTGGAGGAAGAGATCGAGGCGCTGGTCGAGAACGGGTTGCTCGATCACCTGGCCGATGCCAGCAGCCTCGGACGCGCGCGGCGACTGGAAGATGCGCCGGGCCGCTACATCGAATTCGTCAAACACACTTTCCCGCGTGGCCTGCGTCTCGACGGCCTCAAGCTGGTTGTCGATTGCGCAAACGGCGCGGCCTATAAGGTGGCACCCTCGGTGTTTCACGAGCTGGGCGCCGACGTCGTGCCGGTCGCGATCGATCCGGACGGGACCAACATCAACCGCGACTGCGGCGCCACGGCGACGCAAACCCTGCAGGAACAAGTGGTAGCCCATGGCGCCCATCTGGGGATCGCGCTCGACGGGGATGCCGACCGGGTGATCCTGTGCGATGAGCATGGCGAGGTCGTCGATGGCGACCAGGTAATGGCCGTTATCGCCCGGTCCTGGCAGGCGACCGGCCGGTTGCAGGGCGGCAAGGTCGTTGCAACGGTGATGTCCAACCTCGGTTTCGAGCGCTACCTGGAAACCATCGATCTGTCGATGGAACGGGCGAAGGTGGGCGACCGCTATGTCCTCGAGCGGATGCGCGCCGGCGGGTTCAATCTGGGCGGAGAGCAGTCGGGCCACATCATCCTGAGTGACTACTCGACGACCGGCGACGGGCTGATCGCTGCGCTTCAGGTGCTTGCCGCACTGGTGGAATCCGGCGTGGCCATGAGCACGCTGACAAACGTGTTCGAATCCTTTCCGCAATTGTTGCGCAATGTGCCGGCGGTCGGCACGAACGCAATGGAGCATGCGAGCGTCAAGTCCGCCGTTTCGGCGGCCGAGGAAAAACTCGGGAATGACGGGCGCGTGCTGATCCGGCCATCGGGTACCGAGCCGGTCATTCGGGTGATGGCCGAAGGCCTCGACGCGGAGATTGTGGTTTCCGTGGTCGACGATATTGCCGGCGCAATCGCCGACGTTCCGGCCGCATAGCGCGAGGCCCGATCTCAACATGGACGGACGCGTATTGATCGTCGCCGGCTCGGATTCCGGCGGAGGTGCGGGCATTCAGGCCGACATCAAGGCCGTCACCGCGCTGGGCGGGTTCGCGATGACCGCCGTGACGGCACTGACCGCGCAGAATACCCAGGGCGTACACGGTATCTTCGGGGTTGAGACGAGCTTCATCGCCCAGCAGATGCGGGTCGTGCTGGACGATCTCGGCGCCGACAGCCTGAAAACAGGCATGCTGCACAGTGTCGACGTTATCGAGACGGTAGTCGCGACGATTTCCGATCTCGACGCCGAAATTCCCCTGGTCGCCGATCCGGTCATGGTCGCCAAGGGCGGCGCGAAGTTGCTCGATGACAGCGCTCATTCTGCCCTGCTGTCGCTGCTCATCCCGCGTGCCAGCCTGCTGACGCCCAATGCGCCCGAAGCCGCGGCCCTGACGGGTGTCGATGTGGATGACGAGGACGGCCAGCACCGGGCGGGAGAGAGATTGCTCGAACACGGTGCCGGCGCGGCCCTGGTCAAGGGTGGGCATATCGCCGGCCCGGAGGTGGTGGATTTGCTGGTCACGCCGGGCGAGACAATCAGGTTTGCCGATCCGCGCATCGAGACCCGTCACACCCACGGTACCGGCTGTACGCTCGCGTCAGCGATCGCGGCAGGGTTGGCCCAAGGCATGGCATTGCGGGACGCGGTGACCCGCGCGCGATCTTATGTGCGAAAAGCGATCGCCGCGGCGCCCGGCTACGGCCAGGGCCACGGCCCGCTCGATCATGGGGTGACGTTCGACCCGGGTCGCCTGGATAGCTGACGTTGGCGCCCGCATGACCCAATCGTCCAACTCGCAACCCGCGACCGTGGGATTCTTCTCCGTCGCGACTGCCGGCGCGCTCGTCACCGTGTTCGTGTGGGGCGGCACACCCATCATCACCAAGTTCGGTGTCGAATCGGTGGATGTCCTGTCCTTGGCGCTTCTGCGCACGGTCATGGCACTGCCGCTCGCAGTCCTGATCCTCGCTGTCTTGCGCTGTCCGCTTCCGTGGCGCGGCAAGGACAAATGGCTGGTCCTCGCATTCGGAATTGTCGGCGTTGTCGGGTTCCCGGTCCTGTTCACGCTCGGCGTGGGCCGGACGTCGGCCGGTCATGCGGCAGTCGTGACGGCTGCGACGCCGGTCTTTGTCGGATTTCTGGAAGCGTTGGTCAGCCGCAAGCTGCCGCCGCCGCGCTGGTGGATCGGCGTGTCGGTTGCCTTCGTCGGCGCGGTGATCCTGATTGCCGAGGCGGTCGGTCTCGATTCCATCGACGCGACATGGCAGGGCGATCTGCTGGCGGCCGCGGGCGGATTCTCGGCGGCCCTGAGTTTTGTGATCGGTGCGCGACTGACCCCGCGCTATGGCCCCGTGGGCGTGACCATGTGGAGCGTGGTCATTGCCGCCATCGTCCAGTTGCCGTTCGTGCTTCTGCGTATGGACGCGGCGGCATGGTCTGCAATCGAGCCGCTCGGCTGGACGGCGATCGTCTATCTCTCGGTGGGGTCGACGGTCGTGGCCTATATCACCTGGATTTTTGCACTGACGCGCGGCGGGATCGGGCGCATGAGCGTGTGGCAATTCGCGCTGCCGGTCGTGGGGGTCGCAGGGGCGGCGATATTCCTTGCCGAACCGTTGACGCCGCTGCTCGTCGCGGCCACGGTGATTATTCTTTTCGGCGTCGGGCTCGTGCAACGGCGTTGAAGCCTCGCGAGCGCCGATGTCCGAGATTAACCGCACCCGCCTCTACACCTTCGCGCTGATCGCGGTCTTCATCTATGGCGTGACCCCGGTCTTCACCAAGATCGGGACCCTGACCGCGGACGGCATCACGGTCGGCGCGTTGCGCGCGGTCGTCGCGGCGCCGGTGGCCGCAATGGTGATCGCGATCATGGGATGCCGGATCCCGTTGCGTCGGGATGCGATTGTCCTGCTGTTGGTGTCGGGCCTGGGCGGGTTGGTCCTGTTCCCCGTCATCTTCAGTTGGGGCGTACAGTTTACCACCGCCGGGCACGCCGCCGCGGGCACGGGAGCAGGCGCGGTGATGGCGGGTGCGATCATGGCCGTGGTGAACCGCCGGATGCCGGGCTGGGCCTGGTGGATCGGCGTGGCAGTCGGGTCGGCGGGGGCGCTGTTGCTGATCCAGGAGGCGCTCGGCCTGACGGTGGCCGGTGTGACCTGGCAGGGCGATGCGCTGGTGTTTCTCGGCATGTTCATGGGGGTCGTGGGCTATGTCGCGGGGGCCAGACTTACGGCCGAACTCGATGCCCTGACGGTCACCATGTGGTCGGTCCTCGTGGCTGCCATCTTCCTCGCGCCGGTGGTCGTGTTTCACGCCGGCGTCGCGACTCTCACGGCGATCGATATGCGGGGCTGGCTCGCAATCTGTTCACTGGCCTGGGGGACGACGATTCTCGCCTATCTCCTGTGGAACCGGGCGCTTGCCGACGGCGGGGTCGCCCGCATCGGAGCCTTGCAACTCCTGCAGCCCGTTATCGGGATCGGCCTGGCACCGGTCATCCTCGGCGAGCCGCTGACCCCGACATTGCTGCTGGCGACCTTCGTGATCCTGGCCGGTGTGGTGCTGGTGCAGCGCGAGCGGGCATAGCGGCGCTCCGTTTTGCGCAAGAACCGGGTGGGGCCGACCGATGCGGCCGCCTAGTTTGATGCGCGTGCGAAACGGATCGCACAGACCCGCCGGCCGGGTGTAAAAAGGAGATGCGGAAGATGGCCATGATCGACACATTCGAGCCCGAAACACTCGATAACAGTTTTGACGATGACTACGGCTTCGCCCTGGTCGGCCGCCTGCTCACCTGGCTGAGCGAGAATTATCGCGATCAGCCCAGTCTCGAGCGAATCGCCGCTGAGGCGGGCCTGAGTGCCTTTCACCTGCAGCGGCTGTTCACCCGCTATGTCGGCGTCAGCCCCAAGAAATACGTCCAGTACCTGACCCTCGAACACGCCAAGCGGGCGCTCAACGAATCCCGAAATGTCCTCGACGTGGCCTTCGAGACCGGGTTGTCGGGCGCGGGGCGTCTGCATGATCTGTTCGTGACCCATGAGGCGGTCACGCCGGGGGACTGGAAGCGCCGCGGCGAGGGGCTGGAGCTGCGCTATGGCTGGCATGACAGCCCGTTCGGCGAGTGCCTGATCGTGGCGGGTGCGCGCGGGGTATGCGGGCTGGCGTTCAATGGTATTGGCGACCGCGCCGCGACCCTGGCCGACCTGTGCGGGAGTCTCGATGCGGCCGCGCTGGTCGAGGACCCGGACGTGACCCGCGCCTATGCGGCGGCGGCGTTTGGCGAAGGCGACATCCACCTGATGCTGCGGGGAACACCGTTTCAGCTCAAGGTCTGGGAAGCGCTCCTGTGCATCCCGGAGGGCGCGGTCCTGACTTATTCGGATCTCGCGGAACGTATCGGTGCGCCGGGCGCGGCCCGCGCGGTGGCCGGGGCGGTGGCGCGTAACCCCGTGTCCTGGCTGATCCCGTGCCACCGGGTGATCCGGAACGGCGGCGGCATCAGCGGGTACCGCTGGCACCCTGACAAGAAGCGCCTGATCCTGGCCTGGGAGGCCGCCCGGTCGGAGGCAACGCCAACCGTCCCGGGGCCGCCCGTGGCCTGACGCCGGCCGCACTTTATTCGCGCGAAGCGAAGGGGTAGGGTCCGCGCCTGAATTTCGGGAAGAGGCTCATGGCAGCGCGATATTGGGAAGATTATTCGGTCGGCGAGGTCTTCGAGACCGAGCCGGTCACGGTCTCGGAAGAGCAGATCATCGCCTTCGCCGAGAAATACGACCCGCAGGTCTTTCACACCGATCCCGTGGCCGCGCAAGACAGCGTTTACGGCGGTTTGATCGCCAGCGGCCATCAGACGATCGGCCTGGCCTTCGCGCAGTTCGTCCGGCTTGGCCTGTTCGAAGAGAACGCGCTCGGCGGCCCCGGCATGGACGAGATCCGCTGGACGGCTCCTGTGCGCCCCGGCGACACGCTGCACACTACCGCCGAGGTCGTGGAACTGCGTGCTTCGAAATCGCGCCCGGACCGCGGAATCATTCGCGTACGTCTCTCGATTCGCGTCGGGGATCAGGATGTTTCCAGCTTGATCACGACGACATTCCTGCGCCGGCGGCCGGCGGAGGACGCGGCATGACCGGTCTGTATCTTGAGGACTACACGGTCGGCCGGGTCTTCGAGACCGAACCGGTAAGGCTCGACGCGGAGGAGATCATCTGGTTCGCCGAGTTGCATGACCCCCAGGTCTTTCATACCGATCCGGAACGCGCGAAAGAATCGGCATTCGGCGAACATGTCGCGAGCGGGTTCCAGTCCGTGGCCATCGCGACGGGCCAGTTCATCCGGACCGGTGCGGTGGAGGGCACGGGCATGGGCGGGCCGGGCTTGGACGAGGTCCGCTGGACCGCCCCCGTGCGTCCCGGAGAGAGCCTGCAGACCCGCGTGGAAGTGATCGAGGCACGGGCCACGCGCTCGAATCCGGGGCGTGGGGTCGTGACCTTGGGGTTCGCCGTGGCGACGGAATCGGGCCCGGTCCTGACATTTAAGGCCACGATCTTCGTGCGCGCCCGCGCGGGCGAGAAGGCATAGAAATCTGCCGCGTGGTAGAATGGAAGCCGTTTCCAATCTCCGGCCTGCGTAGAGAAGATGTTCAGTTTTATCGCCGATATGGACCCGAGCCAGCTCGGGATGTGGATGACCTTCGCCGTGATCGTTGTGGCGCTGGTCATGTACACGCTCGAACGGCTGACCTTCGAGCTGACATCGCTCGGCGTGATCTGCGTTCTGCTGGTGTTCTTCCACTTCGTTCCCGTGATCGACGCCGACGGTAACAACATCCTCAACCCGACGCGGCTGCTGGCCGGTTTCGCCAACCCCGCGCTGCTGACCGTAATCGCGCTGCTCGTGATGGGCGAGGGACTCGCCCGTACGGGCGTTCTGGAGGCCGGCGCGCAATTATTCTTCCGCTACGGGCGCGGCCACGCGGCACTCGCGACGGGGCTGGCCTTTGTGGCGGTGCTGGTGGTCAGCGGGTTCATGAACAACACGCCCGTGGTGGTGATCTTCATCCCGATCATGCAGGCGCTGGCGTCGCGCCTGGGGCAATCGCCCTCGCGGCTGATGATGCCGCTGTCGTTTGCCGCAATCCTGGGCGGGATGGTGACCCTAATCGGCTCGAGCACCAACCTTCTGGTGTCCGGCATGCTGATCGAGCTGGGCAATGAGGGCTTTTCGTTCTTCCAGTTTGCCGTGCCCGGCGCCGCTCTGGCGCTGGTGGGGGTCGTCTATGTGATTTTCGCCTGCCCGCGGTTGTTGCCGGAACGCGCGTTGCTGACGAATGCAATCGCCGGCGGCGGCCGCCAGTTCATGGCCGAAATCGCCGTGACCGAGGATTCCAAATTCTACGGCATGCAGCCGCGCGGCGGATTTTTCCCGGATTTGAAGGACATGACGGTCCGGTTGATCCTGCATGACGGTGAATCCTTCATTCCGCCATTCGACGATGATTTTCAGCTCGCCGACGGGGATACGATTGTGGTCGCGGCGACCCGCGCGGCGCTCACCGAGGCCCTCAAGGGGGAGCCCGAGCAGTTTCATCCCGAGCTGGATCAGGACTGGGAGCGGTTCGAAACCGAGGATGGCAATCAGCGCTGGCAGGTCGGCAACCAGGTCCTGGCCGAGGCGATGGTCACACCGGCCTCGCGGCTGGTCGGCCAGAACCTCAACCAGATCGGATTCCGTTACCAGTATCATTGCGTTGTGCTGGGCGTTCAGCGCCGATCGCAGATGATCCGGGCGCGGGTGACGGACATTCGCCTCGAACCGGGGGACGTTCTCCTGATGCAGGGGCGCGCCAGCGACGTCGAGGGGCTGCGCGGCAATCAGGACATCCTCCTCGTCGAATGGACCGCCGCCGAAATGCCGGCTGTGCATCACGCCAGCAGCACCCTGGTGATCTTTGCCGCGGTGATTGCCTCGGCCGCGCTGGGCGTCGTGCCCATCGAGATCGCAACACTGGTCGGTGCCGGCGCGATGCTGGCGACCGGCGTGCTGAACATCCGTCAGGCCACCCGCGCCATCGACCGGACCATCGTCATGATGATCGCCGCCGCGCTGGCGCTCGGCAGTGCGCTGCAGGCCACGGGCGGGGCGGAGTTCCTCGCGGGCCTGCTGTTGAGCGTCGTGGGCGATGCGTCGCCGGCGGTGATCCTGTCCGCCTTCTTCCTGCTGGTGGCGGTGCTGGCCAACATCATCAGCACCAAGGCCACGGCGGTGCTGTTCACACCGATCGCGGTGGGGCTGGCCAACGGCCTGGCGCTGCCCATCGAGCCGTTCGCCGTGGCGGTGGTGTTCGCCGCGAACTGCTCATTTGCGTCGCCGGTCGGTTACCAGACCAACCTGCTGGTGATGGCGCCGGGCAACTACCGATTCGTCGATTTCGTCCGGGTCGGATCGCCGCTCCTGATCATCGTCTGGCTGATCTTCAGCCTGGTCGCACCCTGGTACTACGGCCTTATCTGACCGGCGTACGCCCTGCGACAATGCGGCTATTGACCCCGCGTGAAATACGTCTAGTTTCTGCGGCGGGCCACACCTCCCCAACGAGGTGCGGCGTTCTGTAAGGAGCGCGTCATGACGCAAACATCGAATAAGCCGGGCACCCGTCCGGTATCCCCACTCTTTTCCTCTGGCCCCTGCGCCAAGCGACCCGGCTGGTCGCTGGATGCGCTGAGCGATGCGAGCATCGGCCGTTCGCATCGCGCCAAGGGCCCCAAGGCCAAACTCCTGCGCGTGATCGAGGACAGCCGGTCGATTCTGGGAATTCCCGAGGATTACCGGATCGGCATTGTGCCCGCCTCGGATACGGGCGCGTTCGAGATGGCCATGTGGTCCGCTCTCGGCGCACGGCCGATCGATATTCTTGCCTGGGAAAGCTTCGGCCAGGGCTGGGCCACGGACGTGGTCAAGCAGCTCAAGCTGGACGATGTCCGGCTGCTGGAGGCGGACTATGGCGCGCTGCCGGATCTCGATGCGGTCGATTTCGACAAGGACGTAATTTTCACCTGGAACGGCACGACATCGGGTGTCCGTGTGCCCGACGGGGACTGGATTCCCGATGCGCGCGCGGGCCTGACCCTGTGTGACGCCACGTCCGCGGCCTTCGCCATGGAGCTGCCTTGGGACAAGCTCGATATTGTGACCTGGTCCTGGCAGAAGGTCCTGGGCGGTGAGGGACAGCATGGGATGCTCGTGCTCAGCCCGCGCGCGGTCGAACGACTGGAAAGTTACGCGCCGGCGTGGCCGCTGCCGAAAATCTTCCGCCTGACCAAGAGCGGCAAGCTGAACGAGGATATCTTCAAGGGCAGCACGATCAACACGCCCTCGATGCTCTGTGTCGAAGACCATCTCGACGCGCTCGACTGGTCGCGCGAGATCGGCGGCCTCGACGCGCTGGTTGCCCGTTCGAATGCCAACTTCGGCGTTATCGATGCCTGGGTGTCCGGCTCGGACTGGGCGGCGTTTCTCGCGGACGACCCGGACCAGCGGTCGACCACGAGCGTGTGCCTCAAGGTCGTTGACCCCTGGTTCACTTCGCTCGATGACGACGATCAGGCGGCAACCGCGAAGGCGGTGGCGAACCTGCTCGATTCCGAAGGCGTCGCGTTCGATGTCGGGGCCTATCGCGATGCCCCGCCGGGCTTGCGGATCTGGGCCGGCGCGACCGTCGAACAGTCGGATCTCGCGGCGCTGATGCCGTGGCTCGACTGGGCGTTCGAGAGCGTCAAGGCCGACCGCACCGCTGCCGCCGCCTGACCGGGCCGCGGCCACACCATCTCAATTACGTTGAAACCCGCCCGAACGCGGAAGGATGACCCCATGCCGAAAGTACTGATTTCCGACAAAATGAGTGACCGTGCGAAGGAGATTTTCGCCGAACGCGGGATCGAAGTCGATGTGACGACCGGCCTGTCCGAAGAGGAGCTGATCGCCATCATCGGCGAGTATGACGGGCTGGCTATCCGCTCGGCCACCAAGGCGACCGCGAAGGTCCTGGCGGCGGCGACCAATCTGAAGGTGATCGGGCGTGCCGGCATCGGGGTGGACAATATCGACCGGGACGCGGCCACGGCGCGCGGGATCGTTGTCATGAACACGCCGTTCGGCAACGCGATCACCACGGCGGAACATGCCATCGCGATGATGATGGCGCTCGCGCGGCAGATTCCCGAGGCCAACAAATCCACACAGGAAGGCAAATGGGAGAAGTCCCGCTTCATGGGTGTGGAGTTGACCGCCAAGACCCTCGGATTGATCGGCTGCGGAAATATCGGCTCGATTGTGGCCGAACGCGCGCTGGGCCTGAAGATGAAGGTGGTGGCCTTCGATCCGTATCTCAGCGATGAACGCGCGCTGGAACTGGGGGTGGAAAAAGTGGAGCTGGATGTCCTGCTGCGGCGGGCCGACTTCATCACCCTGCACACCCCGATGACCGACCAGACCCGTGGCATTATCGACGCCGAGGCGCTGGCCAAGACAAAGCCGGGTGTGCGCATCGTCAACTGCGCGCGCGGCGGCCTCGTGGTCGAGGCGGATCTGAAGGTGGCGCTCGAATCCGGGCATGTCGCCGGCGCGGCGCTCGACGTGTTCGAAGAGGAGCCGGCCAAGGAAAACGCCTTGTTCGGCACGGAGAATCTGGTCTGCACGCCTCATCTGGGCGCGAGCACGACCGAGGCGCAGGTCAATGTCGCGATCCAGGTCGCCGAGCAGATGGCCGACTATCTGCTTACGGGCGCCGTGGTGAACGCGCTCAACATGCCGTCGGTCTCCGCCGAGGATGCGCCACGCCTGATGCCCTACATGAAGCTTGCCGAGCTGCTCGGCAGCTTCGCGGGTCAGCTCGTCGAATCCAGTCTCAAAAGTGTGACCATCGAATATGAGGGACATGCGGCAGAATTGAACACCAAGCCGCTCAGCGCGGCCGCATTGAAGGGGTTGCTCTCACCGGTGCTCGAAAGTGTGAACATGGTCAACGCGCCCGTCATGGCGCAGGAACGCGGAATCGACGTGTCCGAGGTGCGGACCGCGCGCGAGAGCGACTATCAGACGCTGATACGCCTGACCGTCGTGACCGAAAACCACACCCGCAGTGTTGCCGGGACCCTGTTCGGCGGCGACCGCCCGCGGGTGGTAGACGTGAAGGGTGTGCCCATGGAAGCCGAACTCGGTGCGCACATGCTCTACGTCAACAACGAGGACAAGCCGGGCCTGATCGGGAACCTGGGAACGGTGCTCGGCGATGCGGGGCTGAATATCGCGACGTTCCAGCTCGGCCGCACCGCGGCGGGCGATGACGCGATCGCGCTGGTCGAGGTCGACCAGGAGGTCCCGGCCGACGTGCTGGCCGCCGTAGCCGCTCTTCCGAGCGTCGTTCAGGCCAAGGCGCTCAACTTCTGATGCCGGGTCGGGTCACTGCATATGTTGCGGTGGCCCTGGCGTTCATACTTGCCGGTCCCTTCGATCTGCGCGCTGCGGAAATCGTACGCGCGCCGGGTCTGCAGGACGGGGATGTGATCGTGCGCTTGCCCGGTACTGAGGGCGGGATCAGCCAGTCTCCATCGGCGGTCGGGGTGCGTGGCGCGGATGGCCTGGTCCGGACACTTATTCTGAAGGACGGCCGTCTCTCGCTGTCCGAAGAAGTGATCCCCGACGATGCTTCGGCCTCACGCCCGGCCGACATACTGGAAGATGGCGACGTGACCTACGGCGGGTCCGATATTGCCCGCGCCTGGCTGACGGACCCGACGGAACGGTATGCCCATGGTGTCCTGGGCGACGCCATTGAAGCCGGCGGGTTGGCGCTTGAACGCGCCGATGGCGGGATCGCGCGCTACAAGCTGGACGCGGGCTCGGTGTTCGAGGACCGCCGGGTGCGGCTGATCGATCTCGATGGTGACGGACGCGACGAGGCGATTGTCGTGCAATCCTATCTGGATGCGGGTGCGGCCCTGGCGGTGTTCGGCCTCGCCGATTCGGGCGTGGCCTTCCTGTCCGAGGTGCCGGCGATCGGCCGCGCGAACCGCTGGCTCAACCCGGTGGGGGCCGCCGATTTCGACGGCGACGGGTGGACCGAGATTGCTTTCGTCGAAACGCCGCATATCGGCGGGACCCTGCGCCTGTACGAGTTTCGTGATCGCACGCTGCATGCCGATCACGCCGCACGCGGGTTTTCCAATCACGGCATCGGCAGCCGGGAGCAGGATCTGGCGGCGGTGCATGACTGGACCGGCGACGGGGTGGCCGATATCGCGGTGCCCGGTGCGCGGCGGCGCGCCCTGCGCTTCGTGACCTTCGCCGACGGGCGTTTGCACGATTTCGACGGGATCCCCCATGATCAACTGATCGTGACGGCGGTACGGCCCGCCACGCTCGACGGGAGCGGCGTCGTGTATGCGGTTTATGGCCTCGCGGACGGTACAATTATTGCAGCGCGCCCGACGGGCGCTGAATAAGGCCGAATTTGCAAAGTCATGAAAATGCTGTTTAAAACGGCTCGCCAGCACGAAATATTGGCGCTAATGTGCCGTTAACAATTTGGGTGCTCAATGCGAACCCTGTTGCTGATGGGTGGGGAAAGACGCTGAACTGTTCGACCAAATTTCGAGGACTTCTCGCCGGGGCATGCTGTGCCGCGGCGATAACGGTTCTGGCGCCGGCGCATTCCGCCCGGGCGCTTGAGATCAGCAATCCCGACGAGCGAATGGCCGTGCGCGCGCGGGTGGTCCAGAGCGAAATGATGGTCGCGGCGTTGTCCTGCGGCCTCCGCAACCAGTACAACGCCGTCGTGGCCGAGTTCGAGACCGAACTCGTGTCCCACGGTCGTGTTCTGCGGTCGATGTTTACCCGGACCCATGGTGCAGGTGGCCAACTGGCCCTCGACCGGTTCGTGACGAAACTTGCGAACGACGCATCCAGTCGCAGCAATCGGGCGCGTCACGCCTATTGCGCAAGCGCCAAACGCAGCTTCGCCGAGGTACTCTCACGGCGCGTGCGCTTGGTGGATTCGGGCGTTCGTATCGTCCAGGAAGCCGCGAACGGACTGACTGCGCGCTAGCTTTTTACCGTCGGTACGCGCCTGGCATCACCCCGACAATCCCTTTCGGAAAAGTATTTCCCGGAACAAAGAGGTTCAGGACAGCCTCGTCCTAATTCAGGATAATGCTGACCCGCCGGTTTTGCGGTTCGCGGACACCGTCGGGTGTTGCGACCAGCGGATCGGTCTCACCCTTCGCCAGAGTGGCAATCTCGCCTCCCGCGATACCCAGGCGGACGAGCTCGCCGCGCACGGCGTCGGCGCGGCGCTGGGACAGGCCCACATTGTAGGATGCGGGTCCCGAGCGGTCGGCATGCCCGGTTGCGACAACGCGCACGCCGTCGAGCGTCTTGGCCGCGTCCGAGGCCTGGCGGAGAATGGCCAGAGCCTGTGGCGTCAAGGCACTGCTGTCCCAGTCGAAGAAGACCAGGAAGTTGCGCGTGACCGGCGGCGGTGTCGGCGCCGGGGCCGGCGCGGGCGGCGCCGGCTGTGCCTGTGCGACCGGTGCGGGCTTCGGTGCCGGCTTGCGCGGCGGGTTCAGCGCGAAACGCAGCCCGACGAAAATGGCATGGTCGTTATAGTCGGCTTCGACCCCGACCCCGGATGCGGTCGTGTAGTCCAGGTCCTGCACCGACAGGAAACGGTAATCCACGGTCAGCTTGAGCCGCTCGTTCAGCGGGTAGGCGACGCCCGCGGCCGCCTGCAGGGCGTAACCGTAGTCATCATCGTCGATCGACGTGGTCGAAACCGGGCTGAAACCATCCGCCGAGACCCGCGCCAGGCCCAGACCGGCACCCACATAGGGCTCGAAAACGCTGTCGATGTTGATGTCGTAGAAGACGTTCGCGATCAGGCTCAGCGCGTCGCTGTCACCACTGCTCGCGGTGCCGGAGATACTGTCGACATCGCCATCGCGGTACCCTGCTTCCACCTCGGCGCGCCAGTTGCTGCTATAGTCGAAGCCGATGCCGACCAGCGCGGCGGGACCCCAATCGAATTCCGCCTCGGCAGCGATCCCGGCGCCGTCGATATCGGAGTCATTCGCCTTGTTGAGACCGACAAGGCCGGAGATGTACCAGCCGCGATCGGCGCCGCGCATCTCCATCTTGTCGGCCTGTGCCTGGACAGCCTGGCCGGCCAGCAAGAACAGGCTCGCGGCGGCGGTTGCTGAGACAATGGCGTTGCGGATTTTCATCGCGCACTCCGTTGGTCGGTTTTGGTTCGTGACACCAGTATGTCAAATGTCCTTATCGACCCTAAAGGGGGCGAGAGCAAGGCCGATATGCCCCGCGTTCGCGCATATCCGACTCTCTGTGCCGGGCGTACCATTGCCGACACATGCCAAACCGTTTAAACCCCGCGCGTCATGACTGATTCAGGTGAAAACAGGGCACTGCTGCCGGCGGGCCTCCACGATCTCCTGCCGCCGCGCGCGGCGCAGGAATCCGCGACCATTTCCGGGATCATGGACACCTTCCGCGCCTGCGGCTACGAGCAGGTCAAACCGCCGCTCGTGGAGTTCGAATCCACGCTCGTGGGCAACGGCACGAATGGTGGCGGCAGCCTCGCGGGTCAGATGTTCCGGATGATGGACCCGGTCAGCCAGCACATGATGGCCGTGCGGGCCGATATCACGTTGCAGGTCGCCCGGATTGCCGAAGCGCGGTTGCACGATGAACCGCGGCCGTTGCGCCTGTCCTATGCGGGACAAATCCTGCGGGTGCGCGGCAACCAGCTGCGGCCCGAGCGCCAGTTTGCCCAGGTCGGTCTCGAGCTGGTCGGCGCCGCGGACATCAGCGCGGATGTCGAGGTGATCTCACTGGCGGCGGACGCGCTTGTGGCCGCCGGTGTGCCGCGGCCCACGGTCGATCTCAATTCGCCGGCCCTGGTGGCGAATATTCTCGCGCAGATCGATCTCGACGAGGCGACGACCGCCGATCTTCGCGCCGCGCTCGACCGCAAGGACGAAGACGCGACCGGCGATATTCTGCGCGGCAACGGGATCGCATTCTCGGATGCCGCAAAGGCCCTGTGTGCGTTGATCGAAACCGTGGGCCCCGCCGATGACGTGATCGGCGAGTTGCAGGCTTTGTCGCTGCCGGATGGCGCGCAGGCCGAAGTCGAACGCCTGGCGGCCGTTGTCGCCGGACTTCATGCCGCAGTGCCCGATCTGCCGCTGACCCTTGATCCGGTCGAGTATCGGGGCTTCGAATATCACACGGGCGTAAGTTTCACCCTGTTTGCCGAGGGCGTGCGGGGAGAGCTGGGCCGCGGGGGACGCTATATCACCGGCGCGGGCGAGGCGGCGACGGGGGTGTCGCTGTATATGGACTCGATCCTTCGCGCCTTGCCCGCTCCGGCACCTGTCGACCGGCTCTATCTGCCCCACGGCACGCCGTTTCAGGCGGGTGCGGAATTTCGTGACGCGGGATGGATCACGGTCGCGGGGATGGCGCCGGAAGGCGATGCGGCGGCGGAGGCGAACCGATTGGGATGTAGCCATCTACTGGTTGATGGCACGCCGGCGAGAGCCGACGGCAGTGATATTTAGCGGGCAGGATTGATGGCGAATGTAGCGGTGGTGGGCTCCCAGTGGGGCGATGAAGGCAAGGGCAAGATCGTCGACTGGCTCTCGGAACGCGCCGATGTCGTGGTCCGGTTCCAGGGCGGGCACAATGCCGGGCATACGCTGGTTATTGGCGACAAGGTCTACAAGCTCAGCCTTCTGCCGTCGGGCGTCGTGCGTCCGGGCAAGATCGGCATCATCGGGAACGGCGTCGTCGTCGATCCCTGGGCGCTGCTCGGCGAGATCGACAAAATCGTTGAAATGGGGGTCGAGGTTTCCCCGGAGACCCTCAAGGTCGCGGACAATGCGAGCCTGATCCTGCCATTGCACCCCTATCTCGACCAGGCGATCGAGATCGCGCGCGGCGCGGACAAGATCGGCACGACCGGGCGCGGTATTGGCCCGGCCTATGAAGACAAGGTCGGACGGCGCGCCATTCGCGTCTGTGATCTGGCGGATCGGGAAACGCTCGATGTGCGGATCGACCATCTGCTGTTCCATCATAATGCGCTGCTGCGCGGGCTGGGCGCAGACGAGGTCGACAAGGCGGAGTTGATGGCCCGCATCGACGAGATTACCGACCGGTTGCTGCCTTATGCCGCGCCGGTCTGGGACTTTCTCGACGATGCGCGCAAGGCCGGGAAGCGCATTCTTTTCGAAGGCGCCCAGGGCGCCATGCTCGATGTCGATCACGGCACCTATCCGTTCGTGACCTCGTCCAACACGGTGGCCGGGCAGGCCGCGGCGGGATCGGGGGTTGCGCCGAACATGATCGGATATGTGCTCGGCATCACCAAGGCCTATACGACGCGCGTGGGCAGCGGCCCGTTCCCGACCGAACAGCAGAATGAGGTCGGCGAGCTTCTGGGCGAACGGGGCCATGAGTTTGGCACCGTGACCGGCCGCCGCCGCCGCTGTGGCTGGTTCGATGCGGTGATGGTGCGCCAGGCGGTGCGGGTCGGCGGGATCAGCGGCATCGCGCTGACAAAGCTCGACGTTCTGGATGGTATCGAGGAACTCAAGGTGTGCGTCGGCTACACGATTGACGGAGTCGAAGTGCCCCGTTTCCCGGCCGGAATTCGTGCGCAGGCCAACGTGACGCCGGTCTATGAAACGATGGAAGGGTGGCAGACCAGCACCCGCGGCGCGCGGAGCTGGGCCGATTTGCCGGCAACGGCAATCAAGTATGTCCGCCGGATCGAGGAGTTGATCGATGCGCCGGTCGCGCTGTTGTCCACCAGCCCGGAGCGGCTCGACACGATCCTGGTGCGAGACCCGTTTGCCGACTGACCGGCGTTAACCTTCTTTTACCAACATCCTGCCTAAATTACCGAACTCACGGTGAGCCGCGCCGTGGGTTGAGCCATTTATGGGCGGACAGGATGAGTGACGCGACACTGAGAGCCGAAGAACCGCGTGTGCCGGAAGGGGAGAGATCCCCGCCGCCGTCCATGGGTTCGAATGACGAAGTGGTGTTCGCCGGCCGGTACAAAATTCAGCCGGGCGTCCTCCTGCCGCATCTCGCAACCTCCACGGCGCGCGCATATCTGACCTATGACGCCGAGGATCCGAACCGGGAGCTCTACGCGCTGGTGCTGGACCACAAGGTGCCGGCCCGTCTGACCGCCATCCATGCGGCAAAAGACATTCCACATGATGCGCTGATGAAACCCATCCGTTGGGGACAGGTCGATTGGTCCGGCAGTGGTCGTGAAGAGATTGTCATCATCCTGCCGCAGCCACCGGGACCGCCATTGCTGCAGAGCATGACTTCGACAACGCAATATTGGACGGTTCGTGAAATCAAACGTGATTTCCTGATGCCGATCATGGATTTGCTTGGCCGGATGCAAGATGAACGGCTAACCCATCGAAACATCCGGCCGACAAATCTTTACAGGCGGGAAAGCGATGAATCGGTCGTGTCGGGCCAGATCTATAGCGCGCCACCGGGCTTCGAACAGCCATCCATGTTCGAGACCATCGAGCGGGCCATGTGTCCGCCGATCAGTCGTGGGATCGGTGACCTGTCGGATGAACTTTTTGCACTCGGCGTGACGATGTTGGTGCTTGGACTGGGCTTCAACCCGGTTGCCGGGATGGATGAAGAAGAACTGCTCCGGCGTCGGATCGCGCATGGCAGTTACAATGCGCTGCTGGGCAAAAACAAGATTAACGCCGACCTGGCGCCGGCTGTTCGTTCACTGCTCCGCGATGACGAACACGAACGCTGGACGCTCCCCGACCTGTCGAACTGGGCGAACAGCGGCCGCGTCAATCCCTCACAACCGCTTCCGGAAACGCGCGCGGACAGGCCGCTGGAGTTCACCGGTCGCAGCGCCCACTCGAGGCGCGAACTGGCGTATTATCTGGCGTCCGACTGGGATGCGGCTCTAAAGTTTGCCAGTGACGACGCTATCGAGCTTTGGGTCGATCGCTCTCTCAAGAATAGCGAGCTTGCGAAGGAAATATCCGAGTGCGGCCTGATCGGTGCTTCGGGGCCACGCAACCTGACCGACGATATACGTCTGTCTCGCATCATCACGAAACTCGATCCGACCGGCCCGATCCGTTTCCGCAGCATGGTCGTGATGCCTGACGCAATTGGCCAGGCGTCGATCCCTGCGGTGCAGAGCAAGGAAATGTCCGCCGACTATACGGACCTGGTTCTCGGCAAGTTGATGAGTTTCTGGCACGAATGCCAGGCGCGCCCCAAGACCTGGATGCTGACCGCGTCCGAAGTCGTCGGCAAGGCGGCCATTTTTCTGGCCGATACGGCGCCTGGATTTTCGATCGAGCGCTGCGTCTATGAACTCAATCCGGCACTGCCTTGCCTGAGCCCGCAGTTGAAGGGGCGCGTTCCGCTGCAACCTCGGGAATTGATGGAATGCATCGAACGGCATGCCGAAACCGGCGAGCTGCTGTTCGACCGCCACATCGCGGCGTTTCTCGCCGCGCGGATCACCGGGAGGATTGACCGGGAGTTGCACGATTATGGGTCGGCAACGAGCGATATCGAGAAGATCTCGGCACAGTTGCGTCTGCTGGCCTTCGTACAGAACAAGAACAGCGCCGTGGTGACCAAGGAACTCTTCAAGATATTCCTTGAGGAACTGCAGCCCGCGATTAACTGTTTTCGCAATGTGACGCTCCGCGAGGAGATAATGAAAGATTCGAAAAAGGCGGCGTCCAAGGGCAGGTTGGCCGACCTGATCAGGATCGTCGACAATTCGAAAAGGCGCCGCTGGGACGAACGCGGTGCCGCGGCGGCCGGACACCGCTATGCCGCACTCGCAGCTGAAATCAACAAGATGCAGACCGATGAAAAGCGTCTCCAGCGTCAGGCAAACCTGCTCGGCGGGCAGATCGCGGCAAACGTTTCCATTATCGTCAGTGTGCTGGTGGTCGCGGCGTTGGTCTTCTCCAGGATTGGATGACGGCATGGCCTCCACAAACAAATCCGCGAAATCAGCTCCCGAGAAACCCGCCAAGAAGGGCGGGGGGGCCTATGTGTTTGTGCTCTTCAGTGTGATCCTCTCGGGTCTGATGATCTTTGCCGCGCCGGCCCTGCTGTTGGTTGCCGTCGGCTGTGTCCCGGCGATGGTGGCTTATATCGTGGACCGTGAGCCCGGCCGGAACGCAACACTGGCCGTCGCTGCGGCGAACGTGGCCGGGGTGGCGCCCTTCGTCGTGGAACTGCTGGTTGCCGGGCCGACGATGGCGCGGGCGATGACGATGCTGTCGGATGTGTTTGTGATCGCCATCATGTTCGGCACGGCGGGGATCGGCTGGTTGCTGGTCCTGGGAATGCCCAAGGTCGCAGTTGTCTATATCGAGGTCACGAACGAAACCAAGATCAAGATGATGCGCCGTGAACAGCAACGGCTCGTCGAGGAGTGGGGCCCCGAGGTCAAGGCGCCGGCCAAGGCCTGACGCCGGCAGCTTCGCGCCGCAGGTTGGCGGCAACGTGGCTGCCCTATGGCCGCGCTATTGAGGTGCGGCGACCTGCTGTTCAATCGCCAGGTTCTTCATCGCCTTCTGCAGCTTCTCGAACGCCCGGACTTCGATCTGCCGGACGCGTTCGCGGCTGATGTCATATTCCTGTGACAAATCCTCGAGTGTCACGGGGTCCTCGCGCAACCGGCGTTCGGTAAGAATATGGCGTTCGCGCTCGTTGAGGCCTTCCATGGCCTGATTCAGCAAACGGCGGCGATTTTCCAGCTCATCCTGTTCGACGAGCTCGGCCTCCTGGGATTCGGATTCGTCGACGAGCCAGTCCATCCACTCGCCGTCGCCGTCGCCGTCCTTGCGCAAGGGTGCGTTGAGGGACCCGTCGGGGCCGGCGAGGCGACGGTTCATCATCACCACGTCCTTTTCCGCGACGGACAGTTCCTTGGCGATGTACTCGACCTGCTCGGGCGGTAAATCGCCCTCGTCGAAGGCCTTGAGCTGGCCCTTCATTCGTCGGAGATTGAAGAACAGTTTCTTCTGCGCCGCCGTGGTGCCCATTTTGACGAGGCTCCACGAATGCAGGATGTATTCCTGGATGGCGGCGCGAATCCACCACATCGCGTAGGTCGACAGACGGAAGCCCCGATCGGGATCGAACTTCTTGACCGCCTGCATGAGGCCGACATTGCCCTCGGAAATCAGCTCGGCGACCGGCAGGCCGTAGCCGCGATAGCCCATCGCGATCTTGGCGACGAGGCGCAGATGGCTGGTCACCATCAGGTGCGCGGCCTCCACATCTTCATGCTCGACCCAGCGTTTGGCCGCCATGAATTCCTGCTCCGGCTCGAGCATGGGGAATTTGCGGATCTCCTGCAGGTAGCGCGAGAGATTGCCGTCGGGGGTAAGCGAAGGAAGGGCCGGTGATGCCATGTTTAGAGCTCCCGCCATCCGCGGACGCGAATGGTATGTGCTGAACGTTCGATGAGGCTCAACCTGTCACACAAATATGGTGTTTTCATGCTGGACTGCAATATCTTAGAGAGATTCTAATATTTCCTTAAGATTTGCCATGTCATCGGGTAGTTCTGTTTTAAAATCAACATGTTGACCCGTTGTCGGGTGGACAAACCCCAGGATGTGCGCGTGCAGGGCCTGGCGCGTAAACGCCGCCATTGCGCGTTTTGTGTCCGGATCAAGGCCCGACACCGCGTCGCGTCGCCCCGTCGAACGGCCATACAGGGGATCGCCGATGAGCGGGTTCCCCCGGTGGCCGAGATGCACCCGGATCTGGTGGGTGCGGCCCGTGGCCAGCCGGCACTCCACCAGCGACGCGAGCCCGTCGCCATAGACCGCCAGCGTCCGGTAGCGGGTGAGGGCATGCTTGCCGCCGGTCTCGCGAACCGCCATCTTCTTGCGGTTCTTCGGATGGCGGCCGATCGCCCCCTCGATCTCGCCCGCCGCGGGCTTGGGCAGGCCCCAGACGATCGCGTGGTAGGCCCGGTCGACGCTGCGCGCCGAGAACTGTTCGACGAGATCCGCATGGGCCACGGCTGTCTTGGCGGCGACCATGACGCCGCTGGTGTCCTTGTCGAGCCTGTGGACGATGCCCGGCCGACGCACCCCGCCGATGCCCGCGAGGCTGTCTCCGCAATGGTAGATCAGCGCGTTGACCAGGGTGCCGTCCGGATTACCCGGCGCGGGGTGGACGACCAGCCCGGCGGGCTTGTCGAGCACGATCAAATCATCGTCTTCATAGAGGATGTCCAGCGGGATATCCTGCCCCACGGGGACCGCATCGACCGGCGCGGGGATCGTGATCTCGAAGGCGTCGCCCGCGCTGACCTTCGCCGAGGGAGAGCGCGCGACATTGCCGCCCTGGCGCACCTGGCCGTCTTCGATCAAGGCCTTGAGACGCGAGCGCGACAGCTCTTCGAGGGCGTCTGCCAGCACCCGGTCGAGCCGTTCGCCCGCCTGATCGGTGCCGGCTGTGACGTGCATGACGGTCGCGTCCGCCAGGCTGTCATCGGTCACGGTCTCGTCGAACAAGCTGTCGTCTTGCGTATCGTTGTCTTTTTGCGTCACGGCCCTAGACTGCGCTTCGGAATTCGGAGGGTCCATTGGCCATACATGTTTTACGCACGATCGTCATCGTCCTGGGTGTTCTCATTCTGGCCGTCTTCGGCGCCATCATCTGGACGGCGTTCGACGATGACGGCGATAGCGGCGCTGTCGCCGGGGGTGAGACGGGCGGCGCGATGCCCGACCGGCTTTCGCTCGGCCTGCCGTCGCCGGTCTGCCTGATCGAGCAGGCGACCACCAATGCCGGCCGCCTGACGATCATTACCGGCGGGCCCGCGGACCTGCCCGAATGCCGCCGCGTGTTCGTGATCCAGCTGTCGAGCGGCCGGATTCAGGCCGAAATCCGGCCTTGAGTGTGAACCGGTGAGCACGACTGAAAACCCGGCGAACTTCGCCAGCGACAATGTGGCCGGCGCGCTGCCCGAGGTGATCGCGGCGGTGACCGACGCCGCATCGACCGGCGCCATGCCCTATGGCAACGACCCGTGGACCGCACGGGTGGAAACCAGATTGCGGGACATCTTCGAGTGCGACCTCTGGGCCTTTCCCGTGGCCACGGGTACGGCGGCGAATGCGCTGGCGTTGTCCGCGATTTGTCCGCCATTCGGCACGGTGTACTGCCACCCGGCGAGCCACGCCAACACCGACGAGTGCGGCGCGCCAGAATTCTACACCGGTGGCGCGAAGCTCACCCTGATCGACGGGCCGGACGGCAGGATCGACCCGTCTGTCCTCGAAGCGGCGGTTGAGACAGCCCGGCCCCACGGGGTCCACAACATGCCCCCCGCGGCGATCACCATCACCCAGGAGAGCGAGGCGGGCACGGTCTATTCGGCCGCGCATGTGGACGCGATTTCGGATATCGCCAGGCAGCATCAACTGGCCCTGCACATGGACGGCGCGCGCTTCGCCAACGCGCTGGCCTCACTGGACGTGAGCGCGGCGGATGCGACCTGGCGGCGCGGGGTCGATGTGCTGTCGTTCGGCGCGACCAAGGGCGGGGCGATGGCCGCCGAGGCGGTGATCTTCTTCCGCGAGGACCTCGCGGCGAACTTCGGCGAGCGGCGCAAGCGCGGTGGTCATCTGGTCTCGAAGATGCGCTTCGTCTCGGCCCAGCTCGACGGGTACCTGCAAGACGACGCCTGGCTGCGGGCGGCGCGGGTGGCGAATGCGGGCGCGGCAAAACTGGCGGCGGGGTTGGACGAGGTGTTGGGGGGCATCGACGGCGCGGCGCTGCTGCGGGCGCCGGAGGCCAATATCGTGTTCGCCAAGCTGCCGCTGGCGGTGCTCGACCGGCTGGAGGCCGACGGCTTCGGCTTCTACCGGGTGGGCGGCGACGGCACGATCCGCCTGGTGGTGCCGTGGAGCGTGAGCGACGCGGACGTGGACGGCTTCATCGCCGCCACGCAGGGCCATATGGCGGCGGGCTGAGGGCGAGCCATGCCGGGCGCGGCGAACGCGGGTTGAAATGCCCGGGCGGTTCGGCTATGTCGTCCATCCTGTTTAGCAGCGCCACGATGTCCCGTTCGTCTAGTGGCCTAGGACGCTGGCCTCTCACGCCGGAAACAGGGGTTCGACTCCCCTACGGGATACCAACTTTTTTGTGAATTAGCCGCCTTCGGGCGGCTTTTTTGTGCCGTTTCGGAAATGATATGGACAAATTATAGCCGGCCTTTGCCTTGTTGACATCGACCATCAGAAGTTTTTCTACCCGGGGTTGCAGAAAACCGGCCCGTCCGGGCTAAACTGTTCAGACAAAGCACGGGGGGAATCATGAGAAATCTGACCGCCACCTTCTGCCTGACGATTGCCGTGTTCCTTGGAAACACGGGAATCTCCTGGAGTGCTGATTTTCAAACGGGTGTCGCCGCCTACGAACGCCGGGATTACGCGACCGCCCTGAGCGAATGGACCCCGCTTGCCGATCAGGGGAATGCCGATGCCCAGGGGAGACTGGGTGAAATGTACCGCCAGGGAGCCGGTGTTCGGCAGAACAACAAGACGGCGGTGTTTTGGTTCAGGCGTGCTGCAGAACAAGGCGATATTTTTGCCCAGGTCAAACTGGGCGGGATGTACGCCGACGGAAACGGTGTCGCGCAAGACTATGTGTACGCCTACATGTGGTGGCATATCGCCGCAACATCCCTGGACCGGACCGCGCTCCGAAGCAAAAAAAGCATTGAGGGGAAATTATCCAAGGTCCAGCTTGAAAGAGCAGAAGCCCTTGTCCGCGAGTGCGCCCGCAAGAGGTACAAGGGCTGCTAATTTCTTAGTCCTCCGACACAGTGCGGCCTGACAGTTACTCCCCACACGGTCACCCCCCGTTCGCCACCCCGTCCAGCCGCCAGATCTGCGCATGCCAGCGCCAGGCGATGAGGGCGGTCGCGATCATACCGAACATCCCGTAGCCGGTCGCCGTGGCGCCGAAGCCGAAGGCCTCGATGATCGGCCCGGAGGCGAGCAGGCCCATGGGCAGGCCGTAGATCGCCAGCATCCGCAGCCCCAGCACCCGGGCGCGCATGCGCGGATCCGAGCTCTGCATCAGCATCACCGACAGGGGCACCATCCCGACCGACTGGCACAGCCCGGCGATCATCAGGACGACAATGCCGACCGCCATCACGTCCACCCAGGCGAACACCTGCAGCATCGCGAACCAGCCGAGGGTGAAGACGATCATCATGCGGCCCGGGCGGATGACCCGCCGGTTCGCCGACAGGCCGACCGAGCCGACCAGAGCGCCGAAGGCGAAGCTCGCGGCCAGATAGCCGAGCCCGGCCTGGCCGGTGCCGTATACTTCGCGGGCGACATAGGGCAGCACGCCGCTCATCAGCGGGTAGGCGCAGAGATTGACCAGTAACGCCAGCGTCATGCCGGCCAGCAGATGGGGCGTACGCCAGACATAGGCGAAGGCATCGGCCACATCGCGCAGGGGTGATGCGCGGGCGGTTGAAATTCCGCCGGATACCAGACCGGAGGTCTCATCCTGGGGGCGGCGCGCGGTGCCGAACGTCAGCAGCAGCGAGATCGTATACAAGGTGGTGACGGCGGCGTAGGCCCAGACCATGCCCATGCTGGCGACAAGGCTCGCCCCGGCCAGCGCGCCGGCGACGCGGGCTGAATCCGTGGTGGTGCGCGAGACGCCCATTGCCCCCATCAGGCGCTTGGAGGGAATGGTCTCGCCGACCAGGGAATAGCGGATCGCGATATCCGACGGGCGGACGATCCCCATCAGTGCGCCGATGACGAACACCTGCACCGGCCCCAGCGCGTCGAAGTAGATGAAGCCTGTCAGCATGGTGGCCTGGACCATGTAGAAGGCGCGCATCGAACAGAGAACGCTGCGCGCGCCGGCGCGGTCTCCCGCGACGCCGAACAGCGGCGCCACCAGGGTGCCGCCATATTGCAGGGCGGCGAAAAGCGTCAGTAGGAGCACCGAATCCGTCGCAACCAGGATGAACCAGCCCAGGATGAGCGTCTCCATCTCGAACGACCAGGAGGTCGCGAGGTCCGCCGGCCACTGGAAGCGGAAACTGCGGACGGCGAACGGTGCGAGGATGGATGCCGGTTTTTCCGGTGCCCCGGACATCGGCATGCTCAGACGCCGCGCTCCACGCAGATATCGATCAGGTTCGGGCCCGGGTTGGCGATGGCGGCCTCAAGCGCCGCGCGCACCGCGCCCGGCTCTGTGACGCGCGTGGCCGGAACCCCCATGGACTCAGCCATCGTGACGAAGTCGATGGGCGGATCCTCGAAGTCCATGGCGATGAAGTTTTCGTTGCCGTGGAATGCCTTGAGCCGCTGCTTGATGATGCGGTAGCCCTGATTGTTGAGGATCACATAGGTCACGGGCACACGCAGATGCGCCGCGGTCCACAGGGCCTGGATCGAATACATCGCCGACCCGTCGCCCACCAGCGCCACGACCGGGCGACCCGGCTGGGCAAGCTGGACGCCGACGGCGGCGGGCAGGGACCAGCCGATGCCGCCGCTGGCGTAGGCCTGAAAGTCGTAGCGGTCGCGGAACGGCAGGTACTGGAGCAGATTCCAGCCCGTGGTCAGGCCTTCGTTGACGGTGATGGCCCCTTCCGGAAGGGCGTCGACGATGGTCATCATCAGCCAGTCGGACTTGATCGGCGTCACGTCGGCGTCGGCGGCGAGCTCGACGGCACGACGCGCGCGATTGGCCGACCAGTTGCTGTCGGCGACGGCCGCGATGCGCTTTTCGGCCGTGTCAGCATGGGATGCGCCGCCGCGTTCCTCGATGACGGGATTTAACGCGACCAGCGTCTCGCGCACGTCGCCGCGCACGGCCATTTCGGTGGGATAGTTCTTGCCCATCTCCCAGTCGAACAGCCCCATCTGAACAATCGGCATGCCGTCGGGCAGGGGCTCGGTCTCGCTCATCACCGACATGCGCAACACATCGGCGCCGACCACGACCAGCAGGTCATAGTCTTCCAGAATGCCGCGCACTTCTTTCTGGTTGCGCGACAGCGCCCCCATGAAGGCTGGGTGTTCGGACGGGAAAAACGAGCCGTAGGCCGTGGTCTGCTGGAACGCCGGCGCGCCGAGTACTTCGGCAAACCGTGCGACCTCGTTCAGCGCGTCGGACGTGACCACCTCGTTGCCGGCAAGGATCGCGGGGCGCTTCGCCGCGAGCAACCGGTCGGCCAGGGCGGCAAGGCCGTCGTCGGACGGGCGCATGGCAGTGTCCACCCGGGTGCGGGTACCCAGATCAATGCCCTTGCGGTCGTTCAGCACGTCGCCGGGCAGCGAGATGAACACAGGACCCGTCGGCGCGGTCATCGCCACCTTGGCGGCGCGGCGGACCATTCTGGGCAGGTCTTCGAGCCGGGTGATTTCCGTGGCCCATTTGACCAGCGGTGTCGCGATCGGCACCAGCGGCTCATAGAGCAGGGGTTCGGTCAGGCCGTGGCCGGTTTCCTGCTGGCCGGCGGTGATGATCATCGGGGTGTGAGTGAAGCGCGCGTTGTAGATCGCGCCCATGGCGTTGCCGAGGCCGGGTGCCACATGGACGTTGCACGCGGTGAGTTCACCCGAGGCGCGGGTGTAGCCGTCGGCCATGGCCACGACGAGGGATTCCTGGAGCCCGAGCACATAGTTGATGTCGTCGGTGTAGCTCGGCATGGCATCCATGAGCGGCAATTCTGTCGTGCCCGGATTGCCGAAAAGATGGGTCACACCCTCGTCGCGCAGGAGCGCAAGGAAGGCCGATGCGCCGGTGATCTCGTTCTGCATGATTGTTTCCCCCGTGCTGGTGCGCGTTCGTCGCGCCTATTCATGTTGGTTCCATACTAGACCCGTGGCGCCGGGGTTCAAACGGATCGGAATCGATTTCATGTGCACCTGATTCATTTCCCGCGCTTCGCTATAAGAGGCGCCGGTCTGATTAATGCTTTGGAAGAACGTCGGATGAGCAGCATGTACGACTATGTGATCGTCGGGGCCGGCTCGGCCGGTTGCGTGATGGCCAGCCGCCTGTCGGCGAAGTCGGGGAACCGGGTGCTGCTGCTCGAGGCGGGCCGGGACACCGCGCCCGGGGCGGAACCCGCCGATGTACTCGACACCTATCCGATGTCCTACTTCAACCCGGCCTATGCCTGGAATGCCCTGCGCGGCCATGCGCGCCGCCACGACAATTCCCCGGCCGCACCGTTTCGCCAGGGCCGGATCATGGGTGGCACATCCTCGATCAACGGCCTCGTGGCGCTGCGCGGTACGCCGATGGATTACGACGAATGGGCCGATATGGGGGCCGGCGGATGGGGCTGGGACGCGGTGCTGCCCTATTTCCGGATGCTGGAGACGGACGTCGATTGCGCCGGTGACGGCCTCGTGCATGGCCGTGACGGGCCGGTTCCGATCAGCCGGGTGCCGCGTGCGGAATGGCCGCCGTTTGTGGCCGGCGTCGACGGGTGGAGCCGGAACCGCCAGGTCGCGCCGATCCACGACCTCAATGCAGAGTTCCGCGAGGGTGTCGGTGCCTTGCCGCTCACCCGGTTTGCCGACAAGCGCGCCTCGACCGCCATCTGCTATCTCGACGCCGGTGTTCGTGCGCGTCCAAACCTGACTATCGTCACCGACGCCCATGTCGAGCGGCTGGTGACGGACGGTGCGCGGGTGGCTGGCGTGGTGGCCCAGGTCGATGGCGCGGCACGGGAATTCGCCGCCAACGAGGTGATCGTATGCGCGGGCGCCCTGCAGTCGCCAGTGATGCTGCTGCGCGCGGGCATCGGGCCCGGTGCCGCGTTGCGGGATGCGGGTGTGACGGTGGTGGCGGACCGGGCCGGGGTCGGCGCGAACCTGTTGAACCATGCGGTCGTCTATGTAGTGGCCCAGTTGCGCCGGGACGCCGCCCAGCCGGCGGCGATGAAGTCTCATTCCACCGCGACGGAGCGATTTTCGTCGGGGATTGAAGGCTGCGGGCCGCTCGACATGAGCATGTCGATTTCCAGCAAGATCGGCTGGCACGCCCTGGGACGGCGGGTCGGCGCGCTGATTCCGACCCTGCTCAAACCCGCCTCGTCCGGCGATGTCAGTTTGGTGCGGGATGGCGCGATGGTCAGTCCACGCATCGAGTTCAATTATCTCGACAATGAACGCGACCGGCTGCGCCTGGTCGGCGGGGTGCGCCATGCCATCGACATCCTGCTGTCGCCGGAGGTGCGCCCGTTGTGGCATTGCGCCTACCCGGTCTCGCGACCGAACAAGATGCGCGCGTTGAATGACATCACCGTGTTCAACAGCGCACGGGCGAAGATCCTCGCCGGGCTGTTCGATGCGGTACCCGCCGTGGGGCGCCCGGTGCTGGCGAGCCTCTCGGAACCGGGCGTGGACATCGCCGCGCTGGCCGACGATCCGGCGGCGCTCGACGATATCGTCGGCAAATCCGTCGCCGGGGTGTTCCACCCGGCCGGCACCTGTCGGATGGGGGCGGCGGATGATCCGGCGGCGGTGACCGACGCGGAGGGCCTGGTCCATGGTGTCGCGGGCCTGCGGGTGGTCGATGCGTCCCTGATGCCAAGCCTGCCGCGCGGCAACACCAACATTCCGACCATCATGATGGCGGAGAAAATCTCGGCGGGGATGCTGGCCGGTGCCTAGCGATGCCGTTCATACTGCGCACGGCGACGAAACTTAGCGGTTGCACCGGACCCGCCCGTTTCACCAAAATCGCGCCGATGAATTCCGGGCGTTTCACGCCCCTCAAACGTGGAGGCTAACGTGGCCAAAGACATCAATATCCTCACTATCTGCGGCAGCCTGCGCGCCGGTTCCCTCAACCGCATGCTGATGAACAGCCTGCCGGAGATGGCGCCGGACGGGATGAAAATCACCGAGGCCCCGGGGATCGGCGACATTCCCCTGTTCAACGGTGACGTGCTGACTGCGGACGGTGTCCCGGCAGCCGTGACGGCGCTGGCGGATGCGGTCGCGGCGGCGGACGGCGTGATCATCGTCACGCCCGAGTATAATTTCTCGGTTCCCGGCGGCCTGAAGAACGCGCTGGACTGGGTCTCGCGCCTTCCCGATCAGCCCTTCGCGGGCAAGCCGATCGCGATCCAGACGGCCTCGCCCGGCCCGCTCGGCGGCGCGCGGGTGCAGTATCACCTGCGCCAGGTCCTGGTCTTCCTCGACGCTATGGTCATGAACAAGCCGGAGATCTTCGTCGGGCTGGCCGGCCAGCGCATCGATGCCGATTCGGGGCGCCTGACCGATGAGGCCTCGCGCAAGTTCGTCACGGACCATCTCGCGGCCTTCGCCACTTATGTCGGGCGCTACGGGTCGTAAGACCGAAAGGGAAGCCGGACGCGAAGCCGAACGGGCCGTGATGCCGCCCGCGATGCGGCGCGGCTCCGAAACACCAAAGGCGGGTTTTACGATTCATTAAACAACCAAAGCAAGAATACGGAACAGGATCGCATTGTGCGAAAATTGTAGACGCTCTTGCTTTGGGTAATGGACGTTGGGCCAGATTCTGACTTTCAAGGCGCCGGATGTTGTCGCATTCGACCATCGGTTTTTTTCGTCCTTCCCGGACGCGCATTTCCGGCTCGACGAGAGCGAGGGCGTCCCCGTTTACGCGTTCGGCCTCGGTGCTCAGAAGGTTGCGCTGACCTTTGCCGGCATCAAGCGTGAGTTCGCCATGCGCGAATATGGCCATGACGCCGTCATGCTCAACACGGTGGAGCGCAGTCTGCAGTTTGTCAGCCTGCTGGGCATCGGCGATCCGATACCGCCGGAGATTCTGACGGGTGACGCGTCGTGGGAGCCGAGCAAGCTGCACGGCGACGCGGCCCTCAAGCGAATTGGTGCCTATCTTACCGCCTGGCAGATGGAACGACCCGTCGCCCTGAGCGACCCGATCCGGCTCGAGCGTTTCATCGCGGCGCATGTCAACGACATCGCCGTCGGCAAGGCGCTCGCCCGGCTCGCCACGCAACTCGGGAGCGACGTCGACAACGAGACCGTCTCGGGAACAATGGACGCGGCCGTCGAGGAGATTTCCTATATCGAGGCGTTGCGCGAGCGTTATCTCGCCGTGTGCCAGGTGGGATCCCGGTTGAAGAAGGTGCGCCGCGACTTCGCGCATCATGCGAGTGTCGTCGGGGACGTCGATCCGGTCTCGCGTCTGATTTCGATCCCCATTCACGCGCTGGGGCTCAAGCTGGCCGAAGTCGACGCGCGGCTTTCGGGTGTTGTCTCGCTGTTCGGCAATTTCGATTTTCACCGTCGGGCGATCCGCGACATCCGCGACGAGATGTTCGCACATCTGAATCCGTGGGAGGAGATCACGGAAGCCTGGGCTCGGTTGCCGGTCAATATCTCCGACCCCTATGCCGTCGCCCCCCTGTTGCGCGATCTCTATAAGTATCTGGCACCGCGCTTCATGCCCGCCGACACGTGGGCGCTTCTCCTCGCCAACGACGCGCGCCTCGACGAGAACCGCCAATATGGCCGGGTTACCACCTGGTTCGAACGCGGAGATGCGGCGGTCTGAATCGCCTTGTTTGGCCTGCTGCCGCTGACTAACGTGGCGTCTTCAGCGATAGGAGATGCGCGTGTCAGTTGTGATCGAGACCCGTCTGACGGAACTCGGGATCGAATTGCCGGTCCCGCAGAAAACCCGTGTGGCGAAGATCCTCCCGGCGATGATCGTCGACCGTATGCTGTATGTCTCCGGCATGGTGCCCCAGTGGAACGGCGAACTTCGATTCGTCGGCAAGGTCGGACGCGAGTTCACCCTGGAGGAGGGGCAGGCCGCCGCGCGGTTGTCCACGCTCAATGTGTTGGCCCAGGCCCGCGCCGCGCTCGACGGGGATCTCGACCGGATCGTGCGGGTGGTAAATCTCAAGGGATACGTCAACGCGATGCCGGACTTTACCGCGATTTCCGCCGTGGTGAACGGGGCGTCGGAGTTGGTCATCGATGTGTTCGGAGACGCCGGCCAGCATACGCGCACGGCGCTCGGGGTGGCGGTGATGCCGTTCGATGTGGCGACCGAAGTCGAGGCGATCTTCGAACTGGCCTGATACGCTTGTCGGAGGTTGCCGGCATTCCGGAAGCAATTCGGCGCGTCCGGTGTTGACCGGGTGTACGGGTCGGCCGCGCCAACCAATAGAGGAACGGAACATCAGATGAGTTTTTTTTCACGATCCAGCAATCGATCGGGCCGCGCACTGCGGGGAGCCGTGCTGGCTGTGCTGGCGGTGGTGGGATTGTCGCCCGGTGCGGCCCATGGCCAGGCGCAGGACCCGGCCGTCAACCTGGTCCCGTCCGGTGCGGTCGATCTGGCGGCGGGCACGGTGACCCTGCCTCTCCAGACAGGCCGCATGGCGAGCGGCGAGAGCGTCTGGCATGTGTTGCTCGATGTGAGCGATCGCGATACGGCAGAGCGCCTGGGGATCAACTGGTCGGGCAAGCTCGCCAATGCCGGGATCGGGCGCGCGGTGCGCGATGCCGAAATCTCTCCGGACGGCGCGCTCGTGTTCGATGCGGGCACGGTTGATTTTGCACCCGAACGCCGGGTCGAGCCGGGGCCGGCGGGCGCGTCGTTCCCCCCGTCGCTGGCGATGCCGGGGTCGGTCGGCGACGAGGACTACACGCCACTTGTTCGGGTGACAAATGGCGGCGGTCATGTTTTCAACGCGCCGGTGGTCGCGTTCGATGTCGAGGCGGAGACGCTCGACGAATTCTGTCGCGGCGCGCCCGATTACACGCTTTTGCACGACAAGGTGGTGCATATCTGCCCCCGCGACGGGACGGTCACCTTGCAGCTAACGAGTGGTTTTTCGGGCGGAAAACGCATCGAATATATCTCCAGCGAGGCCAATGAGGCGGTGGTGGCGGCGCTCGAGGGTGCGACCTATACCCCGCGTCTTTCGGATGTGCCGACCGACCAGGGCGATACCGCCTGGAGCGCGGTCGAGCCGATCTATGTGGTGATCAATGGCGTGACCGGGGCCGACAAAGCCGCCCGGCAGGGACTCAAGAGTGCGCTGGCCGACGGGTTGTCGCCGGGCAACGTGACCGGGGATGTGCCGACACTGGGTGGAGGTTACAGCCCGCTCTGGGCGTCCCATCCGGTGTTCTGGGACGATGACAGCCTCGACCGGCGGCGGCTGATCACCAGCGAGGCCATGGTTCGGACATTGGCGGCGGCGGGGCTTGTCCATGGACCCGGCGGCGATGCCGTCCGGTCGGACGGAATTCTGGTAAACTGCCCGGCGATCGCGCGTCGCGACTAGACACCCTGCAGGCAAGGGGAGAACCCGGCTTGAGTTGGACCGACACGACATTGACGACCTGGGGGCGGTCGCGGTTTGCGCGGTCCGCGACCACGGCACCGTCAGACGAGGCTGGACTGCGTGATGCCGTGTGCGCGCGTCATGCCTGCGGCGTGATCACCTATGGCGGCGGGCGCTGCTACGGCGACGCGGCGCTCGACGATCGCGGCCAGACGATCCTGACGTCGGCGCTGAACAGTATTGTCGCCTTAGACTCGATGACCGGCGAGGTGGTCTGCGAGGCCGGGGTGAATTTTGCCTCGCTCCTCGATCGCGTCCTGCCGGAAGGATTCTGCTTTCCGGTCTCGGCGGCGACCGCCCAGGTGACGGTCGGCGGCGCGTTTGCCAACGATATCCATTCCAAGAACCATCACCGGGTCGGCAGTTTCGGCGATCACGCATCGTGGATCGATATCATGCTGGCGAGCGGGGAACTCGTGCGCGCATCGCGCGACGAGAACGCCGATATCTTTCATGCCAGCCTCGGCGGGGCGGGCCTGACCGGCACCATCATGCGCGTCGGATTCCGGTTGATGCGGGTGCCGTCCCGCTCCGCCGACGCGGAATACCGGCCGCTGGCGAATGTCGACGCGATGATCGACATGATCGAGGCATCGCGTGACACCCATGAGTTCCTGTTTGGCTGGGTCGATGCCATGGCGACCGGAAGGGGTCTCGGCCGGGGTATCCTCGAACTGGGAAACCTCGCCAACTCCGATGAGGGTCAGGCGCCGGAACCGGCAACGACGCGTATCCGCTTTCAGCCGCCGTCTTTTCTGCTGCACCCCGCGATCCTGCGGCGGATAACGGACCGCCGGTACCGCAAGATGCCGCCGGGCGGCCGTGCGGCGCGGGTGCATCTCCCCCAGTTCCTGTTTCCGATCGACAATATCGTGGGGTTCAACCGGGTCTATGGCCGCCGCGGGTTCTACTCGATCCACACCGGGTTTCCGCGTGCGATGCAACGCGCCGGGATCGTCGCGGTGATGGAGGCGATCACCGCAGCGCGGGCCGGCTCCTTCGCCGCCGTCATGAAGCCCATGCGCGGGCCGGGTGCGGGCCTGCTGTCGTTCCCGATGGAGGGCATGGCCTATGCGATCGACCTGCCACGGCGGAGCGGCGTCGAGGCGCTGCACAAGGAGATCGAGCGGATCACGCTCGATCACGGCGGGCGGCTTTATATTGCCAAGGATGCGCTGATGACCGCGGAGAGTTTTGCCGCGATGTTCCCGCGCCTGGATGAATTCCGCGACGTGCTGGCCCGGATCGACCCCGAGGGAAGATTTCAGTCGGATATGGGTCGGCGGTTGCGGCTACACCCCTAGGCGCTATTCGCGCGCCTTGAGGCGGGGATTTGCGAAGCGCCGGCGACCCACTATGCTCCGCCCATGAACGCGGAGACGTCAGAGAATTCAGCCGAAATCGCAGCGCCGCTCACCCTGCACCGGGAGCGCGTGGACCCGGGCTGGATCGACTATAACGGCCACATGAATCTGGCCTATTACATGCTGGCTTTCGACCATGCGACGGACGCGTTCTTCGACTTTATCGGACTCGGTGAGGCCTATCTGAAGGCCGGCAATGCTTCGACCTTCACCCTGGAAGGACACATCACCTACGACCGCGAGTTGATGGCTGGCGCGCCCATGCGGTTCGAGACCCAGCTGCTGGCCCATGACGCCAAGCGGCTGCATTACATCCATTTCATGTATCACGCCGACGCGGGCTATCTGGCTTCGACGAACGAGCTGATCAGTCTGCATGTGGACATGACGGAACGGCGGTCGGCACCCATGCCCGAGAGCGTAATCACACGGCTCGACGCGGTCGCGGCGACCCATGATAAACTGCCCCATCCGGAACAGGCCGGGAGGGTTATTTCCATTGTCCGCTAATGCGACGGCCAACATGTCCGACAATGCATCCCTTGAGGCGAGCGTTAACGCACGCATAAAGGGGCATCGCCAGATCGGCACCGTGCGCGAGATCGCCGAGCGCTGGGGCCTGGCGGGACGGCTTGCGCGTGCGGCCGACAAGGGGCCGGCATTCCGCGAGATGCTCGATTGCGCCGTCGTGATCAGCCGCCGTGCCCGGACCCTGGCCGGGGCCGCCTATGCAGCCGACCGGCGGATCGTGCTGAACGCGCGGTTGCTGGAGAATGGCTGCGAGGCGGACCGCGACGCGACTTTCCTGCATGAATGCGCGCATGTGCTGGCGGACCTGTTTCACGAGCGGCCCTGCCGTCATGGCGACCCGTGGCGCGAGATGATGCGGCTGCTCGGCGAGGTGCCGAATGTGCGGCACCGCATCCCCTACCTATCGCGCGAGGCCAATGCGAAAATCGTCTGGCGCTGCACCGGCTGCGACCAGGCCTATCACTATGTGCGCCGTCCCCGGCGGCGGCTCAAGGATTGCTACTGCGCGGAATGCGGGCCTGATCGGGGCCGCCTGCGCGAGGAAACACCGCAATGAACAAACCCCGCACGGAAGGCGGCAACGCCTCCACCGAGTTACGCATCATCGTCTGGCAATTCGTCCGGATCATGGTGCAGCTCGAGACGGTGGCTCGGGCGCGCGGCCGCGCGAAGGCCCCCACGGTTTTCGCCGACTGGCGCGCCGCCTGGACCGAGATCGACCGCACCCTGACCCGGTTGGCGGACAGCGACGCGGATGCGTTCTCCGACTTGATGATGAATCAGGAGGTCGTGCTTCGCTGCCGTGACCGCAGCCAGGTCAACGAAGTCACCCGGGCGATCGAGAATGTGATGAATCAGCTCGACCAGCAGATCCGCGCGGTGCGTGGCGAGGCCAAGGCCGAGGAAGAGTTGCGCTTCGAGCGGCGAGAGCTGAACGCCTTGCTCAAGCATTTGCGGAAAACCGGGCGCGGCGGGGCCGCCGCGCGTTCAACCGCTGCAAAGGCAACGGCGAGCCGCGGTGGTCGCGGCGGCGACCCGGCGAAAAATGCTAGTCCGCCGCGTCGCGGGCGCGGGCGGAAAGGCTAGCCGAAAACGCGGCCACTGCGTCTTCGAGGGTTCGCGACCGGTCGGCGGTCTCGCGGGTCTCCGACGCCAGGGATGATTCGGCGAGCAGTTGGAACACGTCCGCCGCACCCTCATGGATTCGGGGTGTCAGTCCGACATCGGCGAAGGTCCTGGCGATTTCGAGCATTTCGCCCGACCAGCGTTCGGCGTCGGCGGCGAGCCACGGCACCCGCCGTTCGATGCGTGCCAGTATCGGGGCCTGGCTTTCCGATAGTTCCTGATGCAGTTCGCGAGATAGCCCAAGCTGTTCTGCGCCGATAAGGACGAGAGCCTCGAGGGTCATTGCGCCCTTGTTGAGGGCCGCGTAGCACATCTTGATGCCCGAGGCCGCGCCCACCCCGCCTTCCAGTGTTCGTATGACGAGGTCCGGACGCGCGAGCGCCTCCAGCCGGTCCGGGTCGTTCCCGCTGACATAGAGCCGGGTCGGCGCGCTGCGTCCCGGGGGCGCTCCGATGATGCCGCCGTCCAGATAGTCCGCCCCCGCATCCCCGATGATGGCGGCGATCGTCCGACTGGTCGCGGGTGCGATGGCGTTGCAGTCGGCGAACAGCGGCGTGGCGCCACAGGTTTTCATTATGGCGGCGACCTCCGTGGCGAATCCGACCGCTGCGGCCGGCGGCATGACCGACACCAGAAGGTCGGCCTGGCCGATCAGGGTCGCGAGATCGCCAGCATCCTCGATGCCGCCCTGTGCCGCGAGCTTGCGGGAGCGTTCGCTGCGCCCGTCGAGCGCGGTCACGACCCGGAAGCCGCCCTCGCGCAGGGTGCGCCCGACCGCATGGCCCATGTCGCCGGTGCTGACGATACCAATGGTCTGAATAGTCATGCGGCGTTCCCCCGTAATTCCGCCGGCAAGATTGATTTTCTCCGCCCGGCGCGGTTACATCGCGCGCATTCTAACATCGTAGCAACCGGACGGGGACAGAGTGATGGCGACGGACAGACTGGTGGAGCCCGCATGGCTCGAGGAACATCTCGACGATCCGAACGTGGTGATCCTGGAGTTCAACTGGACCGGCACGGAATCCTATGACAAGTGGCACATCCCGGGGGCCCACGGTTTCTTCTGGAAGGACATCCTGTGGGACGACGACATCCGCGACTTCCCGTCGCCGGCGCTGTTCGCCAAGCGTTGCGGTGAACTCGGAATCTCCAACGATACAACGGTCGTCTGCTATGGCGACCCGGTGCAGTTCGGCACCTATGGCTGGTGGGTGTTTACCTATCTCGGCCACAAGGACGTGCGGCTGCTGAACGGGGCGCGGGTTTTGTGGGAGAAGGAAGGCCGACCGACCACGACCGACGTTCCGACACCCACGCCGGTGACCTACACGCCGGGCACGAGCCGCAATGACCATATGCGTGTGCGTTTCACCGAAATTCTGGAACGCCTCGACGATGTGAAGGCCGGCGGCAAGACCGCGCTGATCGATCATCGCTCGCCCGAGGAGTATCGCGGCGAGCGGGTCAACATGATCGGTGCGGACAATGTCGGTGCCGAGCGGGCGGGGCGCATCCCCGGTGCCAAGCATCTCTTTTTCGACGAGTTGCTGAACGACGACATGACGTTCCGCGATGAGGATGAGTTGCGCGCGCTGCTCGAAGGCGTCGGCGCGACCCCGGACAAGGACGTGATTTCCTATTGCCGGCTCAGCCACCGCGCGACGCTTTGCTATTTCACCATGACCCAGCTGCTTAGCTATGACAGCGTGCGCAGCTATGACGGCTCATGGACGGAATGGGGCAGCCTCGTGGGTGTACCGATCGAGAAATAGGCCTTGCTGGCGCCCGGACCGGGCCTGGTTGTCCAGAACAAAAATCCAAACAGGGAAATGGCGAGATGAATTTGAGCGGACCGGGCGTGGACAAGTATCCGCATATCTTCGAGGCGGGCGAGCTCAGGGACGTCAGATTGGCGAACCGTTGTGTCGTCTCGTCGTTAACCCGCGCCAGCGCCACCGAGGACGGCATCGTCACCGACCAGATGGCCGAATATTACGCGCGGTATGCGCGCGGCGGCTGGGGTCTGGTGATGACCGAGGGCGTCTATATCGATCTCAAATACAGTCAGGGCTACACGTTCCAGCCCGGCATCGCGACGGACGAGCAGGCGGAAAGCTGGCGCAAGGTCGTCGACGCCGTCCACGCCGGGGGCGCGCCGATCTTCATGCAGATTTTTCACTGCGGCGCGATCAACCAGGGCAACAACTGGGTCGAGGGCTCGATCTCGGCGTCTGCCGTCACGCCGATCGGCGAACAGATCCCGCGCTATCGCGGCGCAGGTACCGGCTTCCAGACCCCGCGTGAGATCACCCGCGAGGAGATGGCCGAAGTGATCGACAGCTATGCGGCCGCGGCCCGACGCGCGGTCGATGTCGGCTTCGACGGGATCGAGGTGCATGGTGCGAACGGCTATCTGCCGGACCAGTTCCTGACGGCGCACACCAATCTGCGCGAGGACGAGTATGGCGGGCCGATCGAAAACCGGGTGAAATTCCATTGCGAGGTGATGCAGGCCGTGCGCGACGCCGTGCCGGATGTCCCCGTGGGCGTACGCATCTCCCAGACCAAGGTGAATGACTACACCCATGAATGGGCGGGCGGCGACGACGACGCGAAGGTGGTGTTCGAAGCGATTGCCGCGACGGGCATCGATTTTCTCGATTGCAGCGCCCATCTGGGCCTCGGCCATGTGTTCGGCACCGACCATTCCCTGTCGGGCCTGGCGCGGCGCTATTCCGGCCTGCCGGTGTTCGCCAACGGCAAGCTGCAGGACCCGTTGGCGGCGGAGCGCGCGATTGTCGAGGAGGAGGGTGACTTTGTTTCCATCGGCAAGGGTGCGCTGGCCGATTCGGAATGGCCGCGGAAGATCGCGGCCGATGAGGCGCCCTATCCGTTCGATCCGGGCATGACCATGCCGTATGCGACGCTCGACAGTAACGAGGCCTTCTGGGCCGAGAACCCGGACGGGAAGTCGAAGGCGTAAGTCGCGGCGCGAGATGTCACCGAGGGCGCGTCCAAATAGACGGTTCGAACCATTGAGGTCATAAGAAAAGGGCGCCTGCGGGCGCCCCTTTTTGTCTGTTCAAGTCCGGCTATTCCGCCGCGTCGCGCCCGTCCACGACGCCGGCCTCGAAGCTGACGCCGATGCCGCGCAGCTTGTCGAGGGTCTCGTCGCCGAATTTCGCGGCGAGCTTGTCTGCCTCGATCTGCGGATGGTCGATGTCGTTGAAGGCCTCCTCGGAATCGCCGTTGATCCAGACCAGCAGGCGGGCGGTCTCGTCGCTGACATTCTCGAACCGGCGGACCACGCCCGGCGGCACGGCGATCATGTCGAGGGGATCGAGGAAAAGCTCGTTCTCGCCCTCGTCGCCCCACTGAATCTTAAACCGGCCGTTGAGGCACAAGAACGTCTCGCGGGTGAACTGATGGGCATGGAGCAGGGGGCCGTCGCCCGGCGGGCATTCGGCGATGATAACGCTCATCATGTCCTCTGTGGTAACCGCGGGATGCTGGGCCATCGGGCCACCCTGGTTTTCCGGCGACATCAGCAGATACAGCGTCCGCGCCGTCATCATCTCGTAGACTTCCTGCGGGATGCCCACATCGGTGTCGTAGGTGCTGCTCTGCGGCTTGAGCGACTTGAAGCGCGCGACTCGCGCTTCCATTTCCTCGGGCGTGAAACTGGTGGTTTTCATCTGTTTCCCCTCGTTTTGGTGCGAATGGCGTTGTCCGTCAATCGGGAACGGTTGGGGGAAAGCCTAAACCAAAGCCCGGATCGGCGGGAGACACGATCTGGTTCTTGCAGCCATGCGCTTTTTGGCGGCGGCGGTCGCACCCGTCCCTATTCGAAGCGGGTTTCCGCACCGGGTCGGAAATTCTGCCAGGCGAACCAGTAGGCGATGTGTCCCGGCAAGCGCGCCAGGGTCTTGCCCGCGTCCGAGACCAGCGCGGCCTCGGTGATGCGCCAGTTGCCGCCTGACACAAGGATCCCGGTCTCGGTGGCATGGGCAGCGAAGTCCCGGTCGCCGGCCTCATAGGCCCTCACCGTGCGCGAGTCTGCATCGCCGACGAGGACAATCGCGCGACCATCTATCGTGTCGTTGATCACCGGCTGATCCTCGAACAGGCTGAGCGCCCAGGCTTTTTCCGCATCACGCATGCGCAGGGCGAAGACATAATCCTTGGGTGCGAGCCGTGTGTCATGGACGCGGGCCGGGAACATCAGGTCCGGGCTGTCGAAATAGGGCGCGTAGGGTCTGCCGGGCGTATAGTCGCGCTCGAATCCGGTATCCAGCGAGAGAACCGTCGTGTCGGGATGGCGTGCATGCCATTTCGCCCAGCTGGTGACGGCGACGGGGCGGACCTTGAGTTCGATGTCGGCGCCGACGAGTTTTCCGGCGACCGGTTTGCCCGTGAACTGGTTCCACAGGGAGTCGGATTCCCGGTCGAACATCAGCTTGTTGGAGCGGTACAGGAAGCCGGATGAGCCGAACTCGAACGGTGCCGCGCGGCCCGCCACGTCGGTCTCGAACAGGATACCCGAGCCGCACAGTGTGCAATAGGCGAGTGCTACCGGTACGCCGCCGATCACATCGTTGAACATCTCGTGCCAGTCCATCACCCGCAGCGGGTAGGCGCGGGCGTCGCCGTTGATCTCGACGCCGAATACCAGCTCGTCGGGGGTGATGTAGTCGGCCTCGGCGGGGGGAATGTGCTTCGGATTGACCAGTGCCGGGATGCCGTCCTTGATGACGCCGCCCCATGCGATTTCCTCGAGCCGGATCGTGTGGGGCATGCCCGCATAGAGAAACGCACCCAGATTGGGGTCGATATGGGCGTAGACCCAGGATTTGTACGCGTCGAATCCCTCGAACGGGGTGATGTCCGGCCGGCCTTCCTGCCATAGCATCCAGTCATGCCAGCGCGTGCCGTGATCCTCGCCGGTCAGGACCTTCAGCGCGTCGACGATGGTCCAGGGGTCCTGTCCCAGAAACCGGAGCGACTGGATCAGCGCGGGCACGACGTCGGTGTCACCCCGTTCCACGAGGCGGGCCATCACGCCGTTACGCTCGAGCGTGCCGAGCTGGAGAATCTGTCGGGACAGTGCCTGGACCTCGGCGTTACTGAGTTCGGCGCCCGGCAGTGGCGGTGTGTTGCCCTGTGCCAGAGACGGCGTGGCCGCCGCGAGGAACAGCGCTGTGGCGAGGGATGCGGCCCGATGCGGGTGTGAAAGCATTCGCATGGTTTCAACATAGGGGCGGAGCGAGATCGGGCGTAATCACATTCTCTTGGCTGTAGGACAGCACATAGGCGGAAATGCGGCCTTTCTCGCGGCTTCCGGCGGCGGTTCGTATGGCGAACCGGTCGGTCGTGCCGGCGCTGCGTCGGCCTGTATGCGGGCATTCCGGTGTGCAATAGTTTCGCCGCGATTTCTGGGGAGGAATGTTCATGCGTGAGTTCGTCTACGAAGCCCTGCCGGGTCGCGTGGTGTTCGGGCTCGGGAGCCTGGACCGGCTGGCCGAGGAGGTCGCACGCCTGGATGTTGCCAAGGCGCTGGTGCTCTCCACCCCGCAACAACGTGAGCAGGCCGAAGACGTGGCGCGCCGGTTGGGGAACCGGTCCGCCGGGGTCTACGACAAGGCCGAGATGCATGTTCCCATCGAGGTGGCGCAGGCCGCGCGCGCAGAAGCGGAGCGGCTCGGTGCAGATGCATGTGTAGCTGTGGGCGGCGGCTCCACCATCGGTCTCGGCAAGGCTATCGCGCTCGAATTCGGGCTGCCGATCATCGCCGTGCCGACCACCTATGCCGGGTCGGAGATGACGCCGATCTGGGGCCTGACCGAGGACGGAATCAAGAAGACCGGCCGCGACACGAAGGTGCTGCCGACAACTGTGGTGTACGATCCCGCGCTGACCCGCACGCTGCCGGCGCAGATCGCCGCCCCCAGCGGCATGAACGCGATCGCCCATTGCGTCGAGGCGATGTATTCACAGACCGCCAATCCCATTGTCTCGATGATGGCCGAGGAAGGCGTGCGTGCGCTTGCGCGCGCGCTGCCGCTGGTCGTGCGCGCGCCCGACAATATGGATGCGCGCACCGATGCGCTGTATGGCGCCTATCTGTCCGGGGCATCATTGGGGGCGGTCGGCATGGCGCTGCATCACAAGCTGTGTCACACGCTGGGCGGCAGCTTCAACCTGCCCCACGCCGATACCCATACGATCGTGATCCCCCATGCGACCGCATACAATATTGGTGCCGCGCCCGATGCGCGGGAACGCCTGTCGCGGGCGCTGGAGACCGACGATCCGGCGGGCGCGCTGTTCGATCTGGCGGGCGCGATCGGCGCAAAACTGGCGCTGCGCGACCTCGGCATGACGGAGGCCGATCTCGATCGCGCCGCCGATATCGCCGTGGAAAATCCCTACTACAACCCGCGACCGGTCACGCGCGAGGGAATCCGCGCGTTGCTCGATGACGCCTTCCATGGGCGCCGCCCGACAGCGGCCTGACCAACGAATTACACAGGAGAGATAAAATGCCCGAAGCCTATATCTGCGATGCGGTGCGCACGCCTTTCGGCCGCTATGGCGGTTCCCTGTCGAGCGTAAGGACCGACGATCTCGGCGCCATCCCCATGAAGGCGCTGATGGACCGTAACCCCAATGTCGATTGGGACAAGGTCGACGAGGTCTACTACGGCAATGTCAATCAGGCGGGCGAGGACAACCGCAACGTCGCGCGCATGTCGCTGTTGCTGGCCGGCTACTCCTCCGATGTTCCCGGTGCAACCGTGAACCGGCTTTGCGGTTCCGGACTCGAGGCGCTGACCGCGGCTGCCCGGGCGATCCGTACCGGCGAGGCCGACCTGATTGTCGCCGGCGGCGTCGAGAGCATGTCGCGCGCGCCCTTCGTCATGCCCAAGGCGACCAGCGCCTTTTCGCGATCGAACCAGGTCGAGGACACGACCATCGGCTGGCGCTTCGTCAATCCGAAGATGAAGGCGGAGTACGGCGTTGACGCCATGCCGGAGACCGCCGAGAACGTGGCCGAGGAATTCCAGGTTTCGCGCGCCGACCAGGACGCGCTGGCGTTTCGGTCGCAGCAACGCACGAAGGCAGCACAGGAGCGCGGGCGTTTCGAACGGGAAATCGTATCCGTCGAAGTGCCCCAGCGCCGGGGTGATCCGGTGGTGGTCGACACCGATGAACATCCGCGCCCGGGCACGGATATGGCGGCGCTCGAAAAATTGCCGACGCCGTTCCGCGAGGGCGGCAGTGTCACGGCGGGCAATGCCTCGGGCGTGAATGACGGCGCATGTGCCATGATTATCGCGTCGGAGGACGCGGTGGAGAAATATGGCCTGTCCCCGATCGCTCGGGTCGTCGGGACGGCGACGGCGGGTGTGCCGCCACGGATCATGGGTTTCGGCCCGGCACCTGCGACCCACAAGCTGCTCGAACGGCTCGGCCTCAAGATCGGTGATATCGATGTGATCGAGCTCAACGAGGCCTTCGCCGCCCAGGCACTGGCGGTCACGCGCGATCTCGGGCTCGCCGACGATGCCGAGCATGTCAATCCGAACGGTGGCGCCATTTCAATCGGCCATCCGCTGGGCGCCAGCGGCGCGCGTCTCGCCACCACCGCGGCTTACGAGCTGCAGGAGCGGGATGTGAAATACGCGCTGTGCACCATGTGCATCGGGGTCGGGCAGGGCATCGCGACCGTCCTTGAGCGGGTGAAATAGCCGGACGGAAACCGGTATAAACGGGGGAGGGGGCGTTGCATTTCATCATCGTCAATACCGACAGGGACGACGGCATCGAATTGCGCAACCAGACGCGCGAGGCGCATCTCGCATATCTGCGCGATCACGGCAAGGAGGTGAGGCTGTTGATGGCCGGGCCGACGCCCAGCGAAGACGGGTCGCGGGTCACGGGCTCGCTCATCGTGGTTGAGGGCGACACTATCGAGACCGTGCGCGATTTCGCCGCCGCCGACCCCTATTCCCAGGCGGGGCTGTTCGCCGATGTGGAGGTCCGGCCGTGGAACTGGACGGTCGGCAATCCGGATGGGCCCCGGTAATGCGCGGCTGGATCGCAGCAACGCTGTTCGCCGCTGCGCTGGCCCTTGCCGCGCCGGGTGCGATGGCCGCGGACCTGGTCTCCGGCCTGAAGCCGGCCACGCCGCAGCCGGCGGCCGCGGAGCTGAAGCCGGGCCTCGCGGTCACCTATTACTTCAAGAAGTTCGACAACACGCGCGAGATTCCCGACTGGGCGAAATACCGGGATGGTGTGCCCGGCGAGCCGATCCTGATCCTCGACTATTTCGTCGGCGATGGGGAAGTCCTGACCAGCGGGCGGACGGACCATGTCGGCGCGGACATTCGAGGATATCTGAATTTTCCCGTTGCGGGCACCTACACCATCGCGATGCGGTCCAATGACGGGGTGGACCTGAATATTGGCGGCGTCCGGGTCGTGCATGACCCCGATGTGCATAGCGACCGGTTCTCCGAACTGGTCCCGGTCGAGATCACCACGCTGGGCTGGTACCCGCTGCGCCTGCTCTATTTCGAGAAGCAAGTGACGTCGACGCTCGAGCTGTACTGGCTGAAGCCCGGCGGGTCGGGCCAGCTCGATTTCGTGCCGGAAGAGGCGTTCGCACACATCCCCGGCGAAGTGCCCGGGAGCTAGGCGCGGCGCCCGCGTTCAGACAACAAGATCTTCATCGTCGAACGTCAGTAGTGCGTCTGCGTGATATTCCGCGTCGTCCAGGAACAGGCAGCGTGTCAGCGCCTGGACCAGCCGGGGAACGCCATAGCGCATGGCAGGCGCCGAGGCGCCGGAGAGACCAAGGCTCGGCTTGGTCCCCAGTGAGAAACAATGGATGTGGTGCAGCCAGGGTGCGGTACCGGGCGTCTTCTCCGTGAACTCGAAGGATTTTCCCAAATAGGGGTAAGTGCCCATGGGCGCCCAGTCCTCGCCGTCCGGCGGCGTGTAGCAGTCACGCCAGAGCGCGATCTTGTCGGCAATCGCGGAAGTTTCGACCCGCAGACAGAAATCGTTGATGAAGCCCGTCGCGGCGATAACGAAATCCGCGTGCAGCGTATCGCCCGCCGCTGTCTCGATGATCACCTCGTCGTCAGCCATGTAGGCCGCCGTCATGGCCGCACCCTCAAGCATCCGGAAGCCCGGCATCCCGGCGGCCCTGTCGAAGCTGTCCTGGGGCGGTGGCTGGTGGCTGCGCATGACATGGACAATAAGACGCCACCGCGTGGCGTCATCCAGATCCTCGAAATGCTTGAGCCAGGTGACGCTGTCGATGGGCCGGTGGGCGTTCACGCGTGTGATTTCGTCCCGGCGCACGAGGAGGTCGACACTGGTGGCCCCGGCTTCGAGGGCCGCGGCAGCGGAATCGAAGCCGCCGGCATTTGCGCCGATCACGATCACGCGCTTGTCGCGCAGCACGGCGGTGTCGAATTCCGTGTTGGCCTGGACGTAGCGATCGGCGGGCAGATTGTCGGTCAGGATCTCGGGAATGTGCCAGACACCACATCCCTCGAGGCCATTGGAGAGAACGACTTCGCGCGCAAGTACGGTCTCGGTGTGACCGTTCGGCCCGGTGGCCGTCAGCGGTACCCGGATCAGGCTGTCGGGGTTATCGGGCTCGTCCGGCGTGAGCGGGCCGACTTCGGTTTCGTTCCAGACCGGCAGGTCGAGGATTCTGCGGTACCAGTTCAGGTACTCCTGCCAGTCGGTGCGCGGAATTCGGACCAGCGCGTCCCAGGCGGCGGGACCGTATTGCGCGGTATACCAGGCGCGCGGCGTGAGAGACGGGATACCCAGCGCGGGCCCCGCAGCGTCCTTGGGGGTGCGAAGCTGGCGCATCCTGGCGAAGGTGACCCAGGGGCCTTCCCGGCCGGCGGGGCTGCGGTCGACCGCCAAAATGTTCGTCACTTTCTCGCGACCCAGCGCGAACAATGTGCCGAGCCCGCTTTGGCCGGCACCCACCATCAACACGTCGAAGACCGGCAGCCCCGATCTGTGGTTGCGCGGCGGAACCCACGCGTTTTTCGGATGATCGAGCAGCGCAAGCTCATGGCGCACACGCGCTTCGAGGGCGCCAAGTGATTCTGCGTATACGGGATCGGTGCTCATTTGACGCCTCTACGAACTCTTGTCTGATTTCGGCCTTGTTTTCTCAAGGCCCTCACGTTGACCGTCAGAAAATCACGCCGGTGGCAGGTTAACAACTACGTTACAGCCACGCGCTTTCCCAGGAGCTATATCTAGGGTCCGGCAGGGGGTGTCGGATTGACAGGTGATGGGGAACGGGCTTGGCCCCGCGACGCGAACATATGACCGCACAGGCAGATCATGCCACGGAACGTTTGAACCTGACGACGCTGATCGTGTTCGGCTCGATTTCCATGCCGATCTCGTTGCTCGCGATCGGCATGTTCATGTTTGTGCCGCGCGTGTATTCGTCGCTCGGCAGCATGTCCATGGGTGATGTCGGAGTCATCATCCTGGTCACCCGTCTCTGGGACTTTGCAACCGATCCGTTGATCGGATGGTTGAGCGACAAGACGCGCGGCCGGTTCGGACGCCGCATCCCGTGGATGGTGCTCGCCTGGGTGCCGTTGACCTTCGCCGTCTACAAACTTTTCCTGCCGCCGCCCGATGCCGGCGCCGTCCATCTCGGGGTCTGGAGTTTCGTGCTGTTTACGTCGGGCACCGCGCTGTTCATGCCCTACACTGCGATGGGAGCGGAGCTCAGCACGGTCTATCATCAGCGCAGCCGGATATTCCTCTACCGCCATCTGTTTGCGGTGGTTGGGACATTGGGGGCGGCGTTGTTGTTTGTTGTCGCGAACCAGAGTGGCACGGCCTTCTTCCCCGCGCGCGACGCGCTGGCGCTGATCGCCGTTGTGGGAACGCTTTTGCTGCCCATTCCGATTATTGTCACGGCGCTGCTCGTGCGCGAGCCCCCTATCCCCGTCCGGCGCACGGGCGCCGACATGGACTGGCGGGCGGGCATCCGCCTCATGGCATCCAACAAGCCCTATCTGCGAATTCTCGCCTGCTACTTCGTCAACGGGCTCGCCAATGCCTTTCCCGTCACGCTGCTGTTTTTCTACGTGAAGCAGGTGATCGAACGCCCGGACTGGACTGCCATTTATCTGGCCGTCTATTTCGTCGCCGCGATAGCGGGCACGCCGATCTGGATGTTTGTCGCGAACCGATTGGGCAAGCATGTGGCCTGGCGCTACGCGCTGATCCTCGCGATTTTCGCATTCTCCATCGTGCCGTTCCTCGGTTCGGGCGACGTGATTCCATTCCTGTTCGTCGCGACGGTCGCCGGAATCACGCTGGGCGCCGACCTGGCGATGCCCGCCTCGATGCTGGCGGACGTGGTGGACCAGGATGTTCTGGAGACCGGCAAGCAGCGCACCGGAATCTTCTACGCGGTCTGGGCCATGGCGGCGAAGGCCGCCGCGGCACTGGTCGTCGGGATTTCGCTCAAGCTGCTCGATATGGTCGGGTTTGTGCCCGATATGTACAACGACGCGGAATCGTTGCTCGTGCTCGCCTTTCTGTTCGCAGTCTGTCCGATCATTTTCAAGCTCGCGGCCGTTGCCATTGTTTGGCGCTATCCGCTGACGGCCGAACGCCAGGCCCGGCTGCGCGCCGAGATCCTCGCACGGCAGTCCGTCTGAGCGAAGATCTGCGCCGGTGGTGATCGACTTGTGCGCATGCCAAACTGCCGGTTCGGACAATCGGCAGGAGCAGGGGTTTCATGCGCAAGAACCGACTTCGTGAGATTTGGGCGTCGGGTCAGGCGGCGGTCAATGGCTGGCTGACGGTGCCCAGCCCCTATGTGGCCGAAATCATGGCGCATCAGGGCTGGGACAGCATCACCATCGATCTGCAGCACGGCCCCCTCGACGTGCCCGATGCCATCCCGATGATGCAGGCCATGTCGGCGACGGATGCGGTGCCGATCATCCGGGTGCCGTGGAACGAACCATCGGTCATCATGCGGGTCCTCGATGCCGGCGCCTACGGCATTATCTGCCCGATGATCAACAACCGGGATGACGCGGAGCGATTTGTCGGTGCGTGCCGCTATCCGCCTGACGGGTACCGATCGAACGGCGCGTATCGCGGGACACTGTATGGCGGGGCCGACTATCTCGAACACGCGAATGAGGAACTCCTCACCCTGGCCATGATCGAGACCCGCGAAGGGGTGGCGAACCTCAAGGAAATCGCCCAGACGCCCGGGCTCGACGCGGTCTATATCGGGCCCACGGATCTGGCGTTTTCCCACGGCCATCCGCCCAAGCACGATAATTTCGAGGGCCCCGTCGCGGACCTGATCGCGCAGATTCTGGAGACGGCTCACGGCGCAGGCATTCGCGCCGGGGTCCACGCCACCCGGATCGACTATGCGGCCCGGATGATCGCGGACGGATTCGACATGGTGACCCCGACATCGGATTTGCGGATGCTGACCGGTGCGGCGCCGGAGGTTCTTGGCGCCTTGAAAGCCAGCTAGGGCTTCCGCCGATACCGGTGCCTACTGTTTCGCGACTGTATTGCCGCCGGCGACCACGGTGTTGCCGCCATTCTCCTGGATCCGCACGTTGATCTGACCGGAGGCGGCAATGACCCCCGTTTCGGTATTGTTCAGGATCGCCGCAGACACCTTTACGTTCGCGCCGTCGGTCGGTGCCGTTGGGAAATTTGCCGTGTCGACGGCCGAATCCCAAGTTTTCGCCACCGGGCCGTTGTCGCTGTCAAACGTTCCGGCGGTCGGGCCGGTGCCGTTTTCGTCGTTGAACACCGTCAACTGCCCGGCGCCACCGTTGAAGAAATAGCTGATGCTCGCCACCGTAAGATCGATCGTCCGTGCGCCGAAATCGATCTTGGCGGACGCGTTGTAGCTGCCGCCGCTGTTGGTATGGTCGCCACTGACATATTTCAGATCGATCGTGCCGAATTCGAAGGTCGCGGTGCCGGTCTCGATCGCCTGCAGCTGGGAAAATGTCGCGATCGTGTTGTTGAATGACCCGGCACCTTCTTCGACCGCGGCAAGCAGGAGCTGCTGGGCCTGGTTCTGGCTGGTGCCGAGCTGGCTCAGCACGCCGGCATTCACGACGCCGGCGCCGATTGTCTGTCCCGACAATGCCGCGACCTGTCCGAGGCCGATGCCGCCGGCCGCCCCGCCGCCGACGGTGGGTGCGGCCGCCACATTTCCACCGGCCGCGGGATTGCCCGCCGTGTTCGGGCCTGCGGCCGGTCCGCTCGACGGTCCGCTCGCGGACCCTGTCGACGTGCCGGACGTTGACCCGGACGTTGATCCGGATGCCGACCCTGCGGGCTGGGCCGTCGCCGAACCGTTGCCGTTGTCCGGGCCGGCATCACCGTTCGATTGATCGCCGTCACCGCCGCCCGATTGATCGTTTGCGTTCTGGGCATCGGACCCCGCCGCTGGCCGGGATGCGGGTCGCGCGCCGCCATTTGTGCCGAGATCACCGGTCAGGCCGGACACAACTGAGGGCTCGAAGCGCACGGGGATTGTCGGCGCGGCGTCGATGCCGGCGATGTTCGTGCCGAAGCCCGACCGCGAAATCTCTACCGAGGTGTCGGCGTTTGAGACGATGATGCGGCCGGCGCGTTCGTTCGCATTGTTGTCGACGCCCGGGCCGAGCAGCACGATGTCGGCCGAAATTTCGCTGTCGGGATCGTTCGGGTTGGCCGGGATGACACGGCCGGCCGCCGACGTGCCGCGAATGCCGATGGTCCCGACGGGGGTCTTCACATTCATATTGCGCGGCTCTTCCTTGGCGACGCGACCGGAGACGAAGCGGAATGCACCCTTCAGAACCGATGCGGTGACCTTGCCCGCGCTGGTCTCGGGGTCATAGACGAACTCATCGATGATTAACGCGGCATCGGGGCCGATCGTGAAAATCGTCTCATCCATGAGCATGATCTGCAGGCCGGAGTCGGGGCCGGTCTCGATGGTGTCTCCGAGGAAAACCGGGTCGCCGCTCTGCACATTCTGGCCGACGGCGCGGCTTTCCGGGCGCGGTGCGGCCGCCACCAGGACCACATTGCCGCGCACGGCGGCGGCGACGCCGGCGCGTCCGACATTGCCCTGGCCGTGTGCGACCGAGGCCGAGGTCAATGCGATCGTGACGACAGTAAAGAGAGTGGCGGAGCGATTGAACATGAGGTGCATCCTAAGTTGTTCAGTTGGCATCGAAAAGGCGTTCGCGTGCCTAAATACCGGTGGCGGCCGCCAAGATGACGAACAGGGCGCCGCCCAGGCCGCCGGTCAGCATTCCGGTCGCAATCAGGGTGCTGCGTCCGATCAGCTTTCGGGTGTTGTGTTGCGAGGTGATCATCATGCTCTCCGTGCTTTGTGGTGCCTTAAACCTAGCGACGAAAGACGGCGCGGGAAGTGACGGGGATCACAGTGACGGGCGTCACAGACAGGTGGGTGGGGGCAGGGCATGTTGTCCGTGGACTTCAACTGCAACCGGACGACGAACGCATGACCCGACGATCCGCCCTCACACATCATCTGGCGAGCAATGGTCTGTTCGAGAATTATGCCAACCGCACCATCCTGCGCATGTATCTGCGATGGGGGGCGGCATCCTTTCTGGCCCTTGGCTTGATTTCGGTTGCATCGGTTGCGCTTTAGGCAGAGTTGCACCGGCGTTCTCCGGAATCGCACACTGGGCTAGATTGCGGGCATGATCTCCTGGAAAGCCCGTATCATTCCGCTCCTGATTCTCGTGTTCGCGCTGTTGCTGCGCGTCGAAGACCCGCAGCCTGTGCAACTGGCACGACTGTGGACGTTCGATACCTATCAGCGGATCGAGCCGCGCGTATATGACAGCGCCTTGCCGGTGCGCATTCTGGACATCGACGATGAAAGCCTGGCGCGAATCGGTCAGTGGCCCTGGCCCCGCTCGCGGATCGCCGAGCTGGTCGACCGGCTGCACGCCAGGGGCGCGGCGGTGGTCGTGTTCGATATTCTCTTTGCCGAACCCGACAGGACGTCGCCGGCCAATGTGGTGGCGGATTGGCCCGACGGCCCCGACGATGCAGATCTCCGGGCGCGGGTTGCCGCGCTGCCCGACCATGATCAGCTCCTGGCCGAAGCGTTTGCGCGCGGGCGGGTGGTTGCCGGGTTTACGTTCACGCGTTCCCGCGAAACCGCGCCGCCGCCCGCGCCGAAGGCGGGTGTCGGACTCGGCGGATCGCCGCCGCACCCGTTCCTGCCGGCCTATAGGGCGGCGATCGCCAATCTTCCCGCGCTCGGCGACGCGGCGGCCGGAATCGGCAACATCAACTTCGAAGCCGACGCCGATGGGCTGATCCGCAGAGTGCCGCTGTTTACCCAGTATGTGGCGCCGGGCACGACGCCGACCTATGACGACCCGTTCAAGCTGCCCCCGCTCTATCCGACGCTCGGAGCCGAGGCGCTGCGTGTGGCGCAGGGCGCGCAAGGGTTCAATATTCGCATGTCCGATGCGAGCGGCGAGGGTGGGGTCGATGAGAGTTCGGGAATCGCGAATATCCGGATTGGGCAGTTGCGGGTGCCGACGAGCGGCGATGGCCATGTTTGGTTGCGCTACACCGGTCATGAACCGGCGCGCTACGTGCCGGCCTGGCGGCTCTGGTCGGCGGCCGAACCGCTCGGTGCCGAAGACGGTATCGAGGGCGCGATCATCCTGGTCGGGACGAGCGCGCCGGGCCTGTTCGACCTGCGTGCGACCCCGCTTAATTCGATCATTCCAGGGGTTGAGGTGCATGCCGAGCTTGTGGAGCAGATCCTCGATGGCAGCTTTCTGACGCGCCCGGACTGGACGCTGGGAGCGGAGCTGGCGGCGTTTGCGCTGCTGGGAGTTTTTTTGGTCCTGCTGCTGCCCAAACTTGGTGTCGCCGCGAGTGCCGTCGTTTGCCTCACGGCAATCACCGCCGGGGTGGCCGCGGGCTGGTTTGCCTTTACCTCCGTCGGGGTTCTGATCGATCCGGTGTTTCCGGCGCTGGTGGTGCTGGTGGTCTATCTGTCGAGTTCGCTGATCACCTATTTGCAATCGGAGACCCAGCGCCGCCAGATTCGCACGGCCTTCGGGCAATATCTGTCTCCGGCGCTGGTCGAACAGCTCGCCGACCAGCCCGAGCGCCTGAGGCTGGGCGGCGAGACGCGCGAGATGACGCTGTTGTTCTGCGATATCCGGGGATTCACCTCCATATCCGAAGAACATCGCGATGACCCGCAGGCCCTGACGGCCCTGATCAACCGCCTGCTGACACCCATGACGGCCGAAATCCTGGAGCGTGACGGGACCATCGACAAGTATATGGGCGACTGCATCATGGCGTTCTGGAACGCGCCGATCGACGACCCGGCCCATGCGTCGCACGCGTGTGACGCTGCGCTCGCCATGCTGCGCGCACTCGGGCAGGTGAATGAGGCGCGTCTGGCGGAGGATCCGGAGGCGGTCGCGATCGCCGTGGGGGTCGGTCTCAACACGGGCGAATGCGTGGTCGGGAATATGGGATCAGATCAGCGGTTCGACTATTCGGTGCTGGGCGATGCGGTCAATCTCGCGGCCCGACTCGAGGGCCAGTCGCGGCCCTACGGGATGCCGATCATTGTGGGTGAGTCGACGCGCGATCAGGTGGCGGATGAATTCGCGTTCCTCGAACTCGACCTGATTGCGGTGAAGGGAAAGCGGGAGGCCGTTCGTATCTATGCGCTGCTGGGGGATGCCGATGACGCGGCGAGCGAGGACTTCAAGGCCCTGCAACGCGAGCATGGGCTGATGCTGGACGCCTATCGCGCCCGCGACTGGGATCGCGCACAAGATGTGCTCAATGTCTGCGTCGAAATGCCCGGCGCCGTCGGCGCATTTTACGATCTGTATGCCGAGCGTATTTTCCACTATTCCTTCGATCCCCCGCCGGAGGATTGGCAGGGCGTCCACATCGCAGAAATGAAATGATTTCTCAAGGGCTTAGGCCGCTCCCTCGCGCTTGCCCCGATTTGGCACATCATGCTTAATACCTCCATACTTTGGGGGTTTTGTTGGTGCGAGTGCCGAGTATTCTGTTGCGCGCATGTGGGCGAGCGCGCCGCAGTTTCCGCTATGGGTTGCTGATTGGCGGCGTGATCTCGTTCGCGTTGCCCGCGCATGCCCAGCAGTCGGCCACGGAATCGCGTGAAAGCGACGTCCGGGAATCGATCGAGACACGACGCGAAGTCGAGCGCACGGCCCAGGAGGCCCTCGACCTGGAGGCTTTCAGCAGGGGTCCGCCCGTCACATTCCAGCAGGTGCTGGAGGACCCCGACAACATCGAGCTGAATGTCCGGTATGCGCTGACCCAGATCCGCGAGGGTAATGTACGCGGCGCGGGCGCGACCCTGGAACGGGTCCTGCTGATCCGGCCCGACCTGGCCGTGGTGCGGGTCCTGTTCGCGATTGTCCTGTTCCGGCTCGACAATCTCGATGAGGCCGAGCGCGAACTCGTCGCGTTGAAGGAGCTGGATCTGGAGGCGCAGCTGCGGCGCCAGATCGATCAGTATCTCGATCAGATTGTGGCACGCCGCAAGAAGACGATCTTCACCCTCGCGGTGAACTTCGCTACCCAGTATGACTGGAACCGCAACGCGTCGCCCAAATCGGAACTTCGCCTCGCGGCCGACTTGCCGACCCGCACCGTCGACGGTTCCTCGCGCCAGGACGACATCGCGATGAACGGGCTGGCGCAGCTTTCCTTCGAACATGATCTCGGCCTGCAGAAGCAGCACAAGATGCTGGGCGGGCTGGTTTTCTATCAGGGCGAGCAGACCCAGCAGGATGACCTCGACCTGCGGGCGATCACCGCAGATTTCGGATATGAACTCGATTTCGCACCGTCGACGATCACGCCACGCCTCCTGTATGAGCGCATTGATCTGTCGCGTGAGAAATACCTGACCGCGATCGGGACGACGGTCGACTGGGTCTATGCCCTGTCCAACACCTGGTCGGTGTTTGCCGGCGGGACGATGAAGTATCAGTCCTACAACAACATCACGAGCAGCCTTACCGCCACGCAACGCAGCGGCCGGGAGTATGAAGCCAAGCTGGGAATGTCGCAGATTCTCACTCCGCGCCAGCGTGTGCGCGTGACGTTGACGCAGACTCGCAATATCGCGGCGCGCAGTTTCAACTCGTACGAACAAAGCGAAATCGGTGTGACCCACACGATGCTGTTCGGCGACGGCGATTTTCTGCTCAGTTCGCTCACCGTCAACTATGACCAGTATGACGATCGAGACCCGTCGATCAGTGCGCGCAACCGGCATGATTGGGGCGGCCGCGCACGGATGACCTACGGCATTCCTTGGGGAAGCGTGTTCACCAATGCGGGTGAATTCTGGCAGCCTTTCACGTTTACATTCGGCGGTGAAGCGTTCCGGCAGGTCTCGTCGATTACCAACTATACCTACAACAATTACCGGTTGTCCGTCGGCCTCAACCGCCGCTGGACGTTCTGATGCCGATCGCAGGCAGGACGCCTCGCAGGGCTGGAAAAGAAAGGCGGCCGGTCTCGTGAGAGCCGGCCGCAAGTCCACAGGGAGGTTGGATCAGTGCGAAAAGATCACACCTGTCGAAGTCAGAAGCCCGGTGTCACCGACATTCCGAAAATCACCATCGGGGCTGCCAGGAGGAGGGCGGCGACGTTGATGCGGGTTTGTCGTGACATGGTCGGCTCCGTTTCGGTTGGTGTGCGGCGATGATCCGTCGCCGTTGATACAAACCTAATGCGCAACCAGCCATTCCCCAGTGACGGCAGTCACAGGCCGGACAATAAAAATAAAAAAACAGACGGAACAGAGACTTAAAAGTCCCTAACTTCCTCAACCAGGTCCTCGAGACGTTCGAGATCGAGGATGGCGAGGGCGTCTTTCTCGCGTTTGACCAGGCCCTGCTTGGCGAGGTCGCTCAACACGCGGGCGACCGTCTCGCGGGTCGTGCTGACCCGGGCGGCGATATCCGCGTGGACCGGAATTGGCGAGATGTGGGCGGTGTTGGCGTCCGTGTCGGCCTGCGCGCGCGCCTCGCGCAGGATTTCCGAATGTACCCTGTTGTGCGCGCCCAGGGTGCTCAGATCCATGATGCGTTCCGTCGATGTGCGCACGATCTTGGCCAGTTGCTGCATCACCCCGATGGCGAGATCAGAATGGTCGCGTAGCAAATTCAGGAACGTGTCGGGTGAAATCGTCGCCACGAGCGTATCGGCCAGCGCGACGACGGCGGCCGATCGGGGCATACCGTCGAGCGCGGCGAGTTCCCCGAAGACACCCCCGGGTTCCATTTCGTCGAAGCTGATCTCGCGCCCTGAAATGGAGAAATTCACAACCCGCACACGGCCCTCGACCACGAAGAACACGTCTCGGGATTCACTCTCCCGGTCGATGATCGTGTCGTTGGCCGAATAGCGGACCCAGCGCGCGCGCTGTTCGAGCGCGGCGCGGGATGATTCGCTCAACGGTCCGAGAAACGGGATGTCTGCGAGGCTGTGTCCGGGTCCGGTCATGGTGGCGCCATCGTAGCGCTGCCGACGGTCAAAGGCGAGGTGCCGCGATGCCGGTGTGGTGACGGCGCTATTGCGCCGGCGTTGGGCTCGGATCTGTCTGGACGGCGCGATTTCGCTCGCGCCAGCCGACGGTGATCGACATCATCGGCGGCACGATCGCCAGGGTGAGCACTGCCGACAGCGACAATCCGCCGAGCACGACCGAACCCAGCCCGCGGTAAAGTTCGGACCCGGCGCCCGGGAACATTACCAGCGGCAACATCCCGAACACCGATGTGAGCGTGGACATGAAGATTGGCCGGACCCGGTTCTGGGTTGCCAGCATGATCGCGTCGTCGGCCTTCATGCCGTCTTCGCGAATGTGATAGAGGGTCTGATGGACCAGCAGAATCGCGTTGTTCACGACAATGCCCGTCAGGATGATGAATCCGAGCATCGTGAGCATGTCGAGGGGCTGATTGACCCAGATATTCAACAGCGCAAGGCCTGCAATTCCGCCAGCGGCGGCGACGGGAACCGTCAGCATGATGATCAACGGATAGACAAAGCTCTCGAACAGGACCGCCATGACCAGATAGACGATGATGATCGCCAGCGCCAGGTCGATGACCATCTCGTTCCACGTCTCAATAAGCTTGTCGGCCGTACCGGTCAGATGGAGGCTGACGCCGTCGGGCAGGCCAGCTTCCTCCATGGGTTCGATCACCTCGCTCTGGATCAGTTCCAGCGCCTCCTGCAACGGGGTCTGCGCATTCGGTGTCACCTGCAGGGTGACCGTACGGGCGCGGTCGGCGCGCCGGATTTCCGTCGGCCCGGAAGTGATACGGACATTCGCCAGGCCTTCGACGGGCACGATCCGACCGTCGTTGGTCACGACCGGCAGCGCGCCGATGCCCTGGGTCTGGCCGATCATGTCCCGCGGGCCGGTAAGGGTCAGGTCAATACGTTTGCCATCGACTGTAATCTCGGCCACCCGCACCCCGTCGTTGAACGCATCGACCGACTGGCCGAGCGACTGGGCCGACAGCCCGTTATCCGCGAGGCGGATGCGGTCCGGTTCAACGCGCACTTCGGGCGCCGACAGGGTCAGGCTGGGGATCGGACGGGTGCGATGCCCTTCGTTGAAGGGCAGGGTCTGGACCAGCCTGAAGAAGGTCTGTTGCGCGGTATCGTAAATCGTCTGGAGTTCGGCGCCGCGAATATCGACATCGATGGTCCGTCCGCTGCCCAGCGACCGGCCGAACAGGGATGGCTGGCGGGCGAATGCGCGGGTGCCGGGCTCATGGGAAGCGGCTTCTTCGAGCACCGGGCCCAGTTCGGCGGCCCGGTTCGGATCCACCGATGTACCCCCGATGAAGGCGCGGCCGGAGAAGGGCACGCGCATGAACCGGTCAAACTTCGGCGGTTGTCCCCGCTCGGACTCCGGACCCGTTTCGCTGGCCCAGAGATGGCGGGTGCGTTCGGCGATCCGTTCCGTTATCTCGTTCACGGTGCCGAGATTATATCCCGGCGGCACGTTGACGATGCCGAAGACGAAGTTGCGATTGCCGGTCGGCAGATAGTCGAGCTTGGGTGCGAATGTCAGGGTGAATGCGCCGGACGCCAGCGTGATCGCGCCGACCACCACCAGCGCGCGTAGTTTGGAACGCACGACCATCCTGGTGAAATCCTGCCAGAAGGTGACGAAGGCGCGGGCGAAGTCGTCGATCACGGGAATGCGGAAGACATCGCCGCCCTCCGCAGCGCTGTTGACGAGGAGCCGGTTGGCCAGCGCCGGGATAACCGTCACCGAGACCAGCAGCGACAGCAGGACCGACACGGAGATCGCAACCGCGATATCACGGAACAATTGCCCGGCCTCGAGCTCCATGATCAGGATGGGGATGAAGACCATCACGGTCGTCAGCGATGAGACGAGCACGGCGGGCCAGACCTGCGATGCGCCTTTCTGGGCGGCATCGGCGCGGGACAAGCCCTCCTGGCGCAGCCGGTAGATGTTTTCGAGCACGACGATGGCCGCATCGACGACCATGCCGACAGAGAATGCGATTCCGGCGAGGCTGATGACGTTGAGCGTTCTGCCGAGCGCGGCCATGGCGACGAAGGAGCCGACCACGGACACCGGTATCGCCAGCGATACAACGAGGGTGGGGCGCCAGGAACGCAGGAACAGCATCAGAACAAGGGCGGCGAGGATGCCGCCGATGACAATGTTCTGCTGGACCAGCGAAATCGCCGAATTCACGTAAAGGGTTTCGTCGAACACGTTTTCAAGCAGGAGGCCGACATCGGCCAGCGCACCGCTTGCGAGGTCGGCGGCCACCCTGTGGACCTCGTCCATTACGGTCAGGACATTCGCGCCCTGTTCGCGGGTCATGTTGAACGCCATCGCACGGTCGTCACGGCGATGGGGCAGGGCGCGGGCTTCCTTGTAGCCGAGTTCCACGTCGGCGATGTCGCGCACGGTGACGCGGCCGATTCGCCCGTTTCCGAGGTCTGCATCCGAGCGCAGCACGATGTCCAGCACCTGGTCGGTGTTGGTGAAATCGCCCTCGGTGCGCACGGTATAGCTGCGCTTGCCCTCGTCCACGTCGCCGCCGGAGATCGAGGCATTCTCGGCGCGCAGACGGTTCACCACGTCGCTGACGGTCAGGCGGAACTGGGCCAGCCGTTCAGGGTCGACGATGATCCGCATCTCGCGTTCGGTCTCGCCGAAGATATTGACCCCCGAAATGCCGGCGATCCGCTCGACCCGTTCCTGGACGACATCCTCGAGGAAGTCGCCATAGGTGATCATGTCGCGGTCGTTACCCGCCGCCCGGGTCAGCAGGAACCAGGCAATCGGATTGTCGTCGGTCCCCGACGTACGCAGGGTCGGTTCGTCGGCCTCGTCGGGATATCCCGTAACGCGATCGAGCCGGTTGGCGACCAGCAGCAGCGCCCGGTCCATATTCTGGCTCGGGCTGAATTCGAGCGTGATATCGGAACGGCCGGTGCGCGCCCGGCTCTCGATTTTCTGCACCCCCTCAATGCCCTTGAGGACTTCCTCCTGGCGGTTGATGATCTCGCGCTCGACCTCCAGGGGGGATGCGCCACCCCAGGATGTATCAACGATGATAACGGGTTGTCGGACATCCGGCGCGAGTTGGATGGGGATGCGCTGCAGCGCCACCCAGCCGAACATCAAGACCATGATGACGACCGCGATGACCGCGATCGGCCGGTGAATTGAAGCCGAAATCAGGTTCATTCGGTTCAGCCTCCGCTGGCGCCGTTGACGATGTTGAGCCGCTGACCCGGGCGCAGCCCTTCGTTGCCGCGGATCACGACCATGTCCCCGGGCTTCACGCCGCCGCGCACGACGAAACGATCCCCTGTCCCGTCGCCAACCGTGACCGGGGTCGGCTGCGCGGCGCCGTTCCGGACCACAAATACGGTCATGCTGCCGTTGCGCTCGATGATTGCGTCCTTGGAAACGGTGACCGCGTTGCGGGATTCGCCGACCGGGATCATGACCGTGACGCTCTGATTGTCGGCGAGCTGCTTGTCGATCTCGTTGAAACGCGGGGTGAACCGGACCGGCCGCGTCCGCGTGCGCGGATTTTCGTTCGGGACGATGGCGCGGACACTCGCGCGCAATGCGGCGCCGTCATCAAGGCGGACACCGACGCTCAGCCCCGGGGCGAGCGCGGCGAGACGGCCGGTCGGAACATCGGCCTCGATGTCGAGGTTCAGATCATTGATCAGGGTCACGACAGGATTGCCGACAGTCAGATAGGCCCCGACCTCCGTGTGGGTGGCGCTGACGACGCCCGGAAAGGGCGCGCGGATTTCGGCGTCCTCCAAATCGCGCTCGGCGCGCCTGAGCTGCGCTTCGGCCTGGACCAGCTGCGCACGCGTTTGCGCGACGTCGGCCGACTGCATCGCGACATTCTGTTCGGCGTCTTCGAAACGCGCCTGGGAAAAGGCGGCGGATTTGCGAATACCCTCGAGGCGCTTGAGTTCGTTCTGTTTGATGCCGAGGTCCGCGCGCGCGGCGGTCAGGCTGGCATTCTGTTGTGTGACGATGGCGGCATAGCGATCGCGTTCCAGGTCGAGGCGTTCGCGGTCGAGCACGGCGAGCGTGTCGCCTGTCTCCACACGGTCGCCGACGCGGACCCGCAATTCGTCCACCGCGCCGCCGATCCGGGCGGCGACGGGGCCGGCCTGACGGGCGACCAAACGGCCGACGACCGGTGTCGTCTGTCCGATCACTTCTTCGATGACGGCATCGACGACGACCGTCGCAGGAGGCGGACCGCCGCGCGCGGGACCGTTGCTGCCACCCTGGAAAAACGCACTGATCTCGGCGCCATCGAGGGTGCCGCTCTTGTCCTTGTCGATGCTGTCGAAATTGGCCTGCACGGGACCGCGCGCTTCCGATTTTTCGAGCACACCGTTGCTGTTTGCATCCAGCGCCTTGGCGCGATCGGATAGTTCGGTGGACTGGGCCAGTGCGGGCACCGCGAATGTCAGCAGGAACGCCATCGTCAGCGCAGCCCCGATCATCAGGTTTGGCCTGTTCGGGAGATAAAAACCGGGAGTTATGCGCATGTTAACCAACCATTTTTTCGTTTGTCCGCCATATGCGGACATGCGCGTCGCATCGACCTGGACGCGGGTGCGGACAACACGCCGAATTGATGCATCTGTCAATAAGGATCAGATGCCGGGATACCCTGTGATTCTCACAATTTCGGGACCCGGTCGGCGCGCCTCCAATGCAATTGCTGTGGTTGCCGCCGCGGGGCGCTAGAATGGCAAACCACGCATCAACCCGGAGTCGGCGTATGACGACCCGTTTCTATTTTCATCCGGTCTGCATCGAGCACGAGCCCGCACCGGGACACCCCGAATCGCCGGCGCGGTTGCGGACCATCGCCGATGTGCTGGACGCCCCGGCATTCGACGCGCTTGAGCGTCACACGCCGCCGGAAGCGACGCGCGAACATCTGAAACTGATGCACCCGGCCACCCATGTGGACCGGATATTCGGCCTCGTACCCGAAGAGGGCTATGCCCGTGTGGATGCCGACACGATCATGTCGCCGAAGTCCGGTGCGGCGGCCTTGCGCGCGACCGGCGCGCTGATCGATGCGGTCGATGCGGTGATGATGGGTGCGGCCGACAATGCCTTCTGTGCGATGCGCCCGCCGGGGCATCACGCCGAACCGAGGCAGGCCATGGGGTTCTGCCTGTTCAACAGCGTGGCGATCGGCGCCGAGCATGCGCGCAGGGCCCATGGGGCCGAGCGGGTCGCGGTGATGGATTTCGACGTTCATCATGGCAACGGCACCCAGGCGATGTTTTGGAACGAACCGGATTTGTTCTACGCCTCGACACATCAATGGCCGCTTTACCCGGGCACGGGTGACAAGACCGAGACCGGCGCCCACGGCAACATCGCCAACGCGCCGCTCTGGCCCGGCGCGGGCTCGGACGATTTTCGCACCGCGATGCGCGAGATCGTGCTGCCGGCCATGCGGAATTTCGGCCCCGACCTGATCCTGATCTCGGCCGGGTTCGACGCCCACCGCCGCGATCCGCTGGCGCAGCTGTCGCTCGAGACCGAGGATTTCGCGTGGGCGACCGATGAACTGCGTCGCCTGGCGGAAGCTGTGTGCGGTGGCCGGGTCGTGTCGACTCTCGAAGGGGGTTACGATTTGACGGCTCTGGGCGAATCCGCCGCCGCGCATGTGGGCGTCCTGATGGGCTGAACCGATTTGACGGCGCGCACCGCGGCCGGTAGAGGATTGAACATGGCAAAAGACGAAACGAAGGTCGAGATTCCGGCGAACATCGCGAAGATGTCCTTCGAGGATGCGCTGGCGCAACTCGAAGAGATCGTGCGCAATCTCGAAGGTGGCGACAGCGCGCTTGATGACGCGATTGCCGCCTATGAGCGTGGTGCGGCGCTGAAGCGGCACTGCGAATCGAAACTCCGACAGGCGCAGGCGCGCGTCGAGAAGATATCGCTCGGTGCCGACGGCACGCCGGATACCGAACCGGTCGCCTCGGATTGACCGTGTCCAGCAGCTACGCCGACGCGCTGGCGGCCGTCGCGGCGGATGTCGATACGACGATAGCCGCGCTCCTCGATCGCCCCTCGAGCCAGGTCGACGAGGTCGCGAATCTATGGCGTGCGATGCGCTATGCATCGCTGGCGGGCGGCAAGCGCCTGCGCCCCTTCCTGGTGGTTTCTGCGGCGGAGATCTGCGGCGGTGATCGGCACGTGGCGCTGCGCGTGGCCGCGGCGGTCGAGATGATGCACACCTACTCGCTGGTCCATGACGATCTGCCGGCGATGGATGACGACGATCTGCGCCGTGGCCAGCCGACCCTGCACAAGAAATTCGACGAGGCGACCGCGATCCTCGCCGGCGACGCGCTGCTGACGCTCGCATTCGAGGTTCTGGCCGACCCCCGGACCCACGCCGATCCGGGAATCCGCGCCGAACTGGTGCTCGGCCTGGCCCGGGCCGGTGGACCGGATGGCATGGCCGGCGGCCAAATGCTCGACCTCCAGGCGGAACGTCAGCCGATCGATGATGACGACGAGATCATGAGGCTCGAAGCGATGAAGACCGGCGCGTTGTTCGCCTGGTCGTGCGAGGCGGGCGCGGTGTCGGCCGGGGCGGACGGCGCCGCGCGGCAACAGTTGCGGGATTTCGGGGCCGACTTCGGCCTCGCCTTTCAGATCACCGACGATATTCTCGACGAGATCGGCGATGCCGCCGAGGTTGGAAAGGCGGTCGGCAAGGACACGGCACGCGGCAAGGCGACCTTCGTCTCTCGCCACGGCCTGGACGGCGCGCGCGAGATCGCGGAACGATATGTCCGCAAGGCGGTCGGGAACCTTGATTTCTTTGGGGAAAAGGCAGATTTATTGCGGGCTGCTGCCGAACGCTTGATCGATCGGCGCGTATGATTGTATTCAGGGCCACGATTGGACCCGTTTTTTGAGCGATAACAGCACAACCCCGCTTCTCGATACCGTCCGGATTCCGGCGGATATGGCGGATTTTACGCCCGAGCAGCTCAAGCAGCTTGCCGATGAGCTCCGTCAGGAGACGATCGATGCGGTCTCGATCACCGGTGGACACCTGGGAGCCGGGCTTGGCGTCGTCGAGCTGACGGTGGCGCTCCACCATGTCTTCGAGGCACCCCGCGATCGGCTGATCTGGGATGTCAGCCATCAATGCTATCCCCACAAGATACTGACCGGCCGACGCGACCGCATCCGCACCCTGCGCCAGGGCGGTGGTCTGTCCGGTTTCACCCGCCGCGTCGAAAGCGAATACGACCCCTTCGGCGCCGCGCACAGCTCCACCTCGATTTCCGCCGGGCTGGGCATGGCCGTGGCGCGGGACCTTGCCGGGGACGACAACAATGTTGTCGCGGTCATCGGCGATGGCTCGATGAGCGCCGGCATGGCCTATGAGGCCATGAACAATGCGGGTTCGATGGATTCGCGCCTCGTCGTCGTGCTGAACGACAACGACATGTCGATCGCGCCGGCGGTCGGTGCCATGAGCGCCTATCTGTCCCGCCTGATTTCGTCCAAGAGTTACAGGTCGTTGCGCCGGGTCGCCAAGGACATGGCCCACCGGTTCCCGAAGAGCTTCGAGGAAGCCGCACGCCGGGCCGAGGAGTATGCCCGCGGGTTTGTGACCGGCGGGACCCTGTTCGAGGAGATGGGCTTCTACTATATCGGCCCGATCGACGGCCATAACATCGACCATCTGCTGCCGGTGCTGAAGAATGTGCGCGACAGCAAGCAGGACGCGCCGGTTCTGGTCCATGTCGTGACCCAGAAGGGCCGGGGCTTCGAATCCGACAAGGGCGGTGACGAGAAGTATCACGCCGTGTCGAAGTTCGACGTTGTCACGGGCGCCCAGGTTAAGGCGACGTCGAACGCACCGAGCTATACCAAGGTCTTTGCCGAGAGCCTGGTCAGGGAAGCCGAGGACGACGACAAGATCGTCGCCGTGACCGCGGCGATGCCGTCGGGCACCGGACTGGATATCTTCGGCAGCGCCTTTCCCGAACGCTGCTTCGATGTGGGCATCGCCGAGCAGCATGGCGTGACGTTCGCAGGCGGCCTCGCGACCGAGGGCTTCAAGCCCTTCGTGGCGATCTACTCCACCTTCCTGCAGCGCGGCTATGACCAGGTGGTCCACGACGTCGCGATTCAGCAACTGCCCGTGCGGTTCGCGATCGACCGCGCCGGTCTTGTCGGCGCTGACGGCGCCACCCACCACGGATCCTTCGATGTGGCCTATCTCGGTTGTCTGCCGGGCTTCGTGCTGATGGCGGCGGCCGACGAGGCTGAACTGGTCAATATGGTGGCGACCGCCGCGGTGATCGATGATCGCCCGTCGGCGTTCCGCTATCCGCGCGGCGAGGGTGTTGGCGTGGAGATGCCCGCGCGCGGCAAGCCGTTGGAGATCGGCAAGGGACGGGTCCTGCGCGAGGGCACGGGTGTGGCGTTGCTGTCCTATGGCGGGCGATTGCAGGAATGCCTGCGCGCCGCCGAAGACCTGGCCACCCACGGGCTGAGCGCGACCGTCGCCGATGCGCGGTTCGCCAAGCCGCTGGATACGGATCTTCTGCACCGGCTCGCGCGCGAGCATGAGGTGCTGGTCACGGTGGAAGAGGGGGCAATCGGCGGGTTCGCGACCCAGGTGATGACCGACCTGGCCAATTCGGGACTGCTCGATGGCGGCCTCAAGTTCCGACCCATGACTCTGCCGGACATCTTCATCGACCATGAAAAGCCCGAAGTTCAGTACGAACAGGCGGGTCTCACGGCGTCGGGTATTGTCGCCAGGGTCCTGTGCGCGCTGGGCCGCGAGGAAGAGGCGACGGGCGTCCGCGCCTAGACGTTGCCGCGCCGACCTTCGCGGGCCCACCATCTCGCCGCCGCCCACTGGACCTCAGTGCGGCGCGTCGGTATCAATTCCGCAAACACCAATTCGAACGCGCCCCCTGCTGCGGCGTGCCTGCCCGGGAGAGCAACATGAGTGGACCCTTCGTTATCGATGAAATGCAGGAAGCGATCCTGGATTCGGTCCGGCGCTTCGTCACCGACGAAATCCTGCCCGTCGCGGCCGATCTCGACGCCAACGCCGATCCGGAGGAGAGCTTCTCCTGGGATATCATCGAGAAATCGGATGAGGCCGGCATCCGCACCATGACCCTGCCCGAGGAATGGGGCGGGATCGGTGCCGACTACCTCACCACCGGGATGGTCGTCGAGGAGCTTGCCAAGGGCGATATCGGTATCTCCGTCGTCATGGCGCAGACTCTGAAGATCGCGCAGATCATGATGGAAGCGCTGTCGAAAGATCAGCAGGAGCGCTTCATTCCGCGCTTCCGCGACGATCCGCGCGGGCTGCTCGCGATCGGCATTACCGAGCCGGAGAACGGTTCCAACTATTTCATCCATGGCGACTGGGCGTTCAACACCCGCGCCGAGAAGGTCGATGGTGGCTGGAAGATCAACGGCATGAAGCATTTCGTGTCGAACTCGAACCGGGCCAACGTCTTCCTGCTGTTTGTGCAGACCGAGAAGGGCAAGGACCTGTTCAGCGGCAGCACCTGCTTCATCCTGTCGAACGAGACGCCGGGCTTCTCCCTCGGTCAGGTCCACAACAAGATGGGTGAGCGCCTCGCGAACAATGCCGAGATGATCTTCCAGGATTGCTTCGTGCCGGACGCCGACGTGGTCGGCGAGGTCGGCAACGGCTTCCAGATTCTGGCCGATTTCTTCCCGGCCAGTAACGCCTATGCCGGGGCCTCGGTTCTGGGCAACGCTGTCGCGACTTACGAGATGACGCTGGAATGGGCGAAGAACCGCATCCAGGGCGGCAAGCCGCTGATCGAGCATGACGGCATCCGTGTCCAGCTCGCCGAGATGCACATGATGCTCGATATCGCGCGCACGTATATTCGCAAGGCCACCTGGGCGGCGGACAACCGGGACACCGTGCCGTGGGACCCGGCGCTCGGCGCCCTGCCGAAGATCTATGCCTCCCAGATCGGGTGGCAGATTGCGACCTGGGCCATGGAGATCCACGGCGGCAGCGGTTTCATGAAGGAGATCGGTCTGGAGAAACGCGTGCGTGACGCGGCGGCGTTCCTGCATTCGGACGGCGTCAACCGGACACTGTTCCTCAAGGCGGCAGACTACCTCTACAAGGGCTAGCCCGGTCCTATTTGTCGGCTGACCTGCCCTTGCGGCGGCTGGCGGCCAGCACCGGGATCGCCGTCCCGATGACGATGGCCGCAGTTGCGGCGATGGCGAGCGACAGGACCGCGGGCATTGCGTGATTCCGAAAATGCGTGTTGTTGTCTGAGCGCGATAATACCGCTTTCGTTCGGATTCCCGGGACGGTCATTGACGAAATAATGGGCAATTTCGGACTGCGAACTTTCGCCGCCGGGGTGCAATCCGGCAGGCGTCGCGCGCAAGCTTTCAGAGTGGCAATGCCCGGTCTGTGAACTGCCTAGAGCGGCAACTCATGGGCCATGACGACATGATCGCGGGTCATGTCCTTGAGGTCCGAAAGGCCCATGACACCCATGGTGCGGCGCATTTCGGTGTGGAGAATCTCCAGCGCCCGGCACGCGCCGGCCTCGCCCGCCGCCGCGACTCCGTAGAGTGTGGCCCGACCGACGATCACGGCGTCGGCGCCGAGCGCCAGTCCCTTGAGGATATCCGAGCCGCGCCGGAAACCGGAATCGACGATCACGGTCATCCGGTCGCCCACTTCGCGCACGACCGACGGCAACACGTCGATCGGGGCCAGTGCGGTGTCCGAGGCGATCCCGCCATGGTTGGAGATGATCACCCCGTCCACGCCATGTTCCGCGCATTTCACCGCGTCATCGGCGTGAAGGATGCCCTTCACGATCAGGGTGCGGGGCCACATGTCCCTGATTCGCTTCAGGAACTCCCAGTCGAGCGTGTCGTTCTTGAACAGGAAGTCGCGCACCCCGGTGGGCGACAGGCCTTCGGGCATATCGATGTTGCGGTAGCGGGGCAGATGGCCCTCGGCCATAAGGTATCGCCCCATGGTGCCGAACAGCCAGCGCGGATGGGTGGCCAGGTCGTAGATCGTCCGCGGTGTCGGGCGCACGGGGATGGTGGTGCCGTTGCGGATGTCGAACTCGCGATTGTAGGGGATCGTGGAATCGACCGTCAGCACGAGCGTCTCGAATCCGGCCGCCTCGACCCGCGGCACGACCCTGAGCGAGGCCTCCATGTCACGCCAGACATACAGGTGGTACCACTGGCGCCCGCCGCCCCGCTCCATGATCTGCTCGAGCGGCGTGTTGGCGGTGCTGGCCAGGGTGAACGGGATACCGGCCTTCGCGGCGGCCTTCGCCAGGTCGGTCTCGGCCCGGAACCAGAGGAACCCGGCCGGGCCGGTCGGGCCGATCACCACGGGCATGTCCACGGGCTTCCCGAATAGTGTCGAACGGGTGTGCCGTTCCGATGTGTCGTTCAGCACGCGCGAACGCAGCTTGATCCGTTCCAGTGCGGCGCGGTTGTTGCGCAGGGCCACATCGTCCTCCGAGCCGCGGTCGATATAGTCGAACAACCCCTTGGTCAGGCGGCGTTTCGCCATCAGGCGGAGGTCTTCGATGTTCAGGGCTTTACGCGATAGATTGGTCATCATTTCCTCAAAAACTTGCGGCGTGTGCGCCGGCGTTGGCGCGGCGCGTAGGTTTCGACCTCGTAATTGACCGTCACCATCCAGTCCGCATAGTCCGGGTCGAGCTGCCGGATTGCCTGGATCATGCCCTGGCGGAACGCACCCTCGATGGGCGCGCCGCGGCCCGGCCAGATGCGGAACTTGATCCGCAGATAGCTGTTGCCCGCCGCGTTGGTGTGCGGACCGGTGATCTCGGCGGGCGCGCGCAGGATGCCGGGGAACTGCTCGACGGCGGCGTCGGTCATGCGCCGGGTGGTGTCTTCTGCTTTCTCGGCTGCCTCATCCGGCAGCACCACATCGACCAGGCAGCGCACATAACCGCGCGGATAGGCGATGACGTTGGTGATCGACCGGTTGGGCACGAACACCTCCGCGCCCATCGGGTTGCGCAAAACGGTGAAGCGCATGCCGAACTTCTCGACCACGCCCACCTGGCCGCTGATCTCGACCACGTCGCCGATATCGAACAGGTCGGTGAACACCACCGTCATGCCGCTGACCACGTCCTGCACCAGGCCCTGGGAGCCGAACGCGACGGCCAGTCCGATGATCGAGGCGCTGGCGAAATAGGTCTTGAGGGACACGCCGAGCTCCGACAGGGCGAAGCCGCCGGCACCGAAATACAAAGCGAAGATCAGCACGCTGGTGACCAGGCTGATGATCGTGCGGGACTTGGAGATATGCGCGGCGACCGCGCTGGTCATGGCGCGGGTGGCCGACAGGCGGATCAGATACACCAGCAGATGCGCGCCGAGCGCGACGGCGCCGACAAGCGCCACGCGCTGCCAGTTCGCGAGATCAGCGAGGAAGGCGGTCATGGGGTGGGCGAGGGGTGGTGCAAAGCATTGTTGCGTCTATTTTCCGAACGGCACGTCGTCGATCCCTTCGCGTTCCTCGAGGCCGGCCATGCCGCGCAGGATCTCGAAGAAGGCGACCGTGTCCTTCTGGCTGTAACCCTTTTCCAGCGCGGCCTGCATGATCTGCGCATATTGCTGGATCACCATCGCCGGCGCGCCGAGCTGCTGGCCCATTTCCATCATCAGGCGCGCGTCCTTGAGGCTGATCGCCACCTTGCCCTGTTGGGAATAGTCGGCGTCGATCATCTTCGGGCCCTTGTCGACCATCGTCTTGGAACTGCACGCCCCGTCCTGCAACACGGCGAGCAGATTGTCGGAATCCAGCCCGGCCTTCTGGCCCATCACCAGCCCCTCGGCGAAGACGAACCGGTTGCCGGCGAGAATCATGTTGATGATCAGCTTGGTGCGCGCGCCCGAGCCCGAAGGGCCCATGTAATAGGCGGCGCGCGAGAAGCCCGCGAAGGCTTCGCGACAGGCCTCGAAATCGGCCTCCTCGCCGCCGACGATGACCACCAGGTCGCCCGCCTGGGCCATGGTCGAGGTGCCCGAGACGGTGCTGTCGAGATAACGGATGCCCCGTTCTTTGAGTTCCGCGGCGGTGCGCTCCGTATCGACGGGCCGCGCGGTGGTCGTGTCCATGATGATCAGGTCGTCGGACGCGGCCCCGGCGATGCCGTTGCCGTCTTCGAAGATCACCGTCCGGGCGACGTCGCTGGTCGGGACGGAGATGATCAGCCGGTCGACGTCCTTCGCCGCGGCAGCGGGGGTATCGACGGGGTGGCCGCCGGCTGCGGCCAGCTGGTCCATCCGCGCGGGGTCCGGGTCGAAGCCCTGCACGATGTACTGATGCTCATGCAGATGCTTGATGAAGGCTTGGCCCATCAGGCCCATGCCCACCAGTCCGATACGTCGCGTCATGTGAATTTTCCCCGTGTGCGAATGATCTTGTTGTTGGCAGTGATCTTACGGCCTTGGACATGCGGCGTCACGCAGGGCCTCTCCTTCGCGACGCCCGCTGCGCGGGCTCCTCAGGATGCGGCCTCTTACCATCCTCGTCCTGAGGAGCCGCCGACTGGCGGCGTCTCGAAGGACGATGGGCGCACACTACCATTCGTGCTAATCCCCACTCGTGGCACAGCACTCCAAATCACCGCAGAAGAGACCGTCCAGGACCCGCGCCGACGCGGCGCTGGTGGACCGCGGCCTCGTGGAGACGCGCACCCGCGCCCAGGCGCTGATCCTGGCGGGGAAAATCTTCTCCGGCGAACGCCGGGTCGAGAAGGCGGGGGAGAATATCGCCGACGACGCGCCGCTGGAGCTGCGCGGGCAGGACCACCCGTGGGTCAGCCGGGGCGGGCTGAAGCTCGACCATGCGCTGGACGAGCTGGGTATCGACATGACCGGCGCCGTGGCGATCGATGTAGGGGCGTCCACGGGCGGTTTCACGGACGTGCTGCTGTCGCGCGGTGCTGCGCGAGTCTATGCCGTCGATGTGGGGCATGGGCAGTTCGCCTGGAAGCTGCGCAACGAAGGGCGGGTGGTGGTGTTGGAGAAAACCAACGCCCGGCACCTGACCGCAGAGCACATCCCCGAACCGGTGGATGCGATCGTCTGCGATGCGAGTTTCATCGGGCTCGAGGTCGTGTTGCCCGCATCCATGGCGCTGGCCGCGCCGGGCGCGCGGCTGGTGGCGCTGATCAAGCCCCAGTTTGAGGTCGGCAAGGCCGATGTCGGCAAGAAGGGCGTGGTGCGCGACCCGGCCCTGCATGACGCGGTCTGCGCGCGCATCCGGGGCTGGATCGACGGGCTGCCCGGCTGGCAAGTGATCGGCCTGGAGGAGAGCCCGATCACGGGTCCCGAGGGCAACAAGGAATTTCTGATCGGGGCTGTTTATGGCGGATGAAGTGACGGTCGAGGTCGAGACGCTCGGCCCGCGCGGCGACGGGATCGCGAAAAACCCGGGGGGCGGCGCGCGGGGGCGGCTCTATATCGCCGGCGCGCTGCCGGACGAGCGGGTGCGGGTGCGCCCGGGCAACAAGCGCGGCGACGGGCTCGAGGCGAAACTGCTGGAGATCATCACGCCGTCAGACGACCGGGCCGCACCGCCTTGCCGGCATTTCGCGACCTGTGGCGGTTGCAGTGTCCAGCATCTGGGGGTGGACGCCTACCGTGCCTGGAAGCGCGAGCTGGTGGTCGCCGCGATCGAACGCCTGGGGTTCGACCGGGAAATCGTCGCGCCGTTGGTTGCGACGGAAAGCAACGGCCGCCGGCGCGCGACCTTCGCCGCATTCCGGCCGCGCGCGAAGGATTCCAAGACCTTCTTCGGGTTTCACACCCGAGCGAGCCGCCATGTGGTCGAGCTGGAGGAATGCCTGATCCTGCATCCCGAACTGATGGCGCTGGTGCCGAAGCTGCGCCAGGTGCTGGCCGACATCGTGCCGCCGGGCGCGCGCTGGGATGTCTCGGTGACCCGTGCCGACAACGGCTTCGACGTTCTGATCGTCGCCGCCCATGAGCCGGGGCCGGATGCGAGCATGGCGCTGGCCATGTTTGCCGATGCCGAGGGGCTCGCGCGGATCGCCTGGCAGCTGGAAGGACGCAGCCGGGATGAAATCGAGCCGGTGGCGTTGCACCGGATGCCGGTACTCGAACTCTCGGGCGTGCCTGTGGAGATTCCGCCGGGGGTGTTCCTGCAGGCGAGTGCAGAGGCCGAAGGGATACTCGCAGGACTTGTCGTTGAAGCCAGCCAGGGTTTACGCGTGGCCGATCTCTATTGCGGGGTCGGTACGTTTGCGTTGCCTCTGGCCGCCGCCGGCGCGTCGGTCATGGCCGTGGATGGCGATGATGCCGCGATAGCGGCGCTGGCCCATGCGGCCGGGACCGCCGGCTTCGGCGGTCAGGTGATGGCCGAGGCGCGAGACCTGGTGCGCCGTCCCATGGCAGCAGAGGAATTCAGGCGGATCGAGACGATTGTCTTCGACCCGCCGCGCGCCGGGGCCGCGGCCCAGGCCGCGGAGATTGCGCAGACAGATGCGACGCGGGTCGTCGCCGTGTCCTGCAATCCGACGACGTTTGCCCGTGATGCGCGCGCGCTGGTGGGGGGTGGTTACACGCTGGAGCGGATCACGCCCGTCGATCAGTTCGTCTGGACCGGGCATGTTGAGCTGGTGGCGGTGTTTTCGAAGTAGTTTTCACCTCGGTTGTCGTTCCCACGACGGCCGGAACCCATAACCGCAGGCGTTCAACCGGCAATGCATTGATGTTTATGGATGCCCGCCTGCGCGGGCATGACGAGTTTGTGCGGCTAGAGGAGCGGGTGGTTTGCGATTGTCACCGCGCCTTGCAGCAGCGATACGCCCAGCGCGATGATCAGGACCCCGCCACAAAACGCGATGCCATCGAGCATCACCGGCAATTTTCCCGAGCTCTGGGGCCAGCGGTCGGCGGCGCGCAGCGTTGCCTGGCGGGCATAGACCGAGGCCAGCGCGATGGCGGACACCGTCAGCGCCGTCCCGGCCGACATAGCAAAGACGGCAGCCCAGGCCGTGAACCGCAGGCCCAGCACATTCGCCAGGATCAGTACCAGGATGGCGCCGGTACACGGCCGCAGCCCGATCGAGAAAATGATCGCGGCCAGCGCGCCCAATGATCCCTTGTCGGCCACATGGGCGGCGTCGGGCGCGTGGACATGCCCGCAGGTGCCACAGGCATCGACCGCATGGGGGTCGCGGGCACGGCGGACCAGCCGGCGCGCCGTGACACCCGCGAGAATCAGACCGAGCACGGCGACCAGGGCGTAGCTGGTCATCTCGAGCTTGTTTGCGATTCCGGTTGCTTCGCGCAGGCTGGCGCCGATGACCGCCAGCACGACTTCGATGATAACGATGGCGGTCACGCCCTGCATCATGGCGGCCACAATCGAGAGCATGAGAGACCGCCGCACGGCGCCCTCATTGGTCAGAAGATAGGTCGAGATCACGAGCTTGCCGTGACCCGGTCCGGCGGCATGCAGGGTCCCGTAGGCGAAGCTCAAACCAATCAGTGTCCAGGCCGCCCCCGCGCCATTTTCGGCAACAAGGCGGGTCGCATCGGCAAGACCGCTTTGCAATTCTCGTTGCATCGCCTGGATATCGGACAGGACCAAAAGCCAGGTGTCATTGAACAGGAAGATCGCGACCAGCCAGAGTGCCACGATGCCGACGGCCAGCAGGAGCGGGATTGCGAACCCCCGCAGCGCGCTGCGGTCGGCCCCTAGTTGCATGCGATGCGCACGCGTTGGGCGAACATCTCGCCGAGCGTGTCGGGGCCGGTCGCGGCGGCGTCCAGCGACTGGGCGAGTGTGATCGTCTCCGACGTCGGATTGGCTTCCTCGAGTTGCGCCTCGCAACCGGGTGTCGCGACGGCATCGAGATTGGCCTTCCGGGGGTCTGCGTAGGCGATCTCGATATAGAAAGTTGGGTCGTAGACGGCATAGGAAAGGACGTCGACCCGCGGATCGACGGGTTCTTCAAACGTGACGACGAAGCGCATCCAGAGCTTGCCCTCCAGCAGCCCGGCATCGAAGGTTTCGACCGGACCGAGCGTTACCTTGGCGCCGCCGGCCCGGATGTCCGTGAAGAAATCGTGGGGACGCAGATTCTCGAGGTTTTCCGCGACCATCCGGAGGAAACTCTCCTGATCGACCCCGTCTTCGGTCATTTTATCCTCGATCGCGAACACCGTGTAGAACGGGTCGAAGATCCAGGCGACCTCCAATCCGGCGACGTTACCGTTGGCGTCGATCACCGGCTTCGTCTCGAGATCGATCCAGACATGGGGGTGCGCACCGGCGTGTCCGCCGGCCAGAAAGAGTCCGGCCACAAGCGCGAGAACGCCCATGTATCTCGATCGTCTTCGCACCCGTTATCTCCTGCAGGGGCTTCGGCACGCACATTCTACATGGGGGCTCCGCGGCGCCGGAACAACTTCGTGCGATTGTCGCCGCGTGCTTCGAGACGCGTTCCTGCGGAACGCTCCTCAGCATGAGGGTTTTTGAGAATCATACTCACCCTGAGGAGTCCGCGCAGAGGGCGTCTCGAAGGGGTCAGGCGGGCCTGCGCTTGTCGATATCTGTTGCTGCCGTCCGGGCGGATTTGTGACCCGCCCGTGGTGCATCGTTACGCCGCCTACTTGTCGTGGAGGCCCGGGTCGGGCAGGCGGTTCATACCGAAATATTCCTCGTTCGGCAGCATCCCCAGCCCGTGCGTCATGCGGTTGGTGTAGTTGAAATAGGCCGTCGTGTCGGTCACCTCGAAGATTTCCTTGGGTCCCAGCCCGACATCGGTCAATTTCTGGCGGTCCGCATCGCCCAGCTCGGCCGGGTTCGAGGTCAGCTTGAAGGCATAGTCGAGGATCGCGCGCTGGCGCTCGGTCAGGTTTGCCTCGCGGTAATTGATCATCAGGATATCGCCGAGCACCGGATCATCGGCCAGTTCGCGCACCGCCTGGCTGTGGGAGGTGATGCAGTAGACACAGTGATTGTGGGAGGACACGACGACGGCGATCATCTCGCGCTCAAGACGGGTCAGCAGAGCGTCCTCGCCCAGCATCAGCTCGTTGTACTTGCCGATGAAGGTCCGGAGTTTCTCGGGGCGCAGCGAGAAGGCGCGGATCACGTTGGGGACGAGCCCGAGCTTCTCCTGGCAGATGCGCATGTATTTCTGCAGATCCTCCGGCAGGCCGTCGGGATCGGGGATCGGCAGCTTCGAGACATGCTGCAGCTGATCGGGGGTTTCGCGCTTCTTCTTGGCCATGGGGCTCTCCGGGGGGATCGATCGGGTTGGCCCAATTATAGGGTGCCGGTTGCGGGCAACCAATGGCGTCCTACGCCACCAAACTCGTCCTGCTCCGACAATATCGTCATGCCCGGACTTGATCCGGGCATCTCGTCTCGGATTGCGCTGAGATACGCGGATCAAGTCCGCGTATGACGATTTTCTAATTTTAGGATGGCGGGCGGGTTTGAAACCCGCCCCTACGGCGGCTAACTCGGTTTGTAGGGGCGGGTCTACGACCCGCCCGCTGTTCACACGCTTAGCCCTTGCTCGCGTGGGGGGCCTGGGAATCGAAGGTGCCGATCTGGGCGCGGTGGCGCAGCAGATGGTCGGCAATCACACAAGCGATCATGGCCTCGCCCACGGGCACGGCGCGGATGCCCACACACGGGTCGTGGCGGCCCTTGGTGGAGATGTCCGTATCGTCGCCCTCGCGGCTGATCGTGTCGCGCGGGGTGAGGATCGAGCTGGTGGGCTTCACGGCGAAGCGCACCACCAGGTCCTGCCCGGTGGTGATGCCGCCGAGCACGCCGCCGGCCTGATTGGAGCCGAAGGCGACCTTGTCGCCGTCCATGCGCATCTCGTCGGCGTTTTCCTCGCCGGTGAGTGCTGCAGCCGCCATCCCGGCGCCGATCTCGACGCCCTTGACCGCGTTGATCGTCAGCATGGCCGCGGCCAGATCGGAATCGATCTTGCCGTAGATCGGCTCGCCCAGCCCGACGGGCACGCCCTCGGCCACGATTTCGATGACCGCACCGACGGACGAGCCCGCCTTGCGGATGTCGTCGAGATATTCTTCCCATTTGCCGGCCATTGCGGGGTCGGGGCACCAGAAGGGGTTGTCGCCGATCACGCCCCAGTCCCAGTTGGCCCGGTCGACGGCCATGGTGCCGACCTGCACCAGCGCGCCGCGCAGGATGATGGTGCCGGGGACGAGATGGTCGATGACCTTGCGTGCGAGCGCACCCGCCGCCACCCGGCTCGCGGTCTCGCGCGCGGACGAGCGCCCGCCGCCGCGATAGTCGCGGATGCCGTATTTGGCGTCATAGGTGTAGTCGGCATGGCCGGGCCGGTATTTCTGGGCGATCTCGGAATAATCCTTCGAGCGCGCGTCCACATTCTCGATCATCATCGAGACGGGCGCGCCGGTCGTCTGGCCCTCGAACACGCCCGACATGATCTTCACTGTGTCGGGCTCCTTGCGCTGGGTGGTGAAGCGCGACTGGCCGGGGCGGCGTCTGTCGAGCCAGCCCTGGATGTCGTCTTCGGCGAAGGGCACACGCGGCGGCACGCCGTCGACGACGACGCCGATGGCGGGCCCGTGGCTCTCGCCCCAGGTGGTGAACCGGAAAATCTGGCCGAAGCTGTTGCCGGCCATGGCGGGTACTCCTTGGTTGGGCGTTTGCCTATGCGTCGTCGGGTTTGAGGCCCGAGAGCAGGTCCGCAACTTCGGCCGCAGCGTCCACCGCGACCATGCCGACCACGTTGTAGCCGCTGTCGACATGATGGGTCTCGCCCGTGACGCCCGCGCCCAGATCACTGAGCAGATACAGCCCGGCACCGCCGACCTGATCGATGGTGACGTTGCGCTTGAGCGGCGCGTTCAGCTCGTTCCATTTCAGGATGTAGCGGAAATCGCCGATGCCGCTGGCGGCAAGGGTCTTGATCGGTCCGGCCGAGATGGCGTTGACCCGGATACCGGCGCCACCGAGATCAACGGCCAGGTAGCGCACGCTTGCCTCGAGTGCGGCCTTGGCGACGCCCATGACATTGTAGTGGGGCATCACCCGTTCAGCACCGTAATAGGTCAGCGTCAGCAGGCTGCCGCCGTCGGGCATGATGGCCGAGGCGCGCTTGCACACATCGGTAAAGGAAAAACAGGAGATGTCGAGGGAGCGCTGGAAGTTCGCGCGGCTGGTGTCGACATACTGGCCCTTGAGTTCGTCCTTGTCGGAGTAGGCGATGGCGTGGACGACGAAGTCCAGCTTTCCCCAGGTCGCTTCGATCTCGGCGAAGACCGCGTCCATGCTCGCCTCGTCGGTGACGTCGCAGGGCAGGACCATCGATCCGCCGACGGACTCGGCAAGCGGGCGCACGCGCTTCTCCAGCGCTTCGCCCTGAAAGGTGAACGCCAGTTCAGCGCCATGCTCGGCCGCCATCCTGGCAATGCCCCAGGCGATGGACCGGTCGTTTGCGACCCCCATGATGAGGCCGCGCTTGCCGGCCATTAGTTGCGTTGCAGCGCTCATGAAATCCCCGTTGATCGAACCCTTACCCCGTATGTGCGGCATCCTACAGCAAAGGATTGGTGCGGCAAGGCCGGGGCGGCGCACGGGATTGGATGGTTTTTTCCTTTTGTTCTGATAGGTTTAGCCGCATCGAACGAGGGTGGCGATGGACGAGAAACGACTCAAGCGGCTGACGGATGAGCTTCAGTTCGCGCGGACCGTGGTACGGCGGTTTTCCCGGGACCGCGTCCTGGTGGCCGCCGCGTCCCTGAGCTACACCTCGCTGCTGGCGATTGTGCCGCTGTTCGCCATCGCCTTTTCGGTGATGATGGCCTTCCCGGTTTTCGACGGCATGACCCAGCAATTGCTGTCCATCATACTCAGCTACACCGCCCCCCATATCGGTGGCGAGCTGGAGACCTATGTCGACCGCTTCGTGTCGAACACCAGTGAGCTGACGACACTGGGTGTCGTCTGGCTGGCGGTGACGGCGGTGATGCTGCTGTCCACCATCGAGGCCGCGTTCAACGCCATCTGGCGGATCGAGAAGTCGCGGCCGCTCGGCACGCGTCTGATCGCCTACTGGACCACCCTGACCCTCGGGCCGTTGTTGCTCGGCGCGGGCCTGTCCGTCAGCACCGCCTTCGCGATGAACAACGTCATGCCGCTGGGACTGGACTTCGGTGTGATCCGCAATTTCGCGCTACGCATGCTGCCGTTCCTGTTCGCGGTGGGCGGCTTCGCCATTCTCTATCTCGCGCTTCCCAACCGCCGGGTCGGGCTGCGCTACGCCCTGTCGGGCGCTCTGGTCGCGGGAATTCTGTTCGAGGTGTTGAAGGCCGCATTCGCGGTCTATCTGCAGAACGCCGGCACCTTCGAGAGCGTCTATGGCTCGCTGGCCGCCCTGCCGGTGTTCCTGATCTGGATGTATCTGGTCTGGGCGGTGGTGCTGTTCGGCGCCATCGTCGCTGCAACCCGGCCCGAATGGCTGGCCGCGCGGCGGGCGGAGGATTTCGGGCCGCTGACTCCGGCGCGCGCGCTGTTGCGCGCCCTGCAGGTGATCGGCTGCCTGTTGGCGGCATCGCGCGAGAACAGCGTGGTCGACGAGGACCGTTTGCTCGACGCGACCGGCGGCGACGGTGCGGGCCTGGGGCTGGTTCTGGCGCGACTACAGGGCTCGGGGTTTCTGGCGCACACGGATGAGAACCAGCCTGTGCTGGTCCGCGATCTCGACGGGGTCACGGTCGCGAATTTGTATCTGGCACTCGGCTATGGGCCGGGTGAACCCTATCTGGACGAGGACGAAGACCCGCGCTGGACCGAGCCGCTGGCGAAACTGATCGCGGCGTATAACAGCGCGCGTGATGACACGATGGGGACCCTGATCAGGGACCTGATCACCGACGCCGTGGCAGGAGGGGACGGGCCGCGGGTTGTCAGCGACCGCAGTTGAGTGGAACCGACCATTACGGGGGCGCGGACGTCGCCGAACGGGTGCTCGCGTCGCTCGACCCGGCGCGGATGGACAGGCTTGCCGCCCTCGACCAGTTTCATGTCGGCGGTGCCGCCGCGTCACGTCGCCTGGCCGCGCGCGCGGAGTTGCGCGAGGGGCTGGCGGTCCTTGACCTGGGCTCGGGCCTGGGCGGACCGGCGCGAATTCTTGCGGGCGAGTTTGGCGCCGATGTCACCGGGATCGATCTGACACCGGGTTTCTGCCGAATCGCGCAGGCATTGTCGGTGCGTTCGCAAATTGCGGCAACGACCCGGTTCTGTGCCGCGGAAGCGCTGGCCCTGCCGTTCGCGGACGCGAGCTTCGACGCGATCTGGACCGAGCATGTGGCGATGAATATCGAAGCCCGGGACGCGCTTTATCGTGAGCTGTTGCGGGTGACGCGGCCCGGCGGCGTGCTGGCGCTGTATGACATTGTGGCCGGCGCGGACGTGGCCGCGCTCGTCTATCCGGTGCCCTGGGCCAGCGATGCCTCCCGCAGCCATCTGATCGATGCGGCCGCGTTGCGCAGCGTGGCAACCGAAGCCGGCTGGACCGAACGGCACTTTTACGACGAAAGCGCGGCGGCGCGGGAATGGCTGGCGAACGCGCGACCACCGAAAGGGACCGGTGGGCCCTCGTTGCGCGATGTGATGGGACCGGCGTTTCCAAGCATGATCGCCAACTTGCGCGAGAATTTCGAAGCCGGCCGTCTCCGGGCCGTGCAGGCGGTTTTCGAAAAGCAGGCGGCATCGATATGATGCGCTGATAGATCTGGTGATTTTCAAAGGCAGTTCCCGGACATGTCCGATACCGACCCGTTTGTCCAATTCGATGCCTGGTTTCAGGAAGCCGTTACGGTCGAGCCGAACCTTCCCGAAGCGATGACCCTGGCCACCGTTTCGGCGGAGGGGCGTCCCTCGACGCGCCTGGTGTTACTGAAGGACCATGGTCCGGAAGGCTTCGTCTTCTACACGAACTTCAACAGCGCCAAGGGCCGGGACCTGCTGGCCAATCCCAATGCGTCGCTTTGTTTCCATTGGAAGTCGCTGCGCCGCCAGGTGCGAATTGACGGGCCGGCGGCACCGGTGAGCGACGATGAGGCGGACGCCTATTTCGCCAGCCGGGCGCGCGGCAGCCAGATCGGTGCCTGGGCGTCCGAGCAGTCGGCGCCGGTCGAGAGCCGGGCAATTCTCGAAGATCGGGTGCGTGATCTCGAGAAAGAGCATGACGGCCGCGACGTGCCGCGCCCGCCCCACTGGTCGGGATTCCGGCTGGTGCCGTCCCGGATCGAGTTCTGGACCGACCGTCCCGACCGCCTGCATGACCGTCAGGCCTTCGACCGGCATGGCGATGGCTGGCGCGAGACCCGACTTCAGCCCTAGCGGGTGGTCGGCAACGTTTCGCCGGCAATTGATCCATCCCAATTACGGTAGGTCACAGAACTGCCATTGTTTCCGTGCTGGCGCCCGCGAGGGTGCGCTGCCTGGAGAATGAAATGCTGACGCGCGAAGATTGCCTGGCCCTGTGTGAACTGACCGAGGAAGAGGTCGCGGCGATCGCCGAGCACGAGCATGTGCCCGAACTGATTGCCATGGAGATGGGGCAGTATCTGTGCCACGCGCCAAATGGCGAGGCGCGGATCGAACGTATGATCGTCGACGATATCGAAACGGCCCGAAAAAGTGGAAATGTTGCCCATATGGCGAAGCTGGTGGCCGTGCTGCGGCACTTCGTCGAGCATCACCCTCATCCATAGCAGCGCATTGCCGGCTTCCCATCGCCGCCCCGGTGGATTACCTAGGGAGGCATGAGCGACAGCCGCCGCAGCCTGATCCTGACCGGTGCCAGCCGTGGCATCGGCCACGCCACCGTCAAACGCTTCTCCGACGAGGGGTGGCAGATCATCACCTGTTCGCGCGATCCGGTGCCGGCCCATTGCGAGCGCGACCCCAACTGGACGTCACATATTCCCACCGACCTGGGCGACCCGGCCGATGTCGAGCGATTTGTCGATGAAGCACTCGAGCTGCTGGGTGACACGCCGTTGAACGCGCTGGTCAACAATGCGGCCGTCTCGCCGAAGACGGATTTCCAGGAACGGCTCGGTTGCCTGAACGGCCCGCTGGACGATTGGCGCGAGGTATTCCAGCTCAATTTCTTCACGCCGCTGGCGCTCGCACGGGGCTTCGCACCCGCCCTGGCGCGGGCGGGGAAGGACGACGAGGATGCCGCGGGCACGGCCGGAACGGACGGCGGCGCCTCGATCGTGAATATCACCTCGATCGCGGGCCATGCGATCCACCCGTTCGCGGGTTCCGCCTATTCCACATCGAAGGCGGCCCTGTCGGCGCTGACCCGCGAGATGGCAGTCGAGTTTGCCGAACTCGGGGTGCGGGTGAATGCAGTAGCGCCTGGTGAGATCGAAACCGAAATGGTGGGCGACGAGTATGAGCCCCTGGTGAACCGGATCCCGATGCACCGGATGGGCACCGCCGGTGAGGTCGCGTCTGCGGTGTTCCAGCTCTGCAACCCCGACTTCTCCTATGTGACGGGGACCGAGATATTCATCACCGGCGGTCAGCACCTCTACTAGGCTTCGGCGATCAGGAATCGATGCCGGCGGCCGTGGTGCGGATCAGGTCGCGCAGCCAGATCATTGCGGGGTTTTTTATGGGTTCGCTCGTGCCAGAGCGCGCGCGACGGTGCGGAGAAGGGCGTGTTGCTCGGCGTCATCGGCGGCGATACGCCCGGCGGCGAGTATTCACCGGAATCGGTTGCACGCCTCAAGGCCGAGGGCCTTTGGCCGGATGACGAGGCGGCCGAGTAGCCGGTTCATCGCGGCACGATTGATTTAGTGCAAATTCGCACGGCGCGATTGTTATATTATTCCGGCAATACAATTCGGAGGAGAATGAACCCATGGCCATTCCAGTCTACAAGCCGAAGAAAGAGGACGTTCTCAAATGCGTCGCGCGCTACGACGAGATCGACGCGGTCGATGGCGGCCTGCCCGACCAGAAGGTCGATGGCTATTTCCGGACCTTTCGCAACGCCCTTGGTTTTGCGCAGCCGTCCGGTGGCGAGGACGTCTTCTCGCCCATCGGCGACGAGGCGTTGCCGAAAATTTCACACCTCGAGGCGGGTTTCGGGGTCGGGTATGTCACGGCTGATCCGGGTCAGGGTGTCATGATGCACACCCACGATACGAACGAGACCTTCGTGGTGGTCGAGGGCATGTGGATGTTCGAGTGGGAAGGTGACGAGGGCGACGATCATGTGATCCTCAAAGAGAAGGACGTCGTTTCCTTCCCGCCGGGTATCCAGCGCCGCTTCGAGTGCAAGAGCGCGCGCGATGGCGATACGCGAGGCACGATCATGGCCATCGTCGGCGGGGACAAGCCGGGTGTCGAATGGTCGCCCGAAGCGGTCGAGGAACTGAAGGCCGCGGGCGCCTGGCCGGACGCGGCGGAGTAGCGGCTACGAGCCGGCGGGTTTGACGTCCGGTTTGACGGTCGCCAGCCATTCGAGGCGATCCTCGACCTGGGCCAGTTCGAGATCGAGCCAGGCATGAAACTGACCCGGCTCGGATCCGTAGCGCTGCCGCAGGTCCACCAGACGGGCATACTCGGTCTCGCTGATCTCGCGCATCCGCTCGACCTGGTCCCGGGCGTCCGTGTTTGACAGCAGGTGGAGGAACCGCAGCTTCAGCGCGAAGACGAGTTGGGAATTGCCGTCCACGGGGCTGCGCAGGTTCGTGATCATCAGCATGCGCAGTTCTTCGCGGCCGTCGTCGGTGAGTTCGAGTATCTCATCGGCCGGGTCGGGTTTTTCTTCGACGGGCTTCACGAGCCCCTCGGCCCGCAGGACCTCGATCGACAACCCCATCACATCGAGAGACGGGCCGACGATGCGGCTTGCGAAGGCGCGCACTTCGCGCGCCAGCTGGGCATAGGTGTGGGTACGAATCGCGAGGGTACCGAGCATGCACAAGCGCAGCGCCTCGGTCGGGATGAGTGTCTTGTCGCGATACATGCGCGCCTCAGGCCGCCGACCGCAGGTTGAGGCGCGTCCAGACGTCCTCGAAAGCGGCGACCAGGGCATCCATCATGTCGTCGTCATGGAGCGGGGTGGGGGCGATGCGCAGGCGTTCGGTGCCGCGCGGCACGGTCGGGAAGTTGATCGGCTGGACGTAGATGCCGTGGCGGTCGAGCAGCTCGTCGCTGGCGACCTTGCACAGGGCCGCGTCGCCGACGAATACCGGCACGATGTGGCTGACAGACGGCATGACCTCCATGCCCGCAGCGCTCAGGCGGCGCTTGAGGGTCGCGGCCCGCTCCTGATGGCGTTCGCGGATCGCGTTGTCGGCCTTGAGAATGCGGATGGCCGTGCGCGCGCCGGCGGCCACATGGGGGGGCAGGGACGTCGAGAAGATGAAACCCGCACCGTTTGAGCGCACGAAATCGACCAGGTTCGCCGAAGCGGCGATATAGCCGCCGACATTGCCGAAGGCCTTGCCGAGCGTGCCCTGCACGATGTCGATTCGGTCCATCAGGCCGTCGCGTTCCGCCACGCCGGCACCGCGCCGGCCGTACATGCCCACCGCGTGGACCTCGTCCAGATAGGTCAGCGCGTTGTGTTTCTCGGCCACCTCGACGATGTCGGCGATCGGCGCGATGTCGCCATCCATGGAGTAGACGGATTCGAACGCCACCAGCTTGGGCCGGTCGCGATCCACACCCGACAGGATTTCGTCCAGATGGGCGGCGTCGTTGTGCCGGAAAATGGCTTTCTCGGAGCGCCCGTGGCGGATGCCCTCGATCATCGAATTGTGGTTCAGCGCGTCCGACACGACGAGGCATTCCGGCAGCATGGAAGCCAGGGTCGACAGCGCCGTCCAGTTGGCCACATAGCCGGATGTAAACAGAAGTGCGGCTTCCTTGCCGTGCAGGTCGGCAAGCTCTTCCTCGAGCAGCACATGGTAATGGTTGGTGCCCGAGATGTTTCGCGTGCCGCCTGCGCCCGCACCGCATTTCTCCAGCGCCTCATGCATCGCCGCCAGGACGTCGGGGTGCTGGCCCATGCCGAGATAGTCGTTGGCGCACCACACCGTAATTTCCTGGGTGCCGCCATCGACATAGCGGACGGCGCGCGGGAAATCGCCCGACGTGCGCTCCAGATCCGCGAATTCACGGTAGCGGCCTTCGGCCCGCAGGCCATTCAAACTGTTTGCAAAATGCTTCTCGTAGTCCATCAGCCGGGGTCCATCAGCCGGTCTCGACGGTGGGGCAAGCCGCCGACGCTCGAATAACGCCCTGAATATAGCATTCGGGCCTGATTTTTCCATCGCGGCGAGCCGCCGCAGTCAAATTGCGGCGTATCGCGCGATGAAGCCGTGTTGCTTGATCAGGCAGGCATTCCGGGCGGCGGGTCGCAAGGCTCGGTGTTCATCTTGGCCGGAATCGAAATCTCGATCAGGTCGAACATGTCCGAGGTGGCGGTTTCGTTGTGGGGTATGCCGCCGGGGATGTAGATGGAATCGCCGGCCTCCAGATGAACCGTGCCGTCGGCGAAAGCGAGATCGAGGAAGCCTTCGAGCATATAGACGAACTGACCCTCGCAGATATGCGTATGCCAGCCGGTCGGCTCTACGAGACCTTGCTTGGCGCGGGTGATCTGCACCCGCATCTTGCCGTCGCTGGCCTCCTGGGTCCCGAGATCGATATATTCGAAGAAGTTGCGGCGGCCCTCGACGAACTGCGGATCGTCCTTGCGGCGGACTTCGTAGCCCGGTGCGTCATCCAGTACGACTGCTTCACTCATTGCGATTGCTCCCTTTTTGGTTTCCGGTCGTGGGATTTCACGTGATTCGGCTAAACGAGCCCTTCGGCCTGGACATGCGCCCATGTCTCATCGAGTGCGGTTGAGAACCGCTCCATGCAAACGCCGATCTGCTCTTCCGTGATGATCAGTGGCGGGCACAGTGCGATGCCGTCGCCCGGCAGGGCGCGCGAGATCAGGCCGTGGGCCTGGGTTCGCGCCATCATGCCCGGCGACACCTTTGCGGCGGGGTCGAAACTGCCTTTGTTCTCCGGGTCCGGGGACAGCTCGAGTGCGGCAAACAGGCCCACGCCGCGCACTTCGCCCACCAGCGGATGATCGGCGAATTGCTGCATCTGTTCCTGAAAACCGCCCATGACTGAGCGGACATGCCCCAGCGTATCGCGCTCCTCATAGATGCGGAGCGTTTCCAACGCGACGGCGGCCGACACGGGATGGCCCGAATAGGTATAGCCGGTGTTCCACATGCCGAACTTGTCGCTGCCGTCGCGCAGCACCTGATAGATCTCGTCAGTCATCATCACCGCGCCGATGGGCAGATAGGCCGATGACAGCGCCTTGGCGATCGACATCAGGTCCGGTTTGATGTTGTAGGTCTCGCAGGCGAACATGTTGCCGGTGCGCATGAAGCCCGTGATTACCTCGTCGGCGATCATCAGCACGTCATGCTTTTTCAGGACCGCCTGGACCTTCTCGAAATAGGTCGCTGGCGGCGGGATCAGGCCGCCCGCGCCCATCACCGGTTCGGCGATAAACGCAGCAACCGTGTCGGGGCCCTCGCTGACGATAAGATCGTCGATCTCCTGGGCAAGCCGGCCCGCGAAATCCTCTTCGCTCTCGCCCTCCTGGCCCTCGCGCCAGTAATGGGGGGCGGTGACATGCAGGAACCGGTCGAGCGGCACATCGAAGCCCTTATGGGCATAGTCGACGCCGGTCAGGCTGGCGGCGGCCAGTGTGATGCCGTGATAGGCCTTCTGACGGCCGATGATCTTCTTCTTTTCCGGCTTGCCGCGGGCGTTGTTGTAGTACCAGACGATCTTGACCTGGGTGTCGTTCGCCTCGGATCCGGAGTTGGTGAAGAACACCTTGCCCATGTTGTTGGGCGCTATCGAGATCAGCTTCTCGGCAAGATCGATGGCCACTTCGTTGGAGCGATGGGTGAAGCCCTGGATGTAGGGCAGGCGCAGCATCTGCTCATAGGCGACCCTCGCAAGCCGTTCTTCACCGAAACCGAGTGACGTGCACCACAGACCGGCCATGCCCTCGATATACTCCTTGCCCTGATCGTCATAGACATAGATGCCCTTGCCTTCGTTGACGATGAAGGGGCCGTTTTCCTCGTGCACCTTGGGGTTGGTGAAGGGGTGCAGGTAATACGCGATGTCGCGGGCGGCCGCGGAATTGGGCGCAAATCGGGTCCGGTCGGACGGTGCCATGGTGCTTGCCTTATTGGTTTGTCATGCGTTTCCGCCCGAACGTTAGGCGCCCGGAGCGATCCCGGCAAGTATTGAGGGGGTTGCCCGGGATTCAGGTGTTTTCCAGCCGTTCGAACTCGTCCTTGCCGGCGTTCGGCCCGGCCTGCACCTCGATCAGGGTGAGCGGACGGTTGTCGGCGGTCGCCAGCGCGTGGGCCGCGCCGGCCGGGATCGAGATGGATTCCCCCGGCTCCAATTCATGCTGTGCGCCTTCCAGGGTGACGTCGGCCGTCCCGTCGACGATCATCCAGTGCTGGGCCGAATGCCGGTGGCGGCGCAGGTTCACGCGACCGCCGGGGTGCAGGGAGATACGGTTGACGTGAAACCCCGGCCCGGAATTGAGGGTCTTGTACCAGCCCCAGGGGCGGTAGACCTCGGGGAAGGTGACGGCTTCCTTGCGCCCGGACTTGCCGAGCGCCTCGACGATGTCTCGGACCTGCTGCACCTCGTCCTTGGGCGCGACCAGCACCGCGTCGGCCGAGGCGACGACGACGAAATCTTCCAGCCCGATGGCGGCGACGAGCGTGCCGTCGCTTCGGAGATAGCAATCGCGTGCGCCGACCTGCACCACGTCACCCTCCACGACGTTGCCGGCATTGTCCTTGGCGCCGATTTCCCACAGCGCACGCCACGACCCGACATCCGACCAGCCCATATCGACGGGCACGACGGCCGCGTCCGCGGTCTTTTCCATCACCGCGTAGTCGATGGAGGTTGCGGGCGCGGACCCGAATGCGTCGGCGTCCATGCGGAAAAAGTCGAGATCCTCGGAGCCGTTTTTCAGGGCGGCCCGGCAGGCGACACCGGTCTCCGGGGTCAGCCGGTCGATCTCCGCGACCAATATATCGGCGCGGAAGACGAACATGCCGCTGTTCCAGAAATGGTTGCCGCCGGCGACGTATTCCTGCGCGGTTGCGAGGTCGGGTTTCTCGACGAAGCCGTCGACATCGCGCACGCCGTCAATGCCTTCGGTCGGGCCGCCGGCCGCGATATAGCCAAAACCCGTTTCGGGCGCGCGCGGCGCGATGCCGAAGGTCACGAGCCGGCCCGACCGGGCAGCCTCGGCAGCGATATAGGCGGCCTCGCGGAACGCCGGGACGTTCTGCACCACATGGTCGGACGGCAGCACGAGCATGATCGCGTCGGGGTCACGGTCGAGCAGCCAAAGGGCGGCCGCGGTGAGCGCGGGGGCCGTATTGCGCCCGACGGGTTCTAGCAGGATGCCCTGCGCTTCCTGTTCCTGGCGGCGCAGCTGTTCGGCGACCATGAACCGGTGCTCCTCGTTACAGACGACGAGCACGGGCGCGAAGCGTTGCGGCACGCAGACGCGCAATGCGGTTTCCTGCAGCATCGTCTGGTCGCCCGCGAGCGGCAGAAACTGCTTCGGATAATCACGGCGGCTCATGGGCCACAGGCGGGTGCCTGAGCCCCCGGACAGAATGACGGGCGTGATGCGGCCGGTTGCCAATCGAAATCTCCTTCTGACCCGCACGGGGTTGCGTGTTCTTGCTAGCCGGTTTTTGCGCCGAGGCCAACGCCGGTGTGATTGCGTTGCGGAAAATTGTTGGCGGCAAGACATGAATATTGAGCTGCGGTACGATGGTGACATGAAGATCACGACGCTTCAGATGAACACCCGCAGCGACAAGGCGGCCAACCTGGAACAGGCGCGCGCGTTGGCGGTTCATGCAGTCGCGGTGGACTCGCCGGACATGCTGGTGCTGCCCGAAGTGTTCGCCTTCATGGGGAGCTCGGTCGCCGACAAGCGGGACGCTGCCGAAGAATTGCCCGAACCAGGACATGGCGGTGGCGCGGCCTTTGAAACCCTGCGCGCGCTGGCGGGTGATCATGGCGTGTTCGTGCATGGCGGCAGTTTCGTCGAACGTGCCGGGGATGAATTCTTCAACACGACCGTCGCCTTCGACCGCGCGGGCCAGGAACTGGCGCGCTATCGCAAGATCCATCTGTTCGATGTCTCGACGCCGGACGGCCGGGAATACAGGGAGTCCGCTACGTTCGGCGCCGGGTCCGAGATCGTGACCTACAGAGCCGATGACATCACAGTGGGTTGCAGCATTTGCTACGACCTTCGCTTCGCGGAGCTTTACCGCGCGCTGGCCGAAGCCGGCGCCGACGTGATCATGGTGCCGGCGGCGTTTACGCTGCAGACCGGCAAGGACCATTGGGAGGTCCTGTTGCGGGCCCGGGCCATCGAGACACAGACCTATATGGTGGCTGCGGCACAGACCGGCACCTATCACGAGGGCAATGACGAGCGTGCGAGCTGGGGACATTCGATGATTGTCGACCCCTGGGGGCATATTCTGGCCCAGGCGCGTGAGGGGACGGGGCACGCGACGGCGACGGTCGAGCCGGCATATGCGGCCCAGGTGCGCCAACGTATCCCCGTCGCCGAGCATCGTGTTCTTTGAGACGACCGAAATGAGGATCAGATGAATATCAAGGATGAGATCACGCGCGATCACGCATTGCTGACCGAGTGGCGCAGGGATTTCCACGCCCATCCGGAGTTGGCCTTCGAGGAAGAGCGCACGTCGGCGCTCGTGGCCGAACGGCTCGAGAGTTTTGGCGTTGAGGTGCATCGCGGCCTGGCCAAGACCGGCGTCGTCGGCCAACTCAAGGTTGGCACCGGCAATCGCGCCATCGCGCTGCGCGCCGACATGGACGCGCTGCCCATGGAAGAAGGCAATACATTCGACCACGCCTCGAAGACACTGGGGAAGATGCATGGCTGCGGCCATGACGGCCACACCACGATGCTGTTGGGCGCGGCCAAGTATCTCGCCGAGACAAAACAGTTCGACGGCACGGTGTATTTCGTGTTCCAGCCCGCCGAGGAGGCCGAGGGCGGCGCGGAGGTGATGGTCAAGGACGGCCTGTTCGAGAAGTTCCCGGTTGAATCAATCTATGGGATGCACAATTGGCCCGGCATGCCGGTGGGTGAGTTTGCCGTGGCACCGGGTGCGATGATGGCGGCATTCGACATCTTCGACCTGGTGATCAAGGGAAAGGGCAGCCATGCCGCGATGCCCCATCAGGGGATCGACAGCATCGTCATGGCGTCCAAGGTGGTGGACGCGCTGCAGAGCATCGCGAGCCGCAACATCGACCCGATCGATTCGCTCGTCGTGTCGGTGACGCAAATTCACGGCGGCGATGCCTACAACGTCATCCCCGACGAAGTTGTTCTGCGGGGCACGGTACGGTCCTTCAGCGAGGCGGTTCGCGACGGCGTCGAGCCCGCCATGCGGCGGATCGCCGACGGGGTTTGTGCCGCGTTCGGCGGGACGGCGGAGCTGCGATACGAGCGGCGCTATCCCGCCACCGTCAACAGCGTGGAAGAAACCGAGAACGCGGAAGCGGCGGCTTCGGCCATCGTCGGCAGCGACAATATCGAACGCAGCCCGGTGCCCAGCATGGGGTCGGAGGATTTCGCCTATATGCTGCAGAAAAAACCGGGCAGTTATGTGTGGGTCGGCAACGGTGCCGGGGCGGGTGGCTGCATGCTTCACAACCCGGGCTATGACTTCAACGACGAGATCATCCCGATTGGCGTGACCTACTGGTCGACCCTGGTGGAGCAGATTCTCCCGGCCGAACGGCCGGAATAGCGCGGCAACAGCCTTAATTCATGTTAACCATATCGCAAGGCTTCGGCGGCAATCTGTGCCCCGAAGCCATGTCACTGATTCTGCATATCATAATCATCGCGTCCTATTTCGTGCTTTCGAGCGCGGTGGCGCTGGTCGCCCCCGGTATCGTGCCGGCGCTGTCGACGGATGTCGCGCCGTTGGCGGCCGGGATGGTGTTCCTCGGATGCGCGATCGCGCATGTGATGTTCGCCCAGTCGGAGCGTAACCGCCGCCTCTTGCGCGAATTGACGGTCGTCCGTCGTCAGACACGTGAAATTGCCGAGGATTTGCTCAGCACCCAGACCCAGGCGCTGCAAATGCGCCAGACCGTCGATCAGGCGGGCCGGGCGGGTGAACAGCGGGTGTCCGAAGTGATCGCCGAGGTCAAGGTCCTGCAGGGCCTGATCGAGGTCTTCTCGCGCAAACAGGAAGCCAGCGCCCTGGCGGCCGGCGAATTACAGCTCGCCGAGCGACCGAAGCTCGTCGCCGTCGAGGGTGGCAAGGCAGTCAGTGCGCCGTCGGGCGCCGATTTCTCCGATGTCGACGACCCGGAGGTCATCGATATTGTGCGCGAGGCGCTGCGTCTTGATCGGGTGGATGTCTATCTGCAGCCGATCGTCAGCCTGCCCCAGCGCAAGAACCGCTACTACGAATGCTACACGCGTATCCGCAGCGAGGACGGCACGGTGATCGGGCCGGGCCAGTATATTGGCGTGGCCGAGCGTGAAGGCATGGTCAGCGCAATCGACAATATGCTGCTGTTCCGTTGTGTGCAGCTGATCCGGCGCACCCAGAAGCGGAACTACGATACCGCCTTCTTCTGCAATATCTCCCGCGAAAGCCTTGGCGACACGGCCTTCATCGGTGATTTCGTCGATTTCGTGTCCGAGAATCCCGATCTGGCGCCGAAGCTGTTCTTCGAGTTCGGCCAGGGGGATATCGAAACGGCGCCGCCGGCCACGATCGGCAATCTGGCGCGGCTCGCAGATCTCGGTTTCCGGTTCTCGCTCGATCAGGTCACCCATCTGAACCTCGATATTCAGGGCCTCTCGGCCAAGAACTTCCGCTTCGTGAAGGTGGATGCGTCGTTCCTGCTCGACAGAAACGATGAACTGGTCGGTGATATCGCCCGCCAGGATATCAAGAAGATGCTCGACCGCGACGGTCTCGACCTGATTGTCGAAAAGATCGAGGATGAGCGCCAGGTGGTCGAACTTCTCGATTTCGAGATCGACTTCGGCCAAGGCTATCTCTTCGGCGAACCCCGGTTGAGCCGTACCGACTGACGTCGCCCGGCGGGCCCGCCGCCCGCCCGCCGAACCCGGCTTCCGTCGCGCCGCGGAATTCATCCCCTTCCTTCGAGCATCCGGGCATGGCATACGCCTGTCACATCGCGTTGCCACGATCCGGTTGCCTCATGAAAACAGAACTTCTCCCCGGCTTTGAAAGCCTGTCGGACAGCTATGATCATCTGATCGTCGATCTTTGGGGTACCCTGCATAACGGTATCGACCCCCTGCCGGGCGCGGTTGACTGCCTGGAAAAATTTGGCGCTGCGGGCGCCAGGACCGTGCTGCTTTCCAACGCGCCTTTTCGTGTGGCCGGTGTCCGCGATGTCCTGGGACAGATCGGTATTCCCGACACCATCTATGAAGACATCTTCTGTTCCGGCGAAGTTGCCTGGCACGCCATTCGCGACCGGGTGGACCCGTGGCATGCAAGGCTCGGCCGGCGCGCGGCGTTCATCGGGCCGGACCGCCATCGGCCCATGCTCGACAATCCCGGCATCGACGCCGCCGTCGAAATCGAGGATGCGGATTTCTTTATCTGCACCGGTCCGCGCGATCCGGGCGATGTGCTGGAGGATTATCTTCCCGAGCTGGGCCGCGCGGCTGCGGCGGGGCTGCCGATGGTCTGCACCAATCCCGACCGCGAGGTGTTGCGCGGGTCCGTGCGCGAGATATGTGCGGGGGCGATGGCCGAGGCCTATGAGACCCGCTATGGCGGCGATGTGGCCTGGCACGGCAAGCCGTACCGCCCGGTCTTTGACGCGGTGCTGCGGCACTTGGGCGATCCGGACCGGGGCCGCGTGCTGATGATCGGTGACGGCCTGCTGACCGATGTCGCGGGTGCCGCCGCAGCGGGTATCGATGCCGCTTTCATCGTCGGCGGCATCGCCGCCGAACGGCTCGGCGCCGCGCCGGGGACCTTGCCGGCGCCCGAGAAACTGTCGGTCGTCCTTGCGGATGCCGGCCAGGCGCCCCGATACGCCATGCCCGGACTGATCTGGTAACCATCTCCTAACGTAGGATGTAGTAGGTGCTGTGGGTGCGGCTGCGAGGTTACCGCGGCCATTCGGTATTTGTGTCAACGAAACGGGGAGCACAGATTTGCGCGTGCATCGTCACGATTGGGAATGGTCCTTCGACGCCCCTCCGGAAGTCATCTGGCCGATCCTGTCGGACACGGCCCGGTTCAACGAAGCTGCCGGCCTTCCGAAGCACGACATTACGGAAACGCCTCAGGATGACGGGTCGGTCCTGTTCACGGCCGTTGCCAAGCAGGGGCCGCTCACGCTTGCCTGGCGTGAGGAGCCGGTAAACTGGATCGCCAACAAATGGTTTGAGCACCGCCGGCATTTCACCCGGGGACCACTCAAGATGCTCTGTGCAACCCTCAGGATCGAGCCGGCGGGCCCGGACGGCAAGCAGAGCCATGTCCACTACATGCTGGAAGTGGAGGCGGCGAACCTGCTGGGCGAACTGGCGCTGCGCACGGTGTTTTTCAAATCCACCAATAAGACCTTTGCGGCCCTCATCGAATCGACAGCGGACTATGCGCGCGGGGAACGCGATACGCCCTTCGAGGCCACGCCGCCCGCCTTCGACGACGCGACCAGGCAACGGATTGCCCAGGCCGTCGAGGCCATCAACGCCACGCCGCACGCGCACGGGCTTGCCGAGCAGTTGGCCCGGCACGCGACCACAGGACAGGAAGTCGATGTTGTGAAGATACGGCCCCTGGCGCTGGCGCGGCGCTGGGGTGCGCGCCCGCGCGACGTGATCGAACTGTGCCTCGAAGCGACCCGCGCCGGGCTGCTCGATCTGCGCTGGGACATTCTGTGCCCGCGCTGCCGGGTCGCGAAGTCGATTTCTCAAAGCCTGGACGAGATGCCGACAGGTGCGCATTGCGGCACCTGCAACATCGACTATGACCGCGATTTCTCCCGCAATGTGGAGCTGAGCTTCCAGCCAGCGGCGGGAATTCGCCCCGTTGCCTTCGGCGAGTATTGCCTGTTCGGGCCGATGAGTACGCCGCATATCGTAGCGCAAGTTTGCGTCGCCGCCGGGGCCACCCGCGAGCTCGAAGCACCGTTCACCGCCGGGCGTTATCTGGTGCGGACGCTGGAGGCCGGCCCCGAAACCGATTTCGATTTCGAAGGTGGCGGGTTTCCCGAGGTGCAGATCGGTGACGGGACGGTGTCTGTCGGTACGGCCGTCGCGCCGGGCACCCTGCGCCTGATCAATAAATCTACCCATGACCGCAATGTCGTCGTCGAGGAGCGGGCCTGGGAACGCGATGCCTTGACGGCCGACCGCGTGACCGCGTTGCAGACGTTCCGTGACCTCTTCTCGGACCAGCTGCTGCGGCCCGGTGACGAAGTGGCGATCCAGCGTGTCACGCTGATGTTCACGGACCTGCAGGGGTCAACCGCGCTATATGAATCCATTGGCGATGCGCGGGCCTACGGCCTCGTGCGCGACCACTTCGCGTTCCTGACGGGTATCGTGCGCGAACATGACGGCGCGGTGGTGAAGACCATTGGCGATGCCGTCATGGCGGCCTTCGTCGAGCCGGGGCAGGCGCTTGCCGCGGCGCTGGAGATTCAGCAGGCGGTCGCGGAATTCAACCGCACCCATGCGCAGGCGGCGGGCGGGGACAACTTGATCGCGATCAAGGTCGGCATTCACGGCGGGCCCTGTATCGCCGTCACCCTGAACGACCGACTCGATTATTTCGGGACCACCGTGAACATGACGGCACGGCTGGAAGGGCAAAGCCGGGGCGGCGATATCATCGTGTCGACGAGCCTCGCCGGGGATCCGGCTGTTGCCGCATTGCTGGCACAACGTAAAGTGACCGAAGAATCCGCAGAATTGAGGGGATTCGACGGTCGGGTCGAGTTCCTGCGCATCGACGAGACCACGCGAAACATGGCATCCGGCGATCAATAGACCGGCCCACGGCCACGCACTATACTTTCCGGCCACAGCGGAAGAGTGCAACGAGCCGAAAAATGGCGGAATTCCCCAAACATACGCTTGCCGACTGGACGGCCCGTGCCGCCGAGGAATTGCGTGGCCGCTCACCCGGCGATCTGATCGGCGAGACCCCCGAGGGAATCGAGATCAAGCCGATCTATTCGGCGGCCGATCTCGAGGATATTGCATGGCTGGACAGCATGCCGGGTTTCGCGCCGTTCGTGGGCGGCCCCAAGGCGACCATGTATGCCGGGCGCCCCTGGACGGTACGTCAGTATGCGGGCTTTTCGACGGCGGAAGAATCCAACGCCTTTTATCGCAAGGCGCTCGCAGGCGGCCAGCGCGGCCTTTCGGTGGCCTTCGATCTGGCGACCCACCGCGGCTATGACAGCGACCATCCGCGGGTCGTGGGGGATGTCGGCAAGGCCGGTGTTGCGATCGACAGCGTCGAGGACATGAAAATTCTGTTCGACGGAATCCCGCTCGACGAGATGAGCGTGTCGATGACCATGAACGGGGCCGTGTTGCCGGTGCTGGCCAGCTATATCGTCGCCGCCGAAGAACAAGGGGTCGGGCCGGAGAAACTTTCGGGGACCATCCAGAACGACATCCTCAAGGAGTTCATGGTCCGAAACACGTATATCTACCCGCCGACCCCGTCGATGCGGATCGTCGCCGACATCATCGCCTATACCGCCGAGCATATGCCGCGGTACAACTCGATCTCGATCTCCGGCTATCACATGCAGGAAGCCGGTGCGACGGCGGTCCAGGAACTTGCGTTCACACTGGCCGATGGAATCGAGTATGTTCGGGTGGCGAAGGCGACCGGCCTTGATGTGGATCGGTTCGCGCCGCGCCTGTCCTTCTTTTTCGGCATCGGCATGAATTTCTTCATGGAGATCGCCAAGCTGCGCGCGGCCCGCTACCTGTGGTCCCATGCCATGCGTGATCTGTTCGACGCCCGGGATGAACGCTCGTTGATGCTGCGCACCCATTGCCAGACATCCGGCGTATCCCTGACCGAGCAGGATCCTTACAACAACGTTGTGCGCACCACGATCGAGGCGCTGGCGGCGACCCTGGGCGGGACCCAGTCGCTGCACACCAACTCGTTCGACGAGGCGGTAGCACTGCCGACCCCGGCCTCGTCGCGGGTGGCCCGCAACACGCAGCTGATTCTGCAGCACGAAGCCGGCATCACGCAGGTCGTCGATCCGATGGCCGGCTCCTACTATGTCGAGAGCCTGACCCAGGCGCTCGTCGTCGAGGCCCGCAAGATAATCGACGAGGTCGAGGCGCTTGGCGGGATGACGAAGGCCGTCGAATCCGGCATGCCGAAGCTGCGCATCGAGGAAGCTGCCGCGCGCCGCCAGGCGCGAATCGATCGGGGCGAGGATGTGATCGTCGGCGTCAACCGGTACCAGCCGGACACGGCCGATGAAATGGACGTGCTCGATATCGACAATAGCCGGGTCCGCGAGGCACAGATCGCCCGGCTCAAGACCGTGCGCGAGGGCCGGGACGCGGCCGGTTGCCAGGCGGCTCTCGAAACGATCACGCAAATTGCGCAATCCGGCGACGGCAACCTGCTGGCGGCTTGCGTCGATGCCGCGCGCGCGCGCGCTACTGTGGGGGAGATGTCTGATGCAATGGAAGAGGCCTTCGGGCGTCACAGCGCGACCGTGAAGTCGATATCGGGTGTCTATGCCGCCGCCTATGAGGGCGATGAGGGATTTCGTGAGGTGCTCGCCGACGTTTCGGCATTTGCCGAGGAGGAAGGCCGGCGCCCGCGCATGCTGGTCGTCAAGCTCGGCCAGGACGGGCATGACCGAGGTGCCAAGGTGATCGCGACGGCGTTCGCCGATCTGGGATTCGACGTGGATGTGGGGCCGCTGTTTGCGACCCCGGAGGAGGCGGCGCAGCAGGCCGTTGAGAACGATGTTCACATTATCGGCGTATCGACCCAGGCGGCGGGCCACAAGACCCTGGTGCCCCAGCTGGTCGCGGCGTTACAGGCGGCAAACGCAGAGGAAATTGTTGTGATTTGTGGGGGTGTAATCCCAGCCAAGGATTATGAGTTTCTGAACGCCAATGGTGTCTCGGCCATTTACGGACCGGGCACGAATATTCCGGCCGCCGCGCGCGAGGTCCTCGATATGGTCCGGGTACGCCGGCGCGAAGCGGCCTGATGTCCGAAAACCAGGACGCTTGGCACGAAGACGAAGAAGCCTACCGGTCGGATGAGCGGTCGGATGCGGCTCCCGTGCGGCGACGGCGCGTGAACTTTGTTGGCTGGCTGTTGTCCCTCTCGGGTTTCGCATGGCTGGTGTTTTTCGTGCTTTTCGTCGAGCGCAGTGTCGGCTGGACGATCGTGCCGCAACTGTTGCCCCACGAAATCGGCGGCCTCGTTGCTGGACTTCTGGTGCCGCCGGCGGTTCTGTTTGCTCTCGCCGCATTGACGTCACGCCGCCAGCGCCTGGGAGATATGCTGACATCGCTCGAGGGCCAGGTCGCACGGCTCGAGGCGCCCTTCTCGCATGCCAATTCGGAACTTTCCGAGCTTGGCGAGATGCTGGTCCTGTACGGGCAGGCGCTGGAAGAATCCATCAATGATGCGCGCGCGCATCTCCAGGAGTTGCGTGGCGGGTTCGGACGCGAGGCGGCCGAAATGGAAGCCATCGCCACGGCGCTTCGCGCGCTGATGGTGAAAACCAACGAGACCGCGGGCGATCAGGCCGAGCAGCTGGCGCAGATGACGGCGCGTGTCGGGGCCAGTCTCGAGGAAATTCGCGAGATCGGGCAGGGCGAGGCTGACGTGATCGATGAGGCGTCACGCCGCGCGGCAGATATGGTGCGCGAACTGGTCGCCGCGTTGCATGACCAGGTCGAGGCGATCGAGACGGGTTTCCAGGAGGCGGTGACCAATACCGTCGGCCGTGTCGCCGGGGCGGGAGAAACGGCGGCCGGCGAAATCCGCGCGGTGACGGAACAGGTGCTCGGCAGCACCCGGGAAGCGGTCAACGCGGTCACGGAGCAGGCGGGCAATGCGAGCACCGCGATCAGCGATGCGGGCAGTCAGGCGGCCGGGGCGATCGCACAGGCATCCGACGAAGCGCTGACCCGGAGCCGTGCCCTGGGCGAGGATATGGAGCGGCGCGCCGCCGATGCGGGCACGGTATTCGAGGCAGCGGTCGCACGCGCGTCGGAGAAGCTGGCCGCGATGTCGGAAGAGGCGGTGGCGCATGCGGACCGGCTGATGCAGGACATGACCGGCCAGATGGACGAGGCCGGTGCCGCGTTGGACCGGGTGGCTTCGGCGATGGCCGGACAGATGGCGCAAGTCACGAAGAATGCGGGCCAGGAGGCCCGCGAGATGACCGAGGCGGCGGCATCAGAGATGGCCCAAACGGCACAGGCGCTGGGGGTCAGTGTCTCGACCATCCGGCAGCAGACCGAGAGCATGACCGCGGATTTGCGCGAACAGGCGGATGCCTTCGCGGCGATCTCACGGTCGAGCATCGAACAGGTGGATGGCGCCAGCGAACGATTGCTCGGGTTTGCGAATGAACTGACGGCAGCGGGCGAAAGCGCAGATGAAAAGGGCCGCGCGCTCGGCAACATGTTCCGCACCGAGGCGAGCACACTGGAGAATGTGGCGCGCAATGCCGCGGTCGAAGCCGAACGCCTGTCGACGGAATTGCGCGACGCAGCGGCGGCCTTGTCTGCATCGACCGCACAGGTGACCGTCAGCGCCAATGATGCGCGCGATACGCTCGGTGAGCATGCGCGAATTGCAGAGACGGAGTTCTCCCTCTCCATGAGCCGGGCGCAGCAGACACGCGACGAGATCGTGGCGCAGCGCGACACACTGGAATCGGCTGCGGATGCGTCACTGGCCCGCATCACGGCCATTCGCGACACGCTGGGCGACAGTACCGAATCGCTCGACCAAGCCGCCGAGCGCGCGAGCGCGCATCTGCGCAATCTGCGCGAACAGCTTGGCAACGACCAGCATTTCATGTCCGAGATCGTTACCGGGGCCGAAACCAGGTTGTCGGCGCTGAGTGAGGCGCTGCGGGTTGGTGCGGGCGAAATCACGGAAGCCTCGGAAACCGCCGAAACAGCCACACGCGGGGCGCATGAATCGTTGCGTCGCCAGTCGCAGGAGTTGACGAATGCGAGCGTGACGGCCGGTGCGCGCGCCGAGGCGCTGGGCGAATCCCTGACCCAGCACACCGAAGCATTGCAACAGTCGGCCGCGGAATCTCTGGCCCGCCTGTCCGAGGTCCGTGATCTCATTCAGCGTGAAAGTGAAGCGGTCGAGGTTAATGCCCGCGTCGCCTCGGAGGGGTTGTCGGAGGTGGCCGGTGCGCTGCGCCAACGCCGCGAGGAATTGACGACAAGCACCGAGGAAATGCGCCGCGCGGCAAGCGAGACCGAAGAATCGCTGGGGGCACGCAGCCGCGATGTGCGCGAAACGGTGGAGTCCATTCTGGAGCGCTGGCGGGAACTGGGTGAGATGCTGGTCGGCCGTGCAGAGACCCTGCGAGAGACCGGAGAGGGTGCCGTCGCTCGCGCGGAGGTCACGATGCAATCTCTCGACAGGCACACGGGCGAGTTGTCCAACTCGGCCGACCGCATGGAGGGTCGGGTAGAGGGTCTGCGTGACCAGCTGCGCGAACAGGCCCGCGACATGCAATCGGCGATCGACCAGGTGGCCGAACGGTCCGAATCCATCGCGGCGACATTCCGGATGCAGGAACGCGCGCTGATCGAGGCCGCCGAAGAGGCGGGCCGGAAGGCCGATGATGTTCGTGAAGGGTATATCGATTCAAACCGCGGCGTACTGCTGCACAGCGTCAATCGGGTGCTCGATACGCTGGGGTCTCTGGGCATCGAGCTGGACGGCATGTTGGAAGGCGATGTCGCACCCGAGATCATGCGCCGGTTCGCGAAGGGTGATCGCGGGGTCGCCCTGCGCCGGATTTCAGCCCGCGTGAAGGACCCCATCGCCCTTAACCGGGTGCGCGAGCTGTACGAGGACGACGATGCGTTCCGGACGCTGGCGAGCCGATATCTGCGTGAATTCGAGCGCTTGTTGACCCAAGCGGGTGAGGCCGACCCGGACGAACTGCTCAGCGCCAGCCTGCTGACGGCGGATGTAGGCAAGGCCTATCTTCTTTTGTCGCGCGCCGTCGACCGGCACAAATAACGAATTTCTGCGGTGATCCAGGGAGGCCTGGACGATCGCCGGCAATTCGCCTGACAATCGTCAGGCGGATGAGGCTGTCTTCGCACGAATGTATGGTACGGATAAGAAAAATATTCTAAACGTAATATAACAAATCAATAAAACGATTGAATGTAAGTAGAATATATAATATGAATTCCGTATGAAATATGATGCTTAGGTTCGCCTGACAAATGGAAGGTTTATTGGACGCGGTCGATCATATGTTGCTGGATGTCGTCCAGGCGGATGCGCGTTTATCGTTTCGTGAGATCGGCCGGCGGATCGGCATGTCGACCCCCGCCGTGGCCGACCGCATTCGTCGGCTCGAGGCGGCGGGCGTCATCATGGGTTATGCCGCCCGGGTGGACCGGGCCGCACTCGGTCAGGAGATTGGCGCGTTTATTCGCCTGACGGTGTCGGACAGAGATTTTCAGCGGGTCTCGGGCTTGTGCCGGTCCTTGGATGCGGTGGTAGCGTGCCATCACATCACGGGCGAGGAAAGTTTCGTCATTCGCGTGGCGGTTTCGTCCATCGCCGAACTCGAGGATGTCATCTCCCGGTTTCGCAAGATCGGCCCGGCGCAGAGTTCGGTGATTCTCTCGTCGCCGGTCGACGGCAAGCCGGCGCGCACGGACAGCGCATTGTTGGCCCCGGCGACAGCGCGCTAGGTTGGGACATGGCGGATAGCGACAGGAATCCATCGACCGAAGACCCTGCCCGCCTGGCGGCCGAGGTCTGTACTGGCAATCGCCGGGCTTTGGCCCGCGCGATCACGCTGATCGAGTCCACCCGTGAGGATCATCGCGCCCAGGCAGGGGAGTTGCTTGAAAATCTATTGCCGCACACGGGGGGCGCGGTGCGCATTGGCATATCCGGGGTGCCGGGTGTCGGCAAATCGACCTTCATTGAAGCCTTCGGGCAGGACTGGATCGCCGGGGGCCACAAGGTTGCCGTCCTTGCCGTGGACCCGTCTTCCCAACGAAGCGGCGGTTCGATCCTGGGGGACAAGACGCGCATGGAACAGCTGTCCCGATCACCGGACGCATTCATCCGTCCATCGCCGACTGCGGGCACCTTGGGCGGGGTCGCGCGGCGAACCCGCGAGGTGTTGCTCGCGTGCGAGGCGGCGGGGTTCGATGTGGTGCTGATCGAAACGGTCGGGGTGGGCCAGTCCGAGACCGCGGTGGCGGACCTGGTTGATATGTTCCTGCTGTTGTTGTTGCCGGGGGGCGGCGACGAGCTTCAGGGGATCAAGCGCGGAATCATGGAGCTCGCCGACCTTGTGGTCGTCAACAAGGCGGATGGAGACATGGCCGCCGCTGCGCAGCGATCCGCGGCCGAATATGCCAGTGCAATCCGCCTGTTGCACCCGACTACGGCCGACTGGATACCTCCGGTGCTGACCTGCTCGTCGGTGGAAAAAACCGGTATCGAGGAAGTTCGCGAGACGACCGAGGCCTATCGCGCCCAGGCCACGGCGGGCGGTACGCTGGAAGAACGGCGCGCCGCCCAGGCCCGGCGCTGGATGTGGGGGGAGGTCGATGAGCATTTGCTGGTCGGTTTTCGGCGCCATCCCGCGGTCCGTGAGAAGCTCGAATCGCTCGAACGCCAGGTCTCGGACGCGGAGATCACGCCGTCCGCGGCAGCCCAGTCGTTGCTCGAGGCGTTTCGCAGTGCCTAATTCGTTGTCCGGCGGGCTTGACCCGACCCCCGCCATCGCCTAAAACCACCGCCGTTCGCGCCGATTTCGGCGCGTTAGCTGTTCATGGAGCGAGTACTATGTCGCGCCGCTGCGCCATTACAGGCAAGGGTGTGCTGACCGGAAACAACGTCAGTCATGCCCATAACAAGACCCGCCGCCGGTTCCTGCCGAACCTGCAGTCCACGATGCTGTACAGCGAGTCCCTCGGGCGCGGTGTACGCGTGAATCTGTCGGCGCGAGCGATCCGCACCATCGAGCACAAGGGTGGCGTTGATGCGTTCCTGCGCGGCACGGCCGCGGCGAAATTGCCGCGCGAACTGCGCCGCATGAAACGTGATCTTGCAAAGGTCGCCGTGGCCGCCTAGCCGCGACTCGGTTCGATCACGACAAAGGCCCGCGTTTCGCGGGCTTTTTTGCGCCCGTGATGTATATGATCGCGCCCCGATATCGTCGGGGTGCCGACAACCCGGATTGAACCGAGCATGACCGACTATCCAGGTTTCGATTTTGAAGTGACCCGCCGCGTGACGGGCCAGGACGGCTGGCCCGATGCGGCGCGGCGCGGCCGTATCACCACGCCCCATGGGGTGATCGAGACCCCGGCCTTTATATTCTGTGCGACCCGCGGCGCGTTGCGTGGCGTGTTGCCAGCCCAGGCGCGGGCCGAATCCACCCAGATCATTCTCGGCAACACCTACCATCTGATGCTCCAGCCCGGCGCGGCGCGCGTGGCGGCATTGGGCGGCCTGCACAAGATGATGGGCTGGGACGGTCCGATGCTGACGGATTCGGGCGGATTCCAGATTTTTTCCCTGGGTCGGGGCGGGGATGAGAAAGAAATCAAGGGCAGCCGCACGGACGTTCGCGACCCGTCCCTGCTGGCGATCGACGAGGCCGGCGCGTCGTTCCGTTCCTATGTCGACGGGGCCCGGGTGACGCTGACGCCGGAAGATTCGATCCGTATTCAGCGCCAGATCGGCGCCGACATCATTCTCGTCCTCGACGAGTGCACACCCTACCATGTCGATCGTGACTACACGGCCCAATCGATGGGGCTGACCCACCGCTGGGCGTTGCGCTCTATCACGGCCTTCCAGGAAGCCGAGGAAGGCTCGGCGGGACCGCAGGGGCTGTACGGGATCATCCAGGGCGGGGTCTATGAAGACCTTCGCAAGGAGAGCGCGGAGTTCACCGCGGCCCAGCCCTATTTCGGCTACGCGGTCGGCGGCTGTCTCGGCGGTACGCCGGAAGAGATGGACGAGGTGGTCGCCCTCGCCATGGCGCCACTCAACGCCGCAGCCACGACCCCGCGTCCGATCCACCTGCTCGGCGTGGGCAGCGTGCGCGATGTCTGGAACGGGGTCGCCAAGGGCATCGACACCTTCGATTGCGTCAACCCGACCCGTCTGGCACGCCATGGCAGCGCCTATATCAGGCCCGGGCTGGGTGAGACGGACAATGGCCGCGAGTTCATCAACATCAAGAATGCGCGGTTTCGCGAGGACCCCACGCCGCTCGATCCCGAATGCGATTGCGCGACTTGCACCAGCGTCTCGCGAGCCTACCTGCACCACCTCGTGAAGGCGGGTGAACTGAACGCGGTGTCGCTGCTGGCGGTCCACAATGTGCGGTTCATGAACCGTCTGCTCGAAGACGTGCGCGCCGCAATCGACAATGATGACTACGCCGTGCGGCGGGCCTGGTGGATCGACGGCTGATCGGGCCGCGCTGTCCCAATGGACTAGGGTAGAAGTTCGAACATCAGCAGCAAATTTCGCTGCTTGTCCGAGAAATTATTGTCGCTCGCGATGTAAATCAGGGTTTGTCCGCGCCCGGCAGAGCGCGCGGTCACCGCTTCGAAATTTTCTGTCACGAACGGTCTCTCGAGTCGGGCGAGTTCCCGCGTCTGGATCGGTGCGCCCGGGCGCAGGCTTCGGCGCGCGATTCGCGCGATCCGGGAACCCACGTCGCCGGGCGGTGTGAACCGACGTTCCAGCACCACGATGTCGCCATTGGGCAGTAACGCCGCGCCGGTAGGCTTGTAGGGCGGAAACAGCGTGTAGGACATCGGCGTCCAGTCGGCGCCGTTACCGAGCCAGGCGAAGTTGAATGCGGGAGTAGTTTTGAGGTCTTCGGAGATCAGGAGGATCTGTTTGTCGGCGGTTTCGCTCGCGGCCTCGATGCCCCGGTTCGAGCGCGCGCGCTCCAGCCCCGGTGGAGTCAAAAGCAGGCGCGGGGAGGCGCGCAGCGGTGCGTAGGATGCGGGGAAGTGCAGCAGCCGGTGATTGCGCTCGAAGGCGACAAGCCAGCCCCCGTTGGGCATCCGCGCGATCGCCTCGATATCGGAATTCCGGTCGTCCTCGATCGACCGACCGACGGCACCGGTCACGGGTTCCAGGTCGACAAGCTTTGCGGCGGACAGGTCGCCGGACGGATCATACTCGAGGAACAGTTCTGCCCGGTGGCCGCGGTCGGTGAGCACGGTCAGGGTCCGCCCGCCGGCTTCGATCTCCATGGCCGAGATGCCACCGAAGCGGGGATTGTCAAAGTTCATCTCGATCCCGCCGCGCCAGACCAGCCGGCCCACGCGGTCCTGTCCGCTCAGTCCCTTGTGCAGGGGAATCGGTGTGGTGTCCGCCAGCGCCGGCGGCAGCGCGATTGCGCAGGCAATCAGGAAACAGGTGAAAAGCCGGATCATGGGTCTTTTATAGCCGCATTCCGCAGCACGAACATGACCGAAGTGACCGGCTTCAGGCGACGCGCCGCGATCCGCCGCGCGGCTTGCGGGCCGCGCCGTCTTCCTCGTCGAAGAGCTCGGCCAGCTGATCCATCACCGTGCCGCCGAGCTGCTCGGCGTCGACAATCGTCACCGCGCGGCGATAATAGCGGGTCACATCATGGCCGATGCCGATGGCCAGCAGTTCGACGGGCGAGTAGGTCTCGATCCAATCGATGATCTGGCGCAGGTGACGCTCCAGATAATTGCCGGCGTTCACCGAGAGGGTCGAATCGTCCACCGGCGCACCGTCCGAGATGATCATCAGGATGCGCCGCTGCTCCGTGCGCGCGAGCAAACGGTTGTGGGCCCACAACAGTGCTTCACCGTCGATGTTTTCCTTGAGCAGGCCTTCGCGCAGCATCAGGCCGAGATTCTTGCGGGCGCGGCGCCACGGCGCATCGGCGGATTTGTAAATGATGTGGCGCAGGTCGTTGAGCCGGCCCGGGTTGGCAGGCTTTCCAGCGGCGAGCCAGTTTTCGCGCGCCTGGCCGCCCTTCCAGGCGCGGGTCGTGAAGCCGAGGATTTCGACCTTCACGCCGCAGCGTTCCAATGTGCGCGCCAGAATATCGGCGCTCATGGCGGCGACGGATATCGGCCGGCCGCGCATCGAGCCCGAATTGTCGATCAGCAGGGTGACGACCGTATCGCGGAAATTCGTGTCCTCCTCCATCTTGAAGGACAAGGGATGCGCCGGATTGGTCACGACGCGGGTCAGGCGCGCGGTGTCGAGCAGCCCTTCCTCGAGATCAAATTCCCAGTTTCGCGTCTGTTTCGCCATCAGGCGGCGCTGCAGCCGGTTGGCGAGCCGCGAGATGACGCTCTGCAGATGGCCGAGCTGCTGGTCGAGTTGCTGGCGCAGGCGCGAGAGTTCATCGGGGTCGCAAAGGTCGGGGGCCTCGACGATTTCGTCATATTCCGTCGTGTAGGCGCCATAGACGAACTGTTCGCCCTGGTTGTGTCCATACTCGGGCGGGCGCCAGGGCTGACCCGGTGCGTCGGGATCTTCCTCGCCCGCGCCCTGCTCCATATCGCCATCGCCATCCTCGAACGGCATGTCCATTTCTTCGCTCTCGGCACCGGCCTCTTCGTCTTCGCCTTCGCCGTCCATGGCCCGCGCTTCGCCGTCGCTCTCGCCCTCACCGGTGCTCTCGCCGTCGGCGTTCTCCTGATCCTCTCCGGTGCTGTCGTCGGAATCGGTATCGGCGGCCATCTCTTCATCGGCAAGTCCGAGATCGGTGATCATTTGCCGGATGACATCCTGGAAGGCGACTTGATCATCCAGGCTGTCGCTCAGTTCCGACAATGCGCCGCCAATCTTGGATTCCACGAAGGGCCGCCACACGTCGACCATCTGGCGGGCTGAGGGCGGTGGCGGTGCGCCGGTCAGCGCTTCCCGCGCCAGAAGGGCCACGGCTTCCGAAACCGGCGCCTGTTCGCGCTGGGTCACCCGCGCAAAACCCTTGTCCCGGCAGCGCATTTCGAGTGCGGCGCCCAGATTGTCGGCAACCCCGGACATCCGGTTGGCGCCGATGGCCTCGACCCTCGCCTGCTCCACCGCGTCATAAAGCGCGCGTGCGGCCGGTGCCGAGGGCAATCGGGTCGCGTGCAGTTCGCTGTTGTGATGGCGCAGATGCAGCGCCAGCGCGTCGGCCTCGCCACGCACCACGCTGACATCCTCTGCCGGCAGGTCACGATTCGGCAGAGGCAGGCGCGCCTCTTCTCCGCTGATGCCCGGCGGGTCAGGTGTGAACGAGACAGTGAGTTCCGGCTCGCGGGCGATGGCGCGCATGGCCGCAGCCGTGACGCGCCGGAACTCCTCGACCGGTCCGTCGTTGCCGCTTCTGTTTGATCCCGCCATCGGCGTCTTACTGGGTCGGGGCCGGTGCGACCACGCCGTCTTCGAGATCGGTCCCGAAGCAGCGCTGATAATATTCGGCGACCGTCGAACGTTCGACTTCGTCACACTTGTTCAGAAAGGTGACCCGGAAGCCGAGCGGGATCGAACCGAATATTTCGGCGTTGTCGGCCCAGGTGATCACGGTTCGCGGCGACATGACGGTTGAGATGTCGCCGGCGACGAAGCCGGAACGCGTCAGGTCGGCAGTCGCGACCATGGCGGAAATCTTCTCGCGGCCTTCCTTGCTGTCATAGGCCGGGCATTTCGCCGTCACGATGTCGACTTCCTGCTCATGGGGCAGGTAGTTCAGCGTGGTGACGATGTTCCAGCGATCCATCTGCGCCTGGTTGATCTGCTGGGTGCCGTGATACAGGCCCGTCGTGTCGCCCAGACCAACGGTGTTCGCCGTGGAGAAGAGCCGGAAGCTGGGATGGGGGCGGATGACCTTGTTCTGGTCGAGCAGGGTCAGCTTGCTGTCGGCTTCCAGCACACGCTGGATCACGAACATCACGTCCGGTCGGCCCGCGTCATACTCGTCAAAGACGAGGGCGCAGGGATGTTGCAGGGTCCAGGGCAGCAGGCCCTCGCGGAATTCCGTGACCTGCACGCCGTCGCGCAGCACGATCGCATCCTTGCCGATCAGGTCGATGCGGCTGATATGGCTGTCGAGGTTGACCCGGACGCACGGCCAGTTGAGGCGTGCGGCGACCTGTTCAATATGGGTGGACTTGCCGGTGCCGTGATAACCCTGGATCATCACACGGCGATTGTGGGCAAAGCCGGCGAGTATCGCGAGCGTGGTGTCGTGATCAAACCGGTAGCTCTCGTCGAGCGCCGGTACGTGCACAGTCTCTTCGGAGAAGGCCGGAACCTCCATGTCGGAATCGATGCCGAAAACCTGGCGGGCCGACACCTTGATGTCCGGCTCCGGGTTGACGGGCATATCTGCACTTGTGATCGATTCAGTTGCTTCCATAATCCGGTCCACTTTCGTCAAATTTTCTTCGTGCGGTGCGGCTCCCTCAGGGGCCGACCGATTGCATTAACGTTGCGTAGGCTTGGTTGATCGCCTTGAGACGTTCTTCCGCCAGCTTGTCGCCGCCATTCGCGTCAGGATGATGCTGTTTGACCAGCTCCTTGTAGCGCCGCTTTATAGCGTCTGCGGTCAACGGTGGCGACAATTTCATTATATCAAGGGCGTCAACAGTTTCGGAGTCCATTCCGGCGGTATGGGCGCCGGCCGTGGCCCCTGCGGCCGCATCGGCTTCCGACTCGAAGAAACCGAAATCGTCCCGGATGCCTTCGCCGGGGCGTTTGCCGTTCAACGGCCAGGTCGGCCGGTGCCAGAATGTGGTGCCGTGCCGGTCGGTTTCGATTTCGTCTTCCGACATTCCCGCATAGTAATTCCACGAACTGTTGTATGCGCGCACGTGATCGAGGCAGAACCAGATATACTCGCGGACATTGTCGCGTGACTTCGGGGCCCGGAATTCACCCGGGAGTTCGCAGCCGGACTGCGCGCACATGCGCAGGCCGGTTGCGCCGTCACCGCCTTCGGTGAGCAGGTCGTCCAGATCGATGGATTTGCGCCGCCGTGTCATGGGCGGAATATGTCTGGTGGACCTGTTCGAGGCAATATCAGGCACGCAAATACGTAGAGGACACAAAGGTTGGAGAATTCGATGAATCGCGCAGAACGCATCAGGGTCGCGCTTGAGAAGGGGCTCGATGTCCAGCGAATCGAGGTGCGGGACGACTCACACCTCCATGCGGGCCACGCGGGTGCACGACCCGAGGGGGAAACACATTTCGATATTGTGATCGTAAGTCCGGATTTCGTCGGGCAATCGCGTGTGAATCGACAGAGGTCGGTTTTCGCCATGCTTTCCACGGAATTCGAGGGTGGTCTGCATGCACTTTCGATGCGTGCGTTAACGCCGGAGGAAGCACAGAACGAAACAAACTGAAACAATAATATTCTATCTGTTGCAAATTTGTTGCGAGCGCCTTACCTTGCTCCCAGTTGATATTCGCGAATCCCGGAAGGGGTCGAAAGGGCAGCCAATATGCTTGTAAATCGCAACATCACAGTGGGTTCGTTGCGCACCAGCGTGCGGTTGGAACCCCAATTCTGGGAAGCCTTGTCCGATATCGCGGCACGTGAACAGATGGCGGTTGACCGCCTCTGCACGGTCATCGACGCCAATGCGGGCGAACTGGGGCGCACGGCGGCGATCCGTGTCTTCATCGCCAGCTACTTTGCGGAAATCCGGACCCGCAAGAGCCTCGCGGCGACGGCAAAGACCCCCGCGATGATCGAACGGCCCGCGTCGTACCGTGCGCCCTACGTCCCGGCGACCCGCGCCGTCGGTTAGAGTCTCAACGCCGCTCTTCGCTGATCGTTGGTCACCCGCTGCTAGTCGCCGGCGGGGCCGTCGTAATGCTCGGGCCAGAATTCCTTTACCTTCGGACCGTCACTGCGAAACGCATGGCAGGTGTTCAACAGCCGCGGCGGGCGCGTGGAAACGCTTTCGCCTTCGGGCTTCTCCTTGTTTCGCAGCGGGTAGATGGTCTGGAATGCCGTGGTGGCGACCGGGCCAAGCATTTCCACGATATGGGTGCATCCCTCGACGCCGCCCACCCGGTCGCGCACCCGTTTGCGCCAACCCGGGCCGATGGAGACCCCGACGAGGCGCTCGAAGTTCGGCGCCACCTGCTTGCAGACTGAAAACGGGCTGTATTCCGTCGTCGCTTCGACGCCGTGAATCGTGAGGTCGTCATCGACGGTCAGACGAATCCACATTTCATGCACCGGTTCGCCCGGCGGCACGTCGCCGCGCTCATTGTTGTGGAACGTGTAGGCCTTCACATCGACAAGGCGACCCTCGATATCCCACAGCCCGTCCTGGCGCCGGTAGCCGTTGCACTCGACGGTCCGATTGTGAATATGTTCGCGCGCGACCGGGCTCGACAGTGGCATGGGCTTGATCCTCGAAGGAAATATCGTTGGGCCGGACTATAGGATCGTCCCGGTCCCGGTCAAGAATGGCGCCCCTCGGGGCAGACGCGCGGTGGCGAGGCGCTAGGCCTTCGGGGGGCCGTCGGCTTCGGTCTCGGGCGCGCGCCGCGTAATCCGCAGTGAGCGCAACTGATTGCCGGTGCGCCGGAGAATGTCGATCTTCAGGCCCTCGATATCGAAGCTCTGTCCCTCTTCTGGAATGAACCGCGCTTCGTGCAGCACGAGACCCGCGATGGTTGACGCTTCCTCATCGGAGAGGTTCCAGTCGAACTCCCGGTTCAGATCACGGATGGTCACCCGGCCGTCGACGATGTACGTCTCATCGGCCTGGCGGCGCATGCCGGGAACCGGAATGTCATGCTCGTCGTCGATCTCGCCGACGATCTCCTCGATGATGTCTTCCAGCGTGACGACGCCCTGCAGCGCGCCATACTCGTCGACCACGAGTGCGAAATGCTCGCGCCTGTCGCGAAACTCGTGCAGCTGCCGCAGGCAGTCGGTCGATTCGGGAACGAACCAGGGTTCCGAAGCCACCGCGCGGATATCGATCTCGTCGATATGGCCGTCGTGGTTCTGGACTTCGCGCAGCAGCGCCTTGGCGTGGAGCACGCCCACGATATTATCGGGATCGTCCACATACAGCGGCAATCGGGTGAACGGGCAATCCAGGACCCTGGTCACGATCTCGCTGGCCGACAGGCCGGCATCGACCATCTGGACATCGGTGCGGTGGGTCATGATCTCGCCGACCTCGACATCGTCGAGATCCATCACCCCGCCGAGCATCAGCCCCTCATGCGCGGACACACTGTTCGTGTCGGCGTGCAGGCGAATGGCGCCACGCAGTTCCTGCTCGCGCGCGGCGTCCTCCTCCGCGGACGTTTTCTCGCCCATCAAACTCAGGAGCAGTCCGACGATCATTTCGATCGCGCGTGAAAGCGGCGTCAGCGCCAGGACCACGAAACGGATCGGCCGCGCGACGGCGATCGCGACGTCGTCGGCATGCCGGATGGCATAGGTTTTCGGCAGGACCTCGGAGAAAATCACGACCAGTGTTGTCATGGCGATCGTCGCGTAGGCGACACCGGCATCCCCGAACAGGGTGATCATCACGCTGGTGGCCAGCGCCGAGGCGAGGATGTTGACGATGTTGTTGCCGATCAGGATGCCGCCGATCAGGCGTTCCTGCTGGGCGTGCAGCAGGTTGACGGTCCCGGCCCGTCGGTTGCCCTCGCTCTCCAGCAGATGCATGCGCGGCCGAGATGCGCCGGTCAGCGCCGTCTCGGAGCCCGAGAAGAACGCCGAAAGCGCCAGGAGAATGACAATTCCGATGACGATGAGAGTGAGGGGATCGCTCATGGTTATAGAACCTGTTGGATTTGCGTCAGGCGGCGGTCGCCGTCTCGGTAAGGAGGCGTGACACATCGTCGGCCGCCACCTCGTTGGTGACGAACGTATCGCCGATACCGTTCGCCAGGATGAATGTGAGGCGTCCTTCCTGGACTTTTTTGTCGCGTCCCATATGGGCCAGCAGGATATCCGCGTCCCAACCGGTTCCCGGATGGGTGGGGAAGCCCGTGGGCAGGCCCGCGGCATCGAGATGCGCCCGGACCCGCGCTGCGTCGTCGGGCGCGCACAAACCCATGCGCGCCGACAGTTTGAACGCCAGGACCATGCCGATGGCGACGGCTTCGCCATGGAGCAGGCCCGCGCCATATCCGGTTTCGGCTTCCAGTGCATGAGCAAAGGTGTGGCCAAGGTTGAGCAGCGCGCGGCGGCCGGTCTCGCGCTCGTCCTGATTGACGATTTCGGCCTTCATCTCGCAGGCTCGCTCGATCGCATGTATCTGGGAGGCGGCATCGCCGCCGAGGATCGCGGCCGCGTTGGTCTCGAGCCATTCGAAGAAGGCCGCGTCGCCGAGCAGGCCGTACTTGGCGGTTTCCGCATAGCCGGCGCGCAGTTCCGCAGCTGGCAAGGTTTTGAGCGTGTCGGTATCCGCGATGACCAGCCGCGGCTGGTAGAATGTGCCGACCAGATTCTTCCCGTGGCGGGAATTGATCGCGGTCTTGCCGCCGACGGAACTATCGACCTGGGCGAGCAGCGACGTGGGTACCTGGACGAATTCGACCCCGCGCAGCGCGATGCTGGCGGCAAACCCGGTGAGATCGCCGATCACACCGCCACCGAGCGCAATCAGGACGCTGCCGCGTTCGAGACCGCCGTCGATCAGGTCTTCCAGCAGGGTTTCGAGCTGGGCGTATGACTTCGACGCCTCACCCGCTGCAACCGTGATTATCCGCGTCTGGTGCCCCGCCTGGCACAACGCAGCGTCGAGCCGGTCCGCATAGAGCGGGCCGACATTCGTGTCGGTGATGATGACCACCCGGCGTTCGCCCAACCGTTCGGCGAGCAGCGTGCCGGCCTGGTCGATCAGCCCGGGGCCGATCGCGATATCGTAGGAGCGCGCGCCAAGGTCAACCCGGATGGTGCGCATGCTTTGTGCCGAAGAGTTCATTTTGCGGGCGATGCCTCCGTCCTGTCCCTGAACGTCGCCAGAGCGTCGATCACCCGCTCGACGGTATCGTCGGGCGGGCCGTCGTTGCTCTCGACGACAATATCTGCCTGCGCATAGACCGGATGGCGGGTCTCCATCAAGCTTTCCAGTGTGCTCGCGGGATTGCCGTCATTGAGAAGCGGACGATCCGTGCGCCGGGACGTACGTCGCACCAGCGTGTCGAGATCGGCGCGCAGCCAGACCGAAATGCCGGCATGGGCGATCGCGGCGCGGGTTTCCGGATCCATGAAGGCGCCGCCGCCGGTAGCCAGGACCTTGGGTTCGTCCTCCAGCAGGCGCGCGATGACCCGACGCTCGCCGTCGCGAAATTCGGCCTCGCCGTGGCGTTCGAAAAATTCGGCAATGCTGCAACCGGCCGCAGCCTCGATTTCCGTATCGGCATCGACGAAGGGCAGGTCCAGACGTTCCGCCAGACGGCGCCCGATGGATGACTTGCCGGCCCCCATCAGGCCGACCATCACGATGGAACGATCCCGGTCGCGTGCTGCCGGTCGAATTTCCGCCGCTTTGTGTTCGCCTTCGGCTTGTTCAGAATCGCTCATGCGCTGCTATCTTGATGCGATTCGGTCCGGCAAAGAATTCGCCGCGATATCGCCATGGTTCGGATGGCATAATAAGCATTCACGCGTTGCCCTGCGAGACCGGAGATTGTCATGGCACGGGCCGCGTGTCTCAAACCGCCCATCAGATTCGCTAGGAGGATCGCGTGGCCAAGTACATCATTGTCCTGTTTCTTGCCGTGATCGTCGCCGGTGGTGTGTTCCTCGCGACATGGGACATCCCGGCGCCGACGGAAAGCGTCGAGAAAACGATCCCCAACGATCGTTTCCCGCGCTAACAGTCCCATGCGCCAGTTCGCCGTCACATTTGCTTCGATTTTTGCGCTCGCGCTGGGTGTCCTGGCCGGCACCGTCGTGACGACGGGCGCGCAGCAGTCCGGTCCGATCCGTCTGGCGCCGCTGCCGGCGCCCGAGACCCGCGCCGACGGACCCATCGACGATCCCGCCGACAACACTGATGCGCAGCCGGCCGTTACGCCGGTGGACACTACCCTCGAGCCGGGGGGCGTGGTGATTCGCGGCCTCGGTGCTGTGGACGAGGACACGGTCGGTGTGCTGGACGCATCGAATGGCGGCCTGGGTGACGACATGTGGGCCGGGACCGATCGCACCACGGCGGTTCGTCTTCTGACGAACTTGCCGGCACGCTACCCGCTCGGGGAAGTGCGCGACCTGACCCGCCGTCTCCTGCTGTCCATCGCGACGCCGCCGGCGGGCGGCGGGCCGGTTGCCGGCAGCGAAAACGCCAGTCTCCTGGCAGCACGCGTGGCGGGCCTGGTCGCGATCGGAGCGCCGGGTGATGCAATCGAACTGGCACGGGCCGTGAGTTCGCGCCATGTGCCGGACCACCTTGCACGCTCAATCGTCGAAGCTCATTTTCTGCGCGGCGATCTCGCGGCAGGGTGTGAGGTGCTCGCCAGGTATGAGGCCGGCTATGTGGAACGCTTCTGGCAGAAGGCGCTGATCGTCTGCCAGATCGCCGGCGCGAAGGGTGCCGAAGCGTCCCTCGGGCTCGATCTGCTGCGCGAGGAGCGCGGCGATACCGACAGCGTTTTTCAGAATGTTGCCTACTCCGCAGCCGTGGGCGCACCGGTCACGCCGGAACAGCTCGAAACGCCCGAGGCCACGGATGTCCTGACATTTGCGATTCTGACCGTCGCCAAGGCCGCGCCGCCAGACTGGATGCTGGCGAGCAATGATCCGGCGTTGGTGCGCGCGATGCTGGCCTCAGCGCAACTCGAACCGGCGCGAAAACTCGCCCTGGCCCATCGTGCATTGCGGCGCGGTGTGGTCGGCACCGGTGATGTTGTGGCCGTCTATGATGCACTGGGCGCGGGCGATGCGGACATCGCCGCGGTGCTCATCGACCCGGATTCCGTCGATCGGGACATCTGGCTCGCCTATCTGTATCTCGCGGTCCGTAATCAGAGCGTCGCGATCGCCCGCTCCGAGGCCCTGTGGGAAGCATGGACGCTCGCGCAGGCGGCGGAAGTGGGCGATATCGTCATGACCACCACCGCGGCATTGTTGGCGGATATTCCGGTGACATCGGATTTCGGCTGGCTCGCGGCTGCGGCGACACGCGCGGCGTTGCTGGCGGGTGAGGATGAACTTGCCATTGAATGGTATCAGCTCGTCGTTCGTCAGGCGCGTTCCGTGGCGGATATGGCCCGTGCTACGGCGCTCCTGTGGCCGGAGATGCGGATCATCGGTCGCAATCTGCCCGATGCAGCCGACGCTGAGCCGATTGAAGCTCCGGAGGCACCCACCGCACCCCAAACCGGTGTGCCAGCCAGTATCGCGGCGCCCGTCACGCGCGCAATCGGACGTATACCCGCTTCGGGAACACTCGAGCAGTTGGTTGTTTCGCAACCCCTCCGCGAGCCGGTGCCCTGGAGCCCGACGCGTTTGGGCCGGTGGATCGACCTGGCGGGCAACAACGCCGGGACGACCGATATCGGTGCGGCGCTATACCTCCTGCAGATACTGGGTGACCCGGTTTCGGAAGAACATTGGCGCAGCGCCGCGGTCGTAGATGATGCCCCGGCCGACGGCGCGACAGAAGGCACGACAACGATGCCAAGTGTCGCCGCGCTTGCCGGGTTGGCGCGTGCCTCGGCGGCGGGACGGCGCGCCGAGACCACGGCCTACGCAATGATCGTACTCGGGCAGGCGGGCGACGCACCCCATGCGGGCGTGGTCGGTACTGTGGTGCGCGGTCTGCAGCGCGTGGGGCTGGAAGCCGACGCACAGGCCATCGCTCGTGCCGTGCTGGCCGCGCGGGTGCAATGAGCCGGCGGCGCGAGCCCGTTTCATCGGCGGCTGTCAGCCGGTATTTCGATGCATTTCTGGAACTGCTATTGGCCGAACGGGGGGCGTCGGCCAACACGGTCGCGGCCTACCGGCGCGACCTCGAGGACGCGGCGCTTTTCCTTGACGGCTCCGACAAGGGCGGCAGGGCGGTGCTCGACGGCGCCACGACGGATGACCTGCGGCGCTACCTCAAGCATCTCGAGGGCCGCGGTATGGCTGCGCGAACCTCGGCCCGGCGCCTGTCCACCCTGCGTCAGTTCTATCGCTTCCTGTATGCGGACGGACTGCGCACCGACGATCCGAGCGCCATTCTCGAAAGCCCGCGGCAGGGACGCTCGTTGCCGAAGATCCTCTCCGAGACCGATGTGGGCGCGCTGCTCGGCGCGGCGGCGGCGCGCGACGACCCCGAAGGAAAACGGATCTGCGCGTTGGTCGAGCTTTGCTACGCCACAGGGATGCGGGTCACGGAGCTTGTCGGTCTGCCGCTCGCGGCGGTGCAGCGCGATCCGGAGGTTTTGATCGTGCGGGGTAAGGGTGACAAGGAACGGATGGTCCCGATGAGCCCGCCCGCCCGCCAGGCCGTACGGGATTATCTGGGGGAACGCGACGCCTTCGTGCCGGACGGAACCACCAACCCGTTCCTGTTTCCCGGACGCGGTGGAAAGCATCTGAGCCGCCAGCGCTTCTTCCAGCTTCTGAAGGCGTTGGCGGAAGAAGCGGATCTCGACCCGCGCAAGGTCAGCCCGCATGTGCTCAGGCATGCTTTCGCTACGCATTTGCTGCATCACGATGCGGACCTGCGCAGCGTCCAGCAAATGCTCGGTCACGCCGACATATCGACTACCCAGATATACACCCATGTGCTTGATGAGCGGATGCGGCGTCTCGTCGCCGATCATCATCCTCTTGCCAGCCGGGCAAACGCGAACTAGTAGAACGCCATGGCGCATTTCCTGGAATTCGAAAAACCGCTCGCCGAGCTTGAAGGTCAGATCGAAGAGCTTCGCAGGCTGTCCGACAACGGCGATCTCAACATCGCCGATGAAGTCGGCAAGCTCGAGGAGAAGGTTGATCGTCAGCTGCACCAGACCTATGACCGGCTATCGGCCTGGCAGAAGGTCCAGGTCGCCCGCCATCCGGGCCGGCCGAAATGCGGCGACTATGTCTCGGGACTGATCACCGAGTTTGTGCCCCTGGCCGGCGACCGGCTCTACGCCGAGGACAGCGCGCTGGTGGCGGGCATGGGCCGCTATCACGGCCGCCCGGTCATCGTGCTCGGCCAGGAAAAGGGCAACGATACGGAAAGCCGTATTCACCATAATTTCGGCATGGCGCGGCCCGAGGGCTATCGCAAGGCGCAGCGCCTCATGGAACTGGCAAACCGGTTCGACATGCCGATCCTGTCCTTCGTGGACACGTCGGGTGCCTATCCCGGTGTGGGTGCCGAGGAACGCGGCCAGTCCGAGGCCATCGCGCGTGCGATCCAGGCCTCGATGAGCCTGCAGGTTCCCTTCGTGTCGGTGATCATTGGCGAGGGCGGTTCGGGCGGTGCGGTGGCGATCGCGACGGCGAACACGGTCCTGATGATGGAACACGCCGTTTACTCGGTGATCTCGCCCGAGGGCTGTGCCTCCATCCTGTGGCGCGACGGCGAGCGGGCGCAGGACGCCGCCGAGGCGCTCAAGATCACGGCGCAGGATCTGGCCGAGCTGAAACTGATCGACGGCATCGTGCCGGAGCCGCTGGGCGGCGCGCACCGTGAGCCCGCTGCCGCGATTGTTGCCGTCGATGCGGCGATGTACGCCGCGTTGCAGGCGATGGACGGGATGGACGGTGCGGCGCTGCAGGCCCAGCGTCGCGAAAAGTTCATGAATCTGGGCAGTGCGGGTCTGGCCTGACCACGGTAGTCAGGCCAAGCGGGGCATGACCTCGCGCGCGAACAAGTCGAACGAGCCCGCGGCTTCCTCGAAACTCAAATCGCCATAGGCGAACCGACACACGAAATAGTTGAGCCCTGCCGCGCCGATCTGGCGCTCGATTTCGGACGCCACCATGTCCGGGGTACCGGCGATGATCGCGTCGCGGTCGCGGGCGGTCGCAAGCGTCGAGGCATAGGCCGGGTCCTCGACCCCGAACTTGCGCCAGAGGTTGATGAAATTCTCGTACCAGGCCGCGTAGGCACGCCCGGCGATTCTGTCCGCCTCGGCCTGGGTGTCGGCGATATAGACATGCCGCGCCACGCCGAGCTTCGCCGTGACCGGCCCGCCATGCTCACGGTCCCAGGTCTCGCGATACTGGTCTGTGGCACTGCGGGCGATCTCGCACGGTGAATTGCTGATCATGTTGATCTTCTGGGATGCGGGCCAGGCGGCACCATCGGGTGTGGCCACGCCGTACCACATGGGCGGGTGGGGCTTGCCGATCGGCGACCCGATCATCGGCACATCGTCATAGTTGAAATGTTCACCAGCGAAACTGAGCGTCTCCGACGTGAGGCCGCGCTTTACGATCTCGAACGCTTCCAGATAAATCGGGCCGGCGTTTTCCTTGTCGATCCCGAAATAGGCGACCTCGAAAGGCGAGATACCCCGGCCGACCCCGAATTCGAACCGCCCGTCGCTCAACTGGTCGAGCATGCAGATTTCCTCGATCAGGCGCAGCGGCTCATAAAGCGGCAGGCAATAGACCATCGGCCCGAAATGTATTTTCGTGGTGCGCTGGGCGACGGCCGACAGGAACACGCCGGGCGAGGGGGCGAGGCCGAGCGGCGTCGCGTGATGCTCGGCCAGGTGATACATCGCGATTCCGGCCTCGTCATAGGCGGCGATCAGGCGGAGGCGGTCTTCATAGATTGTATGGTCGGGCACGCCGGCCCGGCGGTCGAGGTGATCGAAGACACCGAATTCGACCATCGCGCGCGCCCTTTGCTAGGCGCTGCGACCGTGGCAGTGCTTGTACTTCTTGCCGGAGCCGCACGGGCACGCTGCGTTGCGCGGGACCTTGCCCCAGGTGGACGGGTCGTCCGGGTCGATCGTGGCCGCCGCGGCCCGGCTGCGGGCCGATGCGGCGCTGTTGCCCGAATTTTCCCGGCGCGGGGTGGCGTCGCCGAATTGTCCCACGCTCGCATGCTGGGCCTCGGTGTTCTGCGGCGACTGGGGTTCCGGCACCGCCTCGGGTGCGTTGACCTGAATCTCGATGTGGCTGAGCAGCTGGGTGACGCCCTCGCGAAGCCGCCCGAGCATGTCCTGGAACATATCGAACGCTTCACGCTTATACTCGTTCAGCGGGTTCTTCTGGCCGAACGCGCGCAGGCCGATGCCCTGACGCAGATGGTCGAGGCGCAGCAGATGGTCCTTCCAGTGCTGGTCGAGAATCTGCAGCAGCAGGTTTTTCTCGGCCATGCGCATAATCTCTTCGCCATAGTTGGCGACCTTGGCGGCCATGTGTTCGTCGGAGAGCTTCTCGAGCCGGTCGTGGATTTCCTCGTCGGCGATGCCTTCCTCGGCCGCCCATTCCTCGACCGGCGCGTCGATCCCGAAGATACGCAGCGTCTCCTCGTGGAGCAGGCTTGTATCCCATTGTTCCGCAAAGGCCTTCTCGGGGATCGTGCGCGCGATCAGGTCCTCGAGGGTCTCGGCCCGCATGGCCTTGATCGTGTCGGACACGTCGTCGGTCCGCATCAGGTCTTTGCGCTGCTCGTAGATGACCTTGCGCTGGTCATTCATGACATCGTCATACTGCAGCAGCTGTTTGCGGATCTCGAAGTTGCGGGCCTCGACCTTCTGCTGAGCCTTCTCGAGCGCCTTGTTGATCCAGGGGTGGACGATCGCCTCGCCCTCTTCGATGCCCAGCTTGGTCAGCATGCCGTCCATGCGTTCGGAGCCGAAAATGCGCATCAGGTCGTCCTGCAGGGACAGGAAGAAACGCGAGGTGCCCGGGTCGCCCTGGCGGCCCGACCGGCCGCGCAGCTGGTTGTCGATCCGGCGGCTTTCATGGCGTTCGGTGCCGATGACCATCAGGCCGCCCGCCGCGATGACCGCGTCGTGGAGTTTCTCGACCTCGGCGCGAATGGCGGCTTCCTTCTCGTCGCGCGCCGGTCCGTCTTCCATGTCGGCGAGCTCGGCCTCGAGGCGCATGTCCAGATTGCCGCCGAGCTGAATATCGGTGCCGCGGCCGGCCATGTTGGTCGCGATCGTGACCGCGCCCGGCACGCCCGCCTGACCGATGATCTGGGCCTCGCGCTCATGATGGCGCGCGTTGAGCACTTCATGGGCGATCTTGCGGGACGTCAGCGCCGCCGAGACTTCCTCCGACTTCTCGATCGAGACCGTGCCGACGAGCACCGGCTGGCCGCGCTTGTTGGCGTCCTCGATGAGTTCGTTGATGGCGTTGTATTTTTCCTCGAGGGTCCGATAGACCTCGTCATTCTGGTCGTCGCGCACCATCGGCCGGTGGGTCGGAATGTCGACCACTTCGAGCTTGTAGATTTCCGCGAATTCGGCGGATTCCGTCATCGCCGTGCCGGTCATGCCGCCGAGCTTGGGATAGAGTCGGAAGTAGTTCTGGAACGTGATTGAGGCGAGGGTCTGGTTCTCGTTCTGAACCTGGACACCTTCCTTGGCCTCGAGCGCCTGGTGCAGGCCGTCGGAAAAACGCCGGCCTTCCATCATGCGGCCGGTAAACTCGTCGATGATGACGATCCGGCCTTCATGGGCGATGTAGTCCCGGTCGCGCTGGAACAGCTTGTGGGCTCGCAGCGCCTGGTTCACGTGATGCAGGAGCGTGACGCTGGTGATGTCGTAGAGGCTGGCGCCTTCCTCGAGCTGGCCGTCTTTGATGAGAAGCGCCTCGACATGCTCGACGCCAACCTCGGTCAGGGTCGCGGCGCGGGCTTTTTCGTCGACCTCGAAATCTTCCTCGACCAGTTGCGGCATCAGCTTGTCGGCCTGGACATAGGCTTCGGAGGAATCCTCGACGGGACCCGAGATGATCAGCGGTGTGCGGGCCTCGTCGATCAGGATCGAGTCCACTTCGTCAACGATCGCGAAATTGAAATCGCGTTGCACCATCTCGTCGAGATGGAACTTCATGTTGTCGCGCAGATAGTCGAATCCGAACTCGTTATTCGTGCCGTAAGTCACGTCGGCGGCGTAGGCCGCGCGGCGTTCCGCGTCGGACAGGGAATTGACGATGCAGCCGGTGGTCAGGCCCAGGAACTCGTAAATCTGTCCCATCCAGCCGGAGTCACGCTGCGCCAGATAGTCGTTGACCGTGACCACATGGACGCCCTTGCCCTCGAGCGCATTCAGATAAACGGCCAGGGTGGCGACGAGAGTCTTGCCCTCACCGGTCTTCATTTCGGAGATCATGCCCTTGTGCAGGATCATCGCGCCGAGGAGCTGTACATCGAAATGGCGCTGACCCAGGGTGCGTTTCGCGGCCTCGCGGACCGTCGCGAAGGCCTCGACAAGGAGGTCGTCGACCTTCTCGCCGGTCTTGAGCCGCGCACGGAAGGCATCGGTGCGCGCGCGCAGGGCCGCGTCGTCGAGCGCCTCAAGTTCGGGCTCGAGGGCGTTGATCGCCTCGACATCCTTGTGAAGCCGCTTCAGATATCGGTCATTCGCCGTTCCGAAAGCCCGTGTGACCAGACTGAGGACCATACCTCTACCTCGAACCCGTTTGTGCTGACGTCTCCGGCAGGGCCTGCCGCGAGATGCCGCTGGTGCCGGGGGCTGGTTACCGCTCCCGGATAGATGGGGATTGTGGGCGCATTGTCTAGGGCGCGCCCGAACATGTGTCAATGTCGCTGCCGGCCGCGGGTCGGATCCGGCACCGGAGCATCACCGGATTGCCGTTTTCTCGCCCGAATTCTGATTCACATTGCCGTGTAGCGAAGGCCGCTGCGGCGGTGTGCATCTTGTGCCCCCTTCGCGAACACGGCAGTCTGGCCCGCATCATAAAATGGCCGGCCGGGCCCATGCCGTCCGGGCGGTCATCCACAGGAGAATTCAGATGTTTCGTACGTACGCCACGTTGTTCGTGCTCGTATTCCTGACCCTCGGCGTGGCGCCCGCCACGGCCCAGCAAGGTGCCGGTGACGCTGAAAGCGGCACCGCGAAAGCCGCCGATGTACCCGACGACCCGGTGGTCGCCCTCGTGGATGGGTTCGAGATTCGCCAGTCGGACGTGGCCGTCGCGTTTCAACGCCTTCCGGAACAGTTCCGCCAGGCACCGATCGGCCAGATTTTCACCCAGCTCGTGCAGCAGCTGGTGGATGGTGAACTGATCGTGCAGGCCGGCCGCGAGGTCGATCTCGAAAACGATCCGGAAGTGCAGGCCCAGATCGCCGAGTTCGCGCGGGTCGCGGTGCAGCAGACCTATATGAACCGCCTGATCACCGAAGGCCTCAATGAAGACGACCTTCGCGCGGCCTACGACGCCACGATCGCCAACACGGAGGGGCCGCTCGAGGTTCACGCGCAGCATATTCTGCTCGAGAGCGAAGAGGACGGCTACGACATCATCAAGGCGCTCGAAGGCGGGGCCGATTTCGGGGATCTCGCGCGGGAGCGTTCGCAAGGCCCGAGTGCGCCGCGTGGCGGGGATCTCGGCTACTTCACCCGCAGTGCGATGGTGGGGCCGTTTTCCAGCGCGGCCTTCGCGATTGAGCCAGGCGAAATCGGCCCGGACCCTGTCCAGACAGATTTCGGCTGGCATGTCATCAAGGTCCTCGACAAACGCCGCCAGCCCGCGCCCAGTTTCGAGGAATCGCTGCCCACGCTCGAACAGCAGTTGACGCGCGAGTTGATCGCCACGCATATGGCGGAATTACGAAGCAAAGCCGAGATCAAGATGTTCAATCTCGACGGCTCGCCGGTCGAGGGCACCCCACCAAAGTGACGCAAGACGTCGCGGTGACGCGCCCCGGCTGAGAATCACCGGGGGTTAATGCCATGGCCAAGTCTGCCAAGAAGTCTGTGAAATCAAGGGCTGCCGCCAAGGTGCCGGCCAAGGCACCGGCGCTACCGCGCTCGCCGCTCGCCCCCGCGCGGTTTCCCACGCTGGCGAATGTCCGCGGCGTTGAGCTGGCCGGCCTCGCCGTCGGCCTCAAGAAGCATCGCGGTGTGAAGGACCTGATGGTCGCGGCTTTTAAGCCGGGCACAACGGCGGCCGGCGTGCTCACGCGTTCGAAATGTCCGTCCGCACCCGTCGAGTGGTGCCGGGCCATACTGCCGCGCGGCAAGGCCCGCGTGCTGGTGGTCAATTCCGGCAACGCCAATGCCTTCACCGGTCTGGCTGGCGACCTGCAGGTGGCGCAGACCGCCGGGCAGGCCGCCCACCTGTTTGGTTGCCGCGCGCAGGACGTTTATGTCGCCTCGACCGGGGTGATCGGAGAGCCGCGCGATCCCGACTATGTGGCGGGCAAGCTGCCGCGGATGAAAAAGGCGCTGGGCGCAGGCAAGTGGCGCGCCGCCGCCGATGCCATCATGACAACCGACACGTTTGCCAAGGGGGCGAGCCGCAAGGTGCGGATCGGCAAGACGCTTGTCACGATCTCGGGTTTCGCCAAAGGCTCGGGCATGATTGCGCCGGACATGGCGACGATGCTGGGGTTCGTGTTCACGGACGCAAAGATCCCCGCGCCGGTGCTGCAGCGGCTCGTGCGTTGGGCGTCGGACGAGTCTTTCAACGCCATAACGGTCGACAGCGATACTTCCACGTCGGACACGGTTCTCCTGTTTGCGACCGGCCAGGCCAAGGGTCAGCCCCGCATCAAGGGCGCGGGCGACAAGGTGCTTGCCGACTTCAAGGCAGCGCTCCGCGAGGTGTTTGTCGATCTCGCCCAGCAGGTCGTGCGCGACGGCGAGGGGGCCCAGAAATTCGTCACCATCAACGTCCGTGGTGCGGAATCGAAACGCGCGGCACGCGCCGTGGGTCTCGCGGTGGCGAACTCGCCCCTGGTCAAGACGGCCATCGCGGGCGAGGACGCCAACTGGGGGCGGATCGTCATGGCGGTCGGCAAGGCAGGCGAGAAAGCGGACCGGGACCGGCTGTCGATTGCCGTCGGCGGGGTGCCGATCACGCGCCTCGGCCAGCTCGTGCCGGGCTATGACGAGACACCCGTGGCCGCCCATATGAAGGGCCAGGAAATCGACATCGACATCGATCTGGGCATCGGGCGCGGGCGTGGGACCGTTTGGACCTGCGATCTGACCCACGGCTACATATCGATCAACGCCGACTACCGGAGCTAGGCGTCTTGTCTGACGCGCGCCTGCTGCTGGTCAGCGCCGTCGCATTGATCGATGCCGATGACCGGGTGTTGATCGCACAACGCCCGGAGGGCAAGTCGATGGCGGGCTTGTGGGAGTTTCCCGGCGGCAAGGTGCAGGACGGCGAGACCCCCGAGGCGGCACTGATCCGCGAGCTCGACGAGGAGCTCGGCATCGATACCTTCGAGAGCTGCCTGGCACCGATTGGTTTTACCAGCCACGCTTACGATGACTTCCACCTGCTGATGCCGCTGTTTGTGTGCCGGGTCTGGGAAGGCACGCCGCGGCCCCGCGAGGGGCAGGAACTCAAATGGGTACGCCCCAACGCGCTGCGCGACTATCCGATGCCCCCGGCCGACGTGCCGCTTGTTGCCCAGCTGCAGGACTTGCTTTAGGCGGTTTCCTTCGCGTCGAGGGGCAGGTTGTCGCGCAGGCGGCGATACATGATCGACAGCATCGACACGCCGATCGCGATGCCGAGAAAACTGATGGCCTGTGACACCAACTCGATAATAACCAAGGCCGCAATTGATGGTGTCACGCTCGTGTCCGCCGTCAATCCCACGGCGATTAGAATGGCTGACACGATGGCGAGCAGTATAAGCTGAATGATGAATGTCGGTACAATTGTGCCGAACACGATGATTCCGCACATGCGCCAGCGGTTGCCCCGTGCGAGCTTCCAGGCTGCGATAAGACCCAGCTCGGAATCTTCGATCGCTGCCGCCGGGAAGGCGAGCGACAGACCGACGATCTGAACGACGACGAACAAGAACAAGGCGAATACGATCACGGGAACCAGCACCGGGCCTGCGGGCCCCAGGGCGATGATCAAACTGGCGAGAATGAGGTTAAGAACGAAAACGAGCGGAATCATGGCTGCGGCAAGCAAGACGAAGTAGCCAACGCCTCGGCCAACGAAGATCCAGTGCCGTCGGCTCCATTGAATCAATTCGCGCGCGCTCGTGTTCTGCGGGCCGAGCAGGTAGCGGCGATGCCAGGCGACCGCGAATGCGACATAGAGCCAAACGGACACCAGGACGCCAAGAGCGATGGCGGCAAAGAACATGAAATCCAGATCCTGGAACAGGCTGTTTATTTCAGCTTCGGACGCCAGGCCGATGATCGGCGTGCCGACAAGCAAGAGCCCGAGTAGCATCGGCGCTGCTGTGGCCACGATGATGGGAATGAGTGCGTAGTCAAACCAGGCGCGTTTCTCTGTCCAGATAAACCCCAGACCATCCTTGATCGTCTGCCAGACCGGTAGCTTGTACATGCTTTGTCCCCCGATTAGCGCGGTATTGGGATAACGCTAACACAACCTCTGATGGCGGCGTCACCCGCGAAAACAGGCTTGACTAGCGCTCCGGAACGTCCACCCGCAGGGTCGTGTTGTCGCGCAGGTGGCGGTAGATCAACGACAACAATACGATCGTTACGGTGAAGCCGATGAAGTTGATCACGATGGGGGTCACCAGTTTCGGCAGGCTGCCGACGGTAACTGATCGGTTGATCAAAAAGCCGACGCCTTTCTCGATCAGCCAGAATGGCAGCATCGCGCCCAGTGCGAAGATGATTGCCATCCGCCAGAGGTTGCCCTTGGCCTGGTTCGAAGCCTCGGACAGGCTGACCGCATGGTCGTCGATCGCCGCCGCCGGGAGCGCGGGCAGGACCATGCAGGTGAGCAGCGCTATCGGGACGGCGAACAGGATCAGGACGATGAATGTAAGCGTGACCTGACCCGCTGCGGATTCGAGGACCCCGGCGGCACCGGCGACAGCGCCTATCGCCGGTACGAACGTTGCCGTCACGATGAGGCCGAGACCGATGATCGCGACCATCACGATCCCCTGGCCGACATAGCGCCAGTGCCGGGTCCGCCAGGCCAACCAGGCGAGAGGTCCGGTTCGGTCGTTGGCGCCGAGTACTAGCCGGTGCAGCGCAACGGCATACATGAGCAGGCTCGCCGTGATGGCCACATAGGCGAGAATGAACGGGGCGTTGAGCAGAATATAGGCGAAGATCGGCATCTCGCTGCCGACCCCGAGATACCCGCCGGCGAGCCAGCCGTTAGCGACCGCGACATCCAGGCCGATCCAGATGATCAGAGGTAATATGGCGAGTTGGAACCAGGCGGTGAACTGCGTGATCAGGAACCGGCAAGCGTCGGCGATGGTCTCGAGAATGGGCAGTTTGTAGGTCATTGCGCAATTCCGCCTCAGGTGGTCGCGGTCGTATTCGTCGGCGGTGTAGCGAGTTGGCGGAACGCCTCGGCCAGCGCCGTCACCTGGGACGCGATTGCCACGAACATGATCGCCTGCTGCACCAGCAGGACGACGAACAGGAAAGACAGGGACGGCCCGGTCAGTGAGACGGCAAGTCCGGCCAACAATTGCGCGATGACAATAAGGGCGAACAGTGCGGGCAGCAGTGAGAAAAGGTAGATGCCCAGCATGTACCAGCTCTTGCCGCGGGTGACATTCCCGGCATCGCGAAACCCGAAACGCTGATCGACGGCCGCCGCTGGCAGGACCAGCAGCAAGCGTGACGTGATCAGCAATGTTCCGACGACGATCGCCGCGCGCCCGAATATTCCCAGTGTCGGATTGACCGAGGTCAGAAGATTTATCGGCCCCGTAATCAGAAACCCGAGCAGTAGCACCAGCCCGATCAGCATGAAAAACCTTGAGATGAAGCGCCAATGGCGCGGCCCCCAGCGCATGGCCGCGCCCACTGTCATGCCTTCGGGCCCGATCAGGTAGCGCCGGAACCAGGCGACCGCGAACATGACATAGGCCACGAAGGCGGCCACGCCGTTCGCGATGGTTGCCGTCAGCCGTGCCGGGTCGACATTCTCGAAACTGACCGTGACCGGCCGCGCGTCGGGGTCGACAGGAAGGGGCGGTTCGGCCGGTACGGGCGAACCGAATTGAAGCTGCCAGTCGCCGGTGGCCCAAAGGCCGACGATCTGGACGAACGAGACCAGAAGCACGGGCAGGAACGCATAGGCGAACAGGTCGCGGCGTTCGTTCCACAGAAAGCGGTAGGCGGTGCCGAGGGAGGCAAACAAGGTGAGCGGCATCAGTTCTGATCCTTGCCGGGTTGCGGGTTGGCGGCGTCACCTGTTGCCTGCTCGACCGTCTCCAGGGCGTCGGCAAGGCGGGTGTCTGCGCTGCCCGGACGCAACGGCCGGGGCTGGCTCGCATCGGGTGCCCAGCCGGTCAGGAAAAAAAGCTCGAACGTGGCGGGGATCCGGTCGTCGGACCCGGCGAAACGCTCGGCGTAGATTTCGGCCGCCCGGAAGAGGGTTTCGCGCCGGGTCGGCGAACGCCGCCGGTCCTGCCGGATGTTGGTCTCGCCCATGCCGCGCAGGTCATGCATCAGCTTGAGCGGGTGTTCGTAGGTGACCTGGATGGGATCCAGGTCGGCCACCGGCAGCGCGAACCCGGCGCGTTGCAGAAGGGCCGCTGCGTCGGCCAGTTCGGCGAAGGGTGCCACGCGTGGGCTGGCGCCGCCCTCGATCTCCGCCTCGGCGGCCAGCCAGGCCGTCCGCAGCTCGTGCAATGTCTCGCCGCCGAGCAGGGCGCCCAGGAACAGCCCGTCGGGCTTGAGTGCGCGCCGGACCTGCGCCAGCGCCCCCGGTACGTCGTTGACGGCATGCAGGACGCCGGTGCTGACGACAAGATCGAAACTATGCTCGGCGAACGGCAACGCCTCTTCGTCGGCGACGATTGTCGGATTTCCGTGCGCTGCCCGGCCGTCCCGGGCCATCTCGAACGAGATTTCACTGTGGACCAACCGGCCGATCTTGCCCGGTGCCAGCCGTTGGGCGGCATCGGCATAGAGCCCGGTGCGGCTACCCCAGTCGAGGGCGAGGTCGAAGTCGCGGCGGACATCGGCGGTGCGTTCGGCGAGCCGCTCGGCGATTTCGCGAAACAGGAAATCATGGGCGGCGAAGTCGGATGCGACCCGTGATCTGCGTTGGCGCAGCAGGGTCCGGTCGAAAATGTCCACGGGTCCGCTCATGGAAGCTATATGGCATGGCACCGGCTGCGGGCAAAGCGGCCGCCGCGCGATTGCGCGCAGACGTGAACGTGAAAGCATGTGTCCGTGGCGAACCGGCGGCGATTGACACCGATTGCGACTTTCCGGCCAGATGCTTCTGCATGTCGGACCAACTGGAACACAAACGCGACGTCGTGGCGGCCGTACTACGCCCGGCGTTGCATGCCGCGCGCATGTCGCTCGATGTGCTTTTGCCGCCGCAATGTCTGGCCTGCGACGCGCTCGTTTCTGCGCCGGGGACCCTGTGCCACACCTGCTGGGATGGTTCGGTCTTCGTCTCCGCGCCGTTGTGCGCGGCCTGCGGTACGCCGTTCGAGTTCGATCATGGTCCCGATGCGCTGTGCGGTGCGTGTATGCGCGACCGGCCGCGGATCGACCGGACCCGCGCGGTGTTCGTCTATAACGACGTCAGCCGCAATCTGGCGACCGGCCTCAAATATCGCGACCGCACCCACGCGGCTCCCGCGCTCGGCGACTGGCTGGCGCGGGCTGGCCGGACGCTCGTGCGGGAAGCTGACCTGATCGCGCCTGTGCCGCTGCATCGGGGGCGTCTTTGGCGGCGGCGCTTCAATCAGTCGGGATTGCTGGCCCGGGCGGTCGTCAAGAACAACCGGCGTGACGGCGCGGGCCGTATCACCGAGGGGCCGGAACTGCTTCTCGACCTGCTGACACGCGACCGCGCCACGCCGAGCCAGGGTGGGCTTAATGCGGCGGCGCGGCGGCGCAATGTGCGCGGCGCATTCTCGGTCAATGCCCGCCACTGCGCGGCGGTCGCGGGCGCCAGAATATTGCTGGTCGATGATGTTTTCACGACGGGTGCGACACTCGACACCTGCGCCGGCGCGCTCCTGAAAGCCGGCGCGGGCGCCGTGGATGCGCTGGTGCTCGCGCGGGTCGAGCGGCCGCGCTAGGCCGCGCATGTGATGACATCGTTGTGAACCCGCTGGCACGGCAGCCACTGGTCAAGCGGGTCCGGGTTCCCTAGATAGTGGTGAACAGCGCTCTGGAGGCACGGACATTATGGCGAAGATCGAAATCTACACGGGCATGATGTGTGGCTACTGTTCGGCCGCCAAACGCCTGCTCAAGGAGAAGGGTGTTGATTTCGAGGAAACCGATGTCAGCTTCTCCAGCGGCAAGCGCAACGAAATGATGGCGCGCGCAAATGGCAGCCACACCGTGCCGCAGATCTTCATCGACGATGCGCATATTGGCGGTTGCGATGATCTTTTCGCACTCGAATCCGCGGGCAAGCTCGACAGCATGCTGGGGATCGCCTAGCGCCGCACAGCGCAGATATGCTGGATCACCGCCGGGCGCGGATCGGTGACGTCGCCATGCTTGTAGGCAATCACGTCCAACACGTCGTTGACCGCATCCATTAGCTCGTTTGGCGCCAGCAGGAAGTCGGGATTGGACGGCTTTCCATATTGCTCATTCCCCAGGGCGAATGTCTCGTAGAGCAGCATGCCGCCCGGTGCCACGGCGTCGATCAGCGCCGGCAGCAACGGCCGCCAGAGATAGTTGGTCACCACCACCGTGCCGTATGCCGCGGCGGCGGGGCGCCAGGGATCAACGCCGGCTTCGAGATCGGTTTCGATGATGGTCAGGTTCGGGTGGCCCGCGATGTCATTCAGGCGCGAGGTGTCGCGGTCGACTGCGGTGACGTCATGGCCTCGATCCAGAAACAGCCGCGCGTGACGCCCCGAACCGCAGGCGACATCGATTACAGGGCCACGGGCTTGCGGGGCGAACCGGCTGATCCAGGGGGACGGTTGACTGTCGGTAGCCATTCTTGTGCTCGATGGAGACTTGTAATCTTTCTGCAATAGCACCAATTTTCAGGTGTTTCGTATTCTTTCAGCGTCGGCCATCGCCGATATGCGGTCACAGGGAACGTTCGGGGTGATTAGTTTCAATCTGATCTGCAAGAACGACCACGAATTCGAGGGTTGGTTCCGCAATTCGGCCGACTTTGACCGGCAGGCCGGTAAGCGGCTGATCGCGTGCCCCGAGTGTGACAATACCGACATCGCAAAATCGCTGATGGCACCGGTCGTGGGCGCCAAGGACACGGTCCGCGCCAACCGGACCGAGAAGGCCGAGCAGGCCCGAAAGCTGCGCAAGATGTTGGGCCAGGTCCGCGATTATGTCGAAACCAATTTCGACGATGTGGGCGACGATTTCACGGACGAGGCGCGGAAGATCTATTACGGCGAGACCGACGAACGCCCCATCTACGGCAATGCCACGGACGAGGACGCAAAGGAATTGGCCGATGAAGGTGTCCCGGTCGGCAAGCTGCCCTGGGTGAAGCGCGCCGACAACTAGGCCGATGACCGGCGTGCTGCGCCTTATGCGTGGCGGCAGCCCACCCCCATATAGTTCACATCCATGTCGGACCGGTTGCGTGACCAACTGCCCGTGAGCGGGTTGAAGACCACGCCTGTCAGTTCGAGCATTTCGATGCCCCCGGCCTCCAGCCCGTTGACCAGTTCCGACGGTTTGACGAACTTGCGCCAGTTGTGAGTCCCGCGCGGCAGCCAGCGCATGACATATTCCGCGCCCACGATCGCCAGCGCGAACGCTTTCGGCGTCCGGTTCAGGGTGGCGGCGAAAGTAAGTCCGCCGGGCGCGACCAGCCGGGCGCAATCGCCCAGGAAGGCCGCCGGGTCGGCCACATGCTCAACGACTTCCATGCTGAGCACGATATCGAAGCGAAGGTCTGCCGCGCACAGTTCCTCGGCGGTCGTCGCGCGATAGTCGATGTCGAGGCCGGCTTCCTCGGCGTGGAGCGATGCGATCTCGATATTCTGGGCGACGGCGTCAATGCCGGTTACCTTTGCGCCCAGGCGCGCCATGGGTTCGCACAACAGCCCGCCGCCGCAACCTACGTCGACGAGGCTAAGTCCCTCCAGCGGGCGCACGGAATGTGTGTCGCGGCCGAAATGCGCGCACGCCCGATCGCGGATATATTCCAGGCGCACCGGGTTGAACCGGTGCAGCGGCCTGAACTTGCCGGCGGGGTCCCACCACTCGTCCGCCATGCGCCGGAACTTCTCAAGCTCCACCGGATCGCGGGAATCCTGTGTGCCGGTCTGGTCGGTCATCGGGCCGTCGATTCCTTCGTACCGTTGATTCTAGCCACGCCCGCAGTGCTTGCAAGCGGGGATGGGGCTGAGTATGGATACGCCGCCCTTGCATCACAAGTTGGCGCGCAAGCGCCGGACGCGGCAAAACCGCACGTTCTGCGCGCCTTATGTGTGCTTGTGACGGGCGCAACGGAAGAGACAATGGCACGAATTGTTGCAAAATTCGGCGGGACCTCCGTCGCTGATCTGGATCGAATCCGCGCCGTCGCGGAGCGGGTCAAGCGTGAGTACGAAGCCGGGCATCAGATCGCCGTCGTGGTGTCGGCGATGGCCGGGGTCACGAATGACCTGGTCGCGCTGACGCGCGAGGCCCACGCCCTGCATGATGCTCGTGAGTATGACGTCGTGGTATCGACCGGCGAACAGGTGACCGCCGGCCTGCTTGCCATCTGCCTGCAGGAGAAGGGGGTTCCGGCGCGATCCTGGCTCGGTTGGCAGATCCCGATCAGGACCTCGGACGCCCATGCGCGCGCGCGCATCGAGGGGATCGAGATCGACGAAATGGAACGCCGCTTTTCCGACGGTCAGGTCTGCGTGCTTGCGGGATTCCAGGGTGTCGGGCCGGACAATCGGATCACCACCCTGGGGCGCGGCGGATCGGACACGACCGCGGTGGCGCTGGCGGCCGCGCTCAAGGCGGACCGTTGTGACATCTATACGGACGTGGACGGGGTCTATACTTCCGATCCGCGGATCGTGACGCGCGCGCGCAAGCTGAGTAAAATCACCTATGAGGAGATGCTCGAAATGGCATCCCTCGGTGCGAAGGTCCTGCAGACCCGCTCGGTTGAGCTGGCGATGAACCACCGGGTTCCGGTTCAAGTTCTCTCATCATTCGACGAAGCCGTCGGCAGCGAGCGACCGGGAACCCTGGTCGTGGACGAGGAAGATATCGTGGAACACGAAATTGTAAGCGGCGTTACCTATAGCCGCGACGAAGCCAAGATTACGCTGGTCCAGGTCTCCGACCGGCCGGGCGTGGCGGCCGCCATATTCGGTCCGCTCGCGGACGCGAACGTCAATGTCGACATGATCGTGCAGAACGTCTCCGAAGACGGCGCCAGCACGGACATGACATTTACGGTGACCCGCGGTGACCTGGATCGCGCCATCGAGATACTCAAGGCACGCAAGGACGAGCTCGGCTTCACGTCGTTGGTGCCGGACGCCGACGTGGTGAAGGTTTCGGTTGTGGGTGTCGGCATGCGCAGCCATGCGGGCGTGGCCCAACGGATGTTCTCGGCGCTCGCGGAACGCGGGATCAACATTCAGGTAATTTCCACGTCGGAGATCAAGATCAGTGTGCTGATCGCCGAGGAATTCACGGAACTGGCGCTGCGCGCGCTGCACACCGCCTACGGGCTCGACGCCGCATAGAGATCGACATGTTACCCAGCTTCGCCCCCTCCGAGCACGGTCGAAGCCGCGCTTCGGCGACGGCGTGGCGGCGGGTGTGGCCATGAAACCGCCTGTCGCCTCCGGCAAAAAGCCGACAGATGTGAAGGCGGGTTCTTCCGGATGGACAGGCTCGCGACGTCTGTTGCGACAGTTGCGCGATATCATGGCGGGACCGGATTCCGCCCAGGCGCGGCTCGACCAGATTGCCACCCTGATCGCCCGCGAACTCGTCGCCGAAGTGTGTTCGATCTATGTGCGTCGCGCCGGCGACGTGCTCGAGTTGTTCGCGACCGAGGGATTGCGTCCTGATGCTGTCCGCAACACCCGTCTGATGGTCGGCGAGGGGCTGGTGGGATTCGTGGCGGCGCAGGCGATGCCGGTGGCGCTCGCCGACGCGCAGAGCCATCCCCAGTTCGTCTATCGTCCGGAGACCGGCGAGGAGCTCTATTCCTCGTTGATGGGTGTGCCTGTGCTGCGTGGAGGGCGCGTTCTCGGTGTGCTGGTCGTGCAGAACCGGACCCAGCGCGGCTACACCGACGAAGAAGTCGAGACGCTCGAGACCACGGCAATGGTCCTTGCCGAACTTATCAGTGGCAGCGGTATTCTGAATCTGGACGAAGCGCGCTACGACGCGGTCACGGAAGCCCTGCCCCAGCGCCTCGAAGGTCTGGCGCTGAGTCCGGGCCTGACGATCGGGACGGCCGTGGTTCAACGCCAGCGGGTCACCATCGAGCGCATGCTCAGCGATGATCCCGTGGCCGAGGAAAAGCGTGTCCGTGACGCGCTTGCCGGCATGCACGGGCAGCTCGACGCAGCGCTTGAACGGCCCGAATTTTCCGGAACGGGCGAGCATCGCGACGTTCTGGAGACCTTCCGGATGTTCGCCGAGGACAGGGGATGGCTGCGCCGGATCAATGAGGCGATCCGCTCGGGTCTGTCCGCCGAGGCCGCGGTGCAGCGCGTTCAGGACGAAACGCGCGTCCGGATGGGGCAGGTCACCGACAGTTTCCTGCGCGAGCGATTGCTCGATTTCGAAGAGCTGACGGATCGTCTGCTGCGCCAGCTCGCCGGGCGTGGGCCGGATGCCGGATTCCAGCTGCCCGCGGATGCGGTGCTGGTCGCTCGGACGTTGGGGCCTGCCGAGTTGCTGAATTACGAACCGGAGAACCTGAAGGCGGTGATCCTGGAAGAAGGTTCGGCGAACGCCCATGCCACGATCGTCGCGCGGGCGTTGGGGGTGCCGCTTGTCGGTCGGCTCGAGGGCTTGCTGTCGCGGATCGAAACGGGGGATGCGGTACTCGTCGATGGCGAGAACGGCGTGGTCTATCTGCGACCGGGCGACGAAGTGCGATCGAACTTCGAGATGGCCGTGGCCGCGCGCAGCGCGCGCCTCGAGATTTACCAGAATTTGCGCAACATGGCGTCGGAGACTCGCGACGGCATCCCGGTCATGTTGCTCCTCAACGCCGGGTTGCTGGCCGATATGGTGCGTTTGGACGAAACGGGTGCGGCGGGAATCGGGCTTTATCGGACGGAGATCCCGTTCATGATGCGCGCCGACTATCCGGATGTGGCCGCACAGACCGAATTCTATTCCCGGGTCATCGAGGAGGCGGCCGGGCGGCCCGTGACGTTTCGCACGCTCGACATCGGCGGCGACAAGGCGTTGCCCTATTTGCACAACGCCGCCGAGGAGAATCCCGCCATGGGCTGGCGTGCGACGCGTATTGCGCTCGACCGTCCGGCGATGCTGCGACATCAGTTGCGGGCGCTGATCCTCGCGAGCGCCGGGCGCGAACTTGCGGTGATGTTCCCGATGATTGCGCAAGTCTCGGAGTTCGAGGCCGCCAGGAAACTCCTGGACATGGAGCTTGCGCGGGCCGTCCGGCGTGGAGAGCCGGTTCCCGCGACGGTCCGTTCCGGTGTCATGCTCGAAGTTCCCGCGCTCGCGATGCAGCTTGAGAATCTGCTGCCGCGGATCGATTTTCTGTCCATCGGCAGCAACGATCTGGTGCAGTTCCTGTTTGCCTCGGATCGCGGGAACCCGCGGATGGAAGGGCGGTACGACACCCTGTCGCCTGCGGTTCTGAATTTCCTCAAGCGAATCGTCGAGGAATGCGACCGATCTCGGGTCGACCTGACGGTTTGCGGCGAAATGGCGGGTGATCCCGTCGCGGCGATGGCGTTGATCGGGATCGGCTATCGGCGGCTTTCCATGTCACCCGCCAATGTCGGGCCGGTAAAGGCCATGATCCGCTCGATGTCGGTGGCGGGCGTGACCGACTATCTCGAGGACCTGCTGCACGCACCAACCCCGAGCGTTCGGTCACATCTGCGCGGATTCGCGCGAGATCACGGGGTAGAGGTCTAAATCGTTGCGGCTGGGACTCGCATTTGATACTAAGTCGAGGCACAAACGTGAAATTCGTTTGATTATGGTGACTTAGGTCTCAGATTGCGGTTTGCTTACTTGGGCTAGGCATCTGACAGGAACTGGTTTATGCGGCTGGCGGAATTCACCGAACGTCGTTGGCTGGGGACAAGATGGTACGTTTAAACCCACGCTCTTTTCGCGTCCTGAATCAGGATGGCGCGTCAGACATGATGCATTCGGTTGAGGGCGCGGATCATGTCGGGGCGTTCCTGCGCGAGGCGCGAGAAACAACCGGCCGGACGGTGGCGGATGTTGCGCAGAATTTGCGCATTCGCCGGGTCTATCTCGAGGCCATCGAAGACGGTCGTTTCGACGAGTTGCCGGGTGCGACCTACGCCGTCGGCTTTGTGCGATCCTACGCAGCCTATCTTCGGTTGGACGCGCCCTCATTGGTGGCACGATTCAAGGAGGAGGCGAGCGGCATTCAAGCCCCGCAGGAGCTTGAGTTTCCCACACCGGTGCCGGAGGGTCGGTTCCCCGGGGGGTTGCTGGTCACCCTGAGTCTGCTGCTCGGCGCCGCGGCGTTTGGCGGCTGGTACTGGCTGCAAAGTCAGAACGGCATCGAGGTCGCGCGGGTTCCCCCGCCGCCCGGGGAAGAACAGGCGACGGCCGAGGTGAGTGCGCCACCGCCAGGTATTTCGGGTGAGAGAACGGCCCGGGTCGCGGGTCCTGTAACGGGCTCGGTTGCATCGGAAACGCCGACGACCGCGCCGGCAAGTACGGTGGCTGAAACGGCGATAGAGACTGCCGCCGACACCGCCGAGCCGGCCGCGCCGACGATTTCGGAACCGGACGATTCCGCACCGGCGTCTGATGCTTCCGAAGTTGCCCTCGTACCGGAGACTTTTCAGCGGCCGCAGGGAAATCCGCCCGCTGGCGACGCTGATGCGCCGACTACCGCCGAAGCGCCGCCGGAGATATCACAGGTTGCGCCACCGAATACGCAACCGGACGCACGGCCTGTCATTTCCCAAGTGCCGAACGAAACCGTCGCGGTCGCCGAAGTGCCGGCTCCCGATGTGACCACCGAAACGGCCCCCACGGGAACAGGCGCGTCCGGGACGAACATGGCGGAACCAGTACCTGTCCGGCTGGCGGTATCTGAACCGGCAGTTTCCGAACCGGTCGTTGCTGCGGTGCCGGTGGACCCGACATCCGACAACGTGACGTCCGACAACCTGGCATCCGACGACGGGACGCCGGCGGGTGAGCCTGCCGCGGACACGGACGTCGCTGTGGTGACGCCGGCTCCGGCCGAGCTTTCATCCGAACCGGCGATTATCGCGCTTCCCGAGATCGAGGACCCGCAGGCGTCGGCGAGCGACGCCGCCCCGGATCGGGAGGGTCGCACATACGGGGCCAGAAATTCGGCCGCCCGGATCATCCTGCGTGCCGCGGAGAACACCTGGGTCCAGGTCCGTGACGAGGAAGAGAATGTTGTCCTGACTCAGATGCTACAGGCCGGCGACAGATATATGGTGCCGAACCGCGGCGGATTGCGGCTGATGACGGGCAATGCCGGTGGTCTCGATATTTCCGTCGACGGGGAATCGGTTCCGGCGATCGGCGCGCGCGGTGAAAGCCGTCGCGATGTCCGCCTGGACCCCGAACTCCTCATGACAGGGGCCGCGGTCGTCAGATAGCGCTCGCCGCCGTCTCGATGTCGGTCGCTGCGTAGGTCTCGGTGGCGCCTGTGTGCGGTTGATATTTCACCCGGTGGCGCGCATGTTACGGCAGATTTTCAAGGTTGATTTCCGGCGTCGAATCCGAAGGTTGAAACAAGCATGAGCGTCCGTCCCTATCGCGACATCGAACGGCGAAAAAGTCGTCAGATCATGGTCGGCGATGTGCCCGTCGGCGGCGACGCGCCGATCACGGTTCAGTCGATGACCAATACCCGGACGACCGACGTGGCCGGTACTATCGATCAGATCCGCGCGCTCGAGGTCGCGGGCGCGGATATCGTGCGCGTATCTTGTCCCGATGAGGAAAGTACGGCCGCACTGCACCAGATCATTCCCGAGGTCACGGTCCCGATCGTCGCGGACATCCATTTTCACTATCGCCGGGCCATCGAGGCGGCCGAAGCCGGCGCCGCCTGCCTGCGTCTGAATCCTGGCAATATCGGCTCCCGCGAGCGCGTACGAGAGGTCGTACATGCGGCGCGCGATAACAATTGCTCCATGCGCATCGGGGTCAACGGGGGCAGTCTCGAGAAGGAATTGCTCGAGAAGTATGGTGAGCCCTGTCCCGAAGCATTAATCGAAAGCGCGCTGAATTCCGTCCGCATGCTTGAGGATGAGGATTTTCACGAGTTCAAGATTTCGGTGAAGGCGTCGGATGTTTTCCTCGCCGTTGCGTCGTATATGGGGCTTGCCGAGGCCTGTGATTATCCGCTGCATATTGGCATCACGGAGGCGGGTGGCCTGCGTTCGGGGACGGTCAAATCCTCGGTCGGCCTCGGCATGCTGCTCTGGTCGGGGATTGGCGACACGCTGCGTGTATCCCTGTCGGCCGATCCGGTCGAAGAGGTGAAGGTCGGGTTCGATCTGCTGAAATCCCTCGGGCTTCGCCACCGGGGCGTAAACGTGATCTCCTGCCCATCCTGCGCGCGCCAGCAATATGACGTGATCGAGACCGTGAAGGTTCTCGAAGAACGCCTGTCACATATCACCACGCCGATGACGGTGTCGGTGATCGGCTGTGTTGTGAACGGGCCGGGCGAGGCGACGATGACGGATATCGGGTTCACCGGCGGCGGTCGCGGCACCCATCAGGTGTATATCGGCGGACAGCCCCATCACCGCCTGCAGGACGAGGACATCGTCGATCATCTGGTCGGCCTCGTGGAGGCCAAGGCGGCGGAGATCGATGCGGCAGAAGCTGAGGACGCCGGTAGCCTGTCGTCCGCGGCCGAATAGAGCCGACACGCGCCGAGACGATCGTGGCAAAGCTTCAGCCTGTACGAGGAACTCATGACCTGATCGGTGACGAGGCGCGCGCGCAACTTGCCATTGTCGCGGCGGCGCGCGAGGTCGCCGACCGGTATGGCTATGGCCCGATGGCGACGCCGATCTTCGAGTTCACCGACGTCTTTCAGCGCACCCTCGGCGACACGTCCGATATCGTCACCAAGGAAATGTACACGTTCGAGGACAAGGGCGGCGACAGCCTGACCCTGCGCCCGGAAGGTACAGCGGGGATCGCACGCGCGGTTATCTCGGGGGGCTTGCGCAACGAACTGCCGCTGAAATGTTTCTACACCGGCCCGATGTTTCGCCATGAGCGGCCCCAAAAGGGACGTCTGCGTCAATTCCATCAGATCGGTGTCGAGCTGATCGGAGTCGCCGAGCCGTCCGGCGATGTCGAGGCGATCGCGCTGGGCGCGGATATTCTCGATGCGCTCGGCATTCTGTCCGAGACCACGCTTGAGTTGAACACGCTGGGCGATGGCGAGAGCCGTGCGGCCTACCGTGACGCCCTGGTGGATTATTTCACCGGCCATGCCGACAAGTTGTCCGACGACAGCCGTGAACGCCTGCACCGCAACCCGTTGCGGATTCTCGATTCCAAGAATGAGGGTGACCGCGCCGTGATTGCGGGCGCGCCTGTGTTTGACGATTATCTGACTGACACGGCGCGCGAATTCTTCGATGGGGTGCGCGCCGGCCTCGAAACGATCGGGATCGCCTATACCCTCAACCCGCGGCTCGTGCGCGGCCTCGACTACTACAGCCACACCGCGTTCGAGTTCACGACCCAGGCGCTGGGTGCCCAGGGGACCGTGCTTGCCGGGGGACGCTATGACGGGCTGATCGAGACCATGGGTGGCCCCGCGACACCGGGGGTCGGTTGGGCCGCCGGTGTGGAGCGGCTCGCGATGATGCTCGGCGCGCCTGTCCAGCCGGCCCGCGCGATTGCGTTGGTCGGGATGGGCGAGGATGGCGAACGCGAAACGGTTCGCCTCGCGCGCGAACTGCGCCGCGCCGGGTTGACGATCGAACTGCTCTACAAGGGCGGGGTAAAACGCGGCCTTAAACGCGCCGACCGGATCAACGCTGCGGCGGCCGTGCTGATCGGCGACGACGAATTGGCCAAGGGAACCGTTACCGTGCGCGACCTCGACAGCGGTGAACAGTCCGACGTGGCCATCGCCGACCTGACCGACCACCTCGCCGCCTACCGTTAGCGACACATGGATATGGGCCACCGTCCTGAAGATCGGGCGGCGCCGGCCGACTATGTCGTCGTGGGCGCCAGCCACAAGACCAGCAGTGCCGCCATGCGGGATCGATTGTTCATCGAGGATGGGGACGTGCCCGGTGTGCTCGCCGTGCTGCGGCAGGGCGGTTTCGATCAGGCACTGATCGTCTCGACCTGTGATCGGGTCGAGCTGCACGGCGCGGCCGTCGACCCCGACCGCGCGATTGCCGTGGCGCGGGATTTGCTGAGCCGGCGTTTGGGCGGCCAGGATCTCGCCGATGGCGAATTCTTTCATCTGACGGGGGCTGCCGCAGCGCGGCATGTTTTTGCCGTCGCGGCAAGCCTCGAAAGCGTCGTGGTCGGTGAATCCGAGGTTTTGGGACAACTCAAGACCGCCCATGGCGTCGCCCGCGATGCCGGTGGCGTCGGCCGCGAGATCGAACGTCTGATGCAGCACGCCTATGCGGCCGCCAAGGATGTCCGCGCGAACACGATGATCGCCGAGGGGCCGGTTTCTCTGGCGACAGCGGCTGTGCAGGCGGCGCGCAACCTGTTCGGCGATCTGGATGATGTGTCGGCCCTGCTGATCGGCCCGGCCGAGATGGGGATGCTCATGCTCGACCAGTTCCGCAATGGCGGCCTGCGGCGGGTGACGGTCGCGGCCAGCAATGTGGCGCGCGGCCAGGCGCTGGCGCGGATTGTCGAAGGCCATAGCGTGACTTATGACGACATTCCGGCGGCGCTCGTCGGTGCGGATTTGGTGATCTGCGCGGCAGGAATCGGCCGCCCGATGATCTCCGCCGCCCTGCTGCAGGACGCCTTGCGTGCGCGGCGGCGCAAGCCGGTCTTCGTGCTCGACGTGGCCATTCCCAATGATGTCGACCCGGATGTTGCCAGCCTTGACGATGCCTTTCTGTTTGACCTCGATCATCTGGAATCGATTTCCCGCTCCAACCGCCAGTCGCGTGACGCGGCGGCGGCGGAAGCGTGGCAGATGATCGACCGGCACCTCACATTGTTTCAGGATTCACGGGCGGAGCGCGACGCGGTGCCGGTTGTGGCGGACCTGCGGGCGCATTTCGATGCGGTCAGGACCGAGGTCCTGTCGGAAAATCCCCAGGGCGATGCGGACGAAATAACGCGGCGACTGGTCAATCGTCTGTTACACACGCCCTCCTTGGCATTGCGTGCGGCGGCGCGAGACGAGGGTATCGACAGCCCGGTGGTGGCGGTCGCACGGCGCATGTTCGGACTGGCCCCGGGCAAGCAGGCTGAAAATGACAAACCGGAGACGGACGGCGATGGATCGTCCGGGAGTGAAGACGAATGAGCCTGGATGACAAACTCGACCGGGTGGTCGAACGCCATACGCAACTGTCCGATCTGCTGGCGAATACCGACGGCAGCGATCCGCAGGAGTATGTCCGGCTGTCGAAGGAGTATGCCGAACTTGGCCAGGTGGTGGAGAAGGTGTTGGCGCTGCGCGGTGCGCATGACGAAATCGCGGGCCTCGACGAGATCCTTGCGGATGGCGAGGCCGATGCTGAAATGAAGGATCTCGCCCAGCTCGAGATCGAGGAACTGCGCGACCGTGTGCCCGAGCTCGAGCAGTCTCTCAAGCTCATGCTTCTGCCCAGGGACGAGGCGGACACAAAGAATGCGATCCTCGAAATACGCGCCGGTACCGGGGGCGACGAGGCGGGCCTCTTCGCCGGGACCCTGTTCCGGATGTATCAGCGCTATGCGGAGAACAAGGGCTGGAAAGTCGAAGTGATGGATTCCAGCGGCACGGGTATCGGCGGTTACAAGGAAGTCGTCGCGAGCATCAGCGGCCAGGATGTGTTCTCGCGTATGAAGTACGAATCCGGGGTGCACCGGGTACAGCGGGTGCCCGAGACGGAGAGCAGCGGTCGGATTCATACGTCCGCGGCGACTGTCGCGGTGCTGCCGGAAGCCGAGGAAGTCGATATCGACGTCGCCGAGAGCGACCTGCGGGTGGATACCTACCGCGCGTCGGGCCCGGGCGGGCAGTCGGTCAACACGACCGACAGCGCGGTGCGGATCACCCATATTCCGACCGGGATCGTGGTGACCCAGCAGGACGAAAAATCCCAGCACAAGAACAGGGCCAAGGCGATGCGGGTCTTGCGCGCGCGTCTGTATGAACATGAGCGCCAGCTGATCGACGCCGAACGCGCCGCGTCGCGGCGCAGCCAGGTGGGTTCGGGAGACCGCTCCGAGCGTATCCGCACTTATAATTTTCCCCAGGGCCGGGTGACCGATCACCGGATCAACCTGACCCTTCACAAACTCGACCGAATCCTCGACGGGGAGGCGCTGGACGAACTGGTTGATGCGCTGACCACCGAAGACCAGGCCGCCCAACTTGCCGAGGATGACAGTCAAGATGCCTGAGACGATTTCCAACACGATTGCCGCAGCGCTGGCGGAGGCCGGCGGGCGGTTGCGCGCGGTCGGTGCCGACAGCCCTGAACTCGATGCGCGGGTCCTGTTGCGCCAGGTGACCGGGCACGAAGATGCCTGGATGATCGCCAATCCCGACGCCGAAATCGATGCGGCTGCGTTGCACTGCTTTACGGAACTGTTGGAGCGCCGCGAACGCCGCGAACCGGTTTCGCAGATCGTCGGCGAACGTGAGTTCTGGTCGCGAACTTTCCGCGTGACGGCAGATGTTCTGACGCCGCGTCCCGATACCGAAACCCTGATCGAGACGGTTCTGGCGCGCATCGAGGACCGAGATGCGCCGTTGCGTATACTGGATCTGGGAACCGGTAGCGGGTGTATTGCGTTGACGTTGCTGGCGGAATGTCCGAACGCCACCGCGCTGGGTGTGGATGTGTCTCCGGCGGCGCTGGACGTGGCGGCCGCCAATGCGGAAGCGCTGGGTCTGGCCGGAAGGGTCGAGTGGCGCGAGACTGATTGGTGCGAGGGTATCGAGGGGCCGTTCGACGTCATCGTCTCCAATCCCCCCTATATCGCGCGCTACGAGTTGAAGCATCTCGATCCGGAAGTGCGGGAGTTTGAACCCAACATGGCCCTGGACGGGGGGGCCGACGGAATGGCCGCATACCGGCGCATCATTCCCCAGTTCAAAAGACTCGGGACCGGCCGGTCGGTGATCGCCCTGGAACTGGGGCAGGGGCAGGCGCGCGGTGTTGCCGCACTCGGCCGCGTTGCCGGGCTGCGCATCGCCGAGGTCGACCAGGATATCGCGCGTCGGGCGCGGGTCATCACCTTTGAGCCGAATACGCAGGGTTAATGAAGCGCAAAAAGTGCTTGGAAAACAAAACCGGGCCGCATAGGGTGCCCCGGTCAGATATGCCGTAGGGTGCCTGTAGGGATCACAATCCCACAGGCCTTGGCGAATAATCTGAACTCCCGGATCCGAACTTGAAGTGACCTCTTGCGGTTGAGCGGTCATTTCCGGAAAGCGTGTGATCCCAAAGGGCGGCGCCGGTTTGAACGGGAGTTGGACCGTAATCAGTAATCTGATCGACGGAAGCAATGCGACCAAACTCGAATAACAACAGGCGGGCACGGGGCCGCGGCGGACGCAAGTCCGGCAATTCCCGGAACCAGACATATGACAGCAACGGCCCCGGCGCACGCGTACGCGGGAATCCGTCGCAGATCTATGAGAAGTATCAGCAACTGGCCCGCGATGCGGGCTCGGCCGGTGACCGCGTGGGGGCAGAAAACTATCTGCAGCATGCGGAGCATTATTACCGATTGATGGCTGCCGCCGCCGCGAAGAACGAGCAACGCAGCGGCTCGGATGACGGGGCGCGGGAAGACTCATCTCGCGATGATTCATCTCGCGATGATTCATCACGCAACGATCCGCCGCGTGAATCGAGCCGCGATTCGAACCGCGATTCGGGCAACGGTCATGGATCCTTTGTCGAGAACTTGCAGGCCGAAGATACGGACACCGACGGTGATGGCGCAGGTGCCGCATCGAAGGGCGAGAAGGCAGACGATGCCGGTTCACGCTCGAATGGTCGCAAGCGGCGCTCGCGTCGCAGCAACGGCCGCACGGCTGCGGCAAACGGCAATGCGGATTCCGACGGTAATGTCGCCGATGACTCTGCAAGCAAGTCAGACGATACGGATGGCAACGACGACGGCGAGACCGTGACGGCCTAGTTGCTCATGTCGGCCGGTTGCCGGCTGGCGGTCAGTGCGGCGCGATCGGGTCTCCCGGTCGGATTTCGCCCGGTTCGACGATCCGCGCATAGACCCCCATATCGGCATGGCCCCAATCCTTTTGCAGGGCACCGGGAAGGTTCATGTCGCGCGTGGCCGTATCAGGATTGACGTTGGTCGCGGCACATCGCCGAATGCGTTTGACGACCTCGGCGACGGCGCTGCCGATTTGAATCCTGCGGTCCAACCAGTCGAATTCCGACCATGGGGGTACACCGTCGAAATAGACGTTTGCCCGAAACCGGCGCGCGTCGATGTCGGCGTCGATGGATGCGCCCAGCGCGGCGATACTGTCGAGATTGACCAGCGAGATCACCTTCGCGTCGAGATCGGAGAAACTATGGTTGCCGGCCTCGAGTAGAGTCGGTGGCCCGTCGATTTCGTCGGTGAGAAATTCGCTGAAGAATGCCTCGACCTTCGCGCGGCCCTCGGGCGTGGAAAGGCTTGCGGAGACGACGATCCGGGCCTTCCGGCGCAGGGTAAGTCGATCCGCCGCGGAATCGAACTCGGCTTCCAGTTCCGCCAGTTTTTCATCGCGCACAAGCGCCAGGAAGTTGGTTTTCGGCATCCAGACCGGGTTTTCCGTGTCGAATGCGAATCCGGGTCGACCGAGCGCAAACCGCCGGTCATCCTTGATTGTTTGCCCTTCTGTCAGGCTTGCACGGGGCAGAATGAGGCCCGACAGGCCCTTAACCGGGTAGCTACGAATTTCTGAGATACTGGCGTTCATATCAGGGAACTATTCCTGCTGAATTAGTCGACGATGGGTCGAGACGAAGGTCTTGTGTTGCGTCAAAGCAACACCATATTTCAAGGACGTGGACTGGCTTGTGCATCGAGATGGCGGGCCGCCAGCGTGTCCTTGTGGCGAATGCCGGAACCGGGTTCGCCGTCCATGCCCGCCTCATGCGAGGGGGTCGTTCGAGGAGTAGAACATGAATTTCGAGAAATATACCGAACGCGCGCGCGGATTCGTTCAGGTCGCGCAGGATCTGGCGCAACGCAGTGCGCATCAGCAATTGGTGCCGGAGCATCTGTTGAAGGCCCTGCTCGACGACGAGGAGGGTTTGTGCGCCAACCTTATCCGGGCCGCCGGCGGCGATGCCGCAGGCGCGGAGCAGGCTGTCGAGCTGGCGCTCGGCAAACTTCCCAAGGTCGAGGGTCAAGGCGCCGGACAGATTTACCTGTCCCAGGAAACCAGCCGCATCTTGAGCGCCGCACAGGATGTCGCCGACAAGGCAGGTGACAGCTTCGTCACGGTCGAGCGACTTCTGCTGGCCGTTGCCCTGGCGACGGGAACCAATGCGGCAAAAATCCTGGCTGATGCGAATGTCACGCCGCAGGCGTTGAACGAGGCGATCAATGCGTTGCGCAAGGGTCGGACAGCCGACAGCGCCACGGCGGAAAATGCCTATGAGGCCCTGGCCAAATACACCCGTGACCTGACTGCGGCGGCCCGCGACGGCAAGCTCGATCCCGTGATCGGCCGCGACGAGGAAATTCGCCGGACGATTCAGGTTCTCGCACGGCGAACCAAGAACAACCCGGTGCTTATTGGTGAGCCGGGCGTCGGCAAGACCGCCATTGTCGAAGGGCTCGCCCTGCGTATCATCAATGGCGATGTACCCGAAAGCCTGCGCGACAAGCGGCTGCTGTCGCTCGACATGGGTGCGCTGATCGCCGGGGCGAAGTTCCGTGGTGAGTTCGAGGAACGCCTCAAGGCGGTGCTCGAAGAGGTCGGCTCGGCGGCCGGTGAGATCGTGCTGTTCATCGACGAGATGCACACGATTGTTGGCGCCGGTGCGGCCGAGGGTTCAATGGATGCCTCCAACATGCTCAAGCCCGCCCTGGCGCGCGGCGAGCTGCATTGTGTAGGTGCAACGACGTTGGACGAGTATCGAAAGCATGTCGAGAAGGACGCGGCCCTGGCTCGACGCTTTCAGCCGGTCTTTGTCTCCGAACCGACCGTGGCGGATACGATTTCGATCCTGCGCGGCCTGAAGGAGAAGTACGAGCTTCATCACGGTGTGCGGATTACCGATTCCGCGCTTGTCTCGGCGGCAACATTGTCCAACCGCTATATCACTGACCGGTTTCTGCCGGACAAGGCGATCGACCTCGTCGATGAGGCCGCATCCCGGTTGCGGATGGAAGTCGATTCGAAACCCGAGGAGATCGATGAACTCGACCGCCGCATCATCCAGCTCAAGATCGAGCGTGAAGCGCTGAAGAAGGAAAGCGACAAGGCTTCCAAGGACCGGCTGGAGGTGCTGGAGGAAGATCTCGGCGAGCTCGAAGCCAGGTCGGCGGATCTCACCTTTGTCTGGCAGGCGGAGAAGGAGAAACTTGCCGGGACCCAGAAAATCAAGGAGCAGCTCGATGCCGCGCGACTCGAGTTGGAACAGGCGCAGCGTGTCGGCAACCTGGAACGCGCGGGTGAACTGGCCTATGGGCGGATTCCCGACCTGGAGCGCGCCGTGGCCGAGGCCAATGAGGCGCCGGACGGCAACATGCTCGACGAGGAAGTGACGGATTCCCATATCGCCGGCGTGGTCTCACGCTGGACGGGTGTGCCCGTGGACAAGATGCTCGAAGGCGAGCGGGAGCGGTTGCTGGAGATGGAAGCCATGCTCGGTGCCCGGGTCATCGGGCAGGGTGAGGCGATCGGCGCCATCTCCAACGCGGTGCGTCGCGCGCGCGCCGGGCTGCAGGACCCGGATCGGCCGATCGGGTCGTTCCTGTTCCTCGGGCCGACCGGCGTCGGCAAGACCGAACTGACCAAGGCGCTTGCCGAGTTCATGTTCGACGACGAGCACGCAATGGTTCGCGTGGATATGTCGGAGTATATGGAAAAGCACGCGGTGGCCCGCCTCATCGGTGCACCGCCGGGATATGTCGGCTACGAAGAGGGTGGCGCCCTGACCGAAGCCGTCCGGCGACGGCCGTATCAGGTCATCCTGTTCGACGAGATCGAGAAGGCCCATCCCGACGTCTTCAATGTGTTGCTGCAGGTGCTGGATGATGGTCGGCTGACCGACGGACAGGGACGCACGGTCGACTTCAAGAACACGCTGATCATCCTGACGTCGAATTTGGGCAGTGAGCATCTCGCCAACCAGCCAGATGGCGAGGATACGGGTCAGGTCCGCGAGGCGGTAATGGAAGTCGTCCGCGGTGCCTTTCGGCCTGAATTCCTCAACCGCCTGGACGAAGTGCTACTGTTCCATCGCCTGACGCGCGACCAGATGTCCGGCATCGTGGAGATCCAGCTGGCCCATCTCCGGCGCCTGCTTGAAGACCGCAAGATCGGTCTTGATCTGGACGATGCGGCGACCGCCTGGTTGGCGAACGCCGGATATGACCCGGTCTATGGCGCGCGACCGCTCAAGCGGGTCATCCAGCGGTATCTCCAGAATCCGTTGGCGACGATGCTGCTCGAGGGCACGATTGTGGACGGTGAAGTGGTCCGGGTGGGCGCCGGCGCCGACGGCCTCGTCATCAATGGCGAGGTCGTGCAGGCCGAAGCGGCCTGACGGGCAACCTGCCACCGCCAACCAGCGTGGAGATGTGACGCGTGACTGGACAATCCTCGCTCAGGCGCCGCTGGTTGATCCGTGGTGGATTGGTGATCCTGGTGCCGCTATGCGTCGTCGTGGCGATTTTGAGCTACTTCTTCACGGTCGGCGCAGTTGAGCGGCACGAGATTGCCATGCCCCCGCCCGGGCTTCCTGACCTGGCGGGCGATCAGAATGGTCGCCTCGGCAAGTATCTGGTTGATGGCCGGCTGGACGCATCGCGAATTGAGCCTCGCTTTGAGGAGATCCGCGGCCGGTTCGACGGCGTGCGCATCATTTTCGTGCCGTCCTATCTCAGCGATGCCGTCATCCCGTCGGTTGAACTGGGCAATGACCTCGGTTACATGGCCGGTATCTACAGTTGGCTGGCCGAAGAGGGCATCGATGCCGAGATCGCGGATATCGAGACCGAAGACAGCGTCGCGGCGAATGCAGAGCGGCTCGTTCAGATCGTTGGAGACGGGACCTCCCCGGTTTGTTTCGTGACTCACAGCAAGGGTGGTCTCGATGTCATGGAGTATCTGCGCCGTGCCGCACCGGAACAGCGCGACCGCGTGGTGTGCTGGATCGCGATGCAGGTGCCGTTTCGCGGCTCCCCCGTTGCCGATCTGGCGCGTCAAGTCTCGGGATTTCCCGAACTGATGGATGCGGTGCTTTCGGTTCTCGGGCGCCGGGGCGAATCCCTGAGAGATCTCACGACTGACGTGCGTGAAGCCTATCTCGAAGTGCACAGGGCCGAAATCGCGGCGGTACTCGAAACTGTCCCGATCCTGTGCGTGGCGACCTATGTCACCGATCCGGACAATTTTGCGCGGCCGACATCCTGGAGCTATCCGACGCTGCTATGGATGCATGGCAATGACGTGCCGAGCGACGGGCTGGTGCCCGTACGATCGGCGACCGATATCTGTCCGCGGTCGATCACCCTGGAAGGGCTCGATCACACCGGCATCGTCGCACCGGGACTGATCGCGCCGATCGATCAGACTGCGTTGATGCGACTTCTGTTGTTTTTCGTCCGTGGCTGAACAAGCTGATTTTATGCTGGCGAAGTTTTTCCGGGAATAAACCCGCGATCCACCTGTTGATGATGTGCCTAGGCAAGTAGGCGGTCGGGTGGCCGTGTGCAGGCCGTCGCCGGGAGACCGGGGGCGCCCCGCGTGCGCGGTCATCCGGCGATTCTTTTGATTCGGCTCCTGGGCCGGTCCGGGCCCTGATCCCCACGCCCCTGACCACTACGCCCCGGGCGCGCCGAACTTGCCGGCGAATACCCCGAAAGGCGGCGGTCGGTGATATCTTCCAATGTCACTGTCCGCCGCCGCATTCGCATGCCAGTGTTGTATAAGGGGGCCGGAGACCGGGAATGAAACGCAGTTCGTTCGAGCGCGTCGAGATGCATATACCCAACCTGCGCCGTTATGCGCTGGTGCTGTTGCGTCATGACGAGCCGCGGGCGGACGACCTGGTTCAGGATTGTCTCGAACGCGCGATGAGCCGCTGGCATCTTTGGAAGCGGCCCGGGAATTTGCGCGGCTGGCTGTTCACCATTCTGCACAATATCTATGTCAATGACGTGGCGCGGGCCGTGGCGCGGCCGGATGTCGTCGAAATCCAGGATTATTTCCCGGCGATGGCGGTGCCGCCCAACCAGGCGGACCGGATTCAGCTCCGCGAGGTGACCGCGGCTATTCAGGATCTGCCCGACACCCAGCGCCAGACCCTGTTGCTGGTGACGATGGAGGGCTTCAGTTACGACGAAACGGCGGACATCACCGGCGTTCCCATCGGGACGGTAATGTCTCGCTTGTCGCGCGCGCGAGAGAAGGTGCGGGCGGCAAGTTGGGGGGAAACGCGAGACAGTGGACGGAGCATAACGTGAGCGATCTTCCCGAAATTCCCACCGAGGATGAGATACAGGCGCTGGTGGATGGCCGCCTCGATCCCGGTCGTCGCGCCGAGGTTGAGGCCTGGTTGTCCGCGAACCCCGATGAGGCCATGCGGGTCGCGGAGTTCCGCGCCATTTCGAGCGCCGTCGAGCGAGTTTATGACCCTCTTTTGGAACGGCAGATTCCGGCACGACTCCAGAATATCGGCGCGTCGGCGCCGGTCCGCAGCCCGATCTGGCATGTGGCGGCGATGGTCGCGCTGATTGCTGTGGGCGCCGCCGGTGGCTGGTTTGCGAATGATGCGGTGAGTACGGGTGAGGACCCGAATGTCAGTCTGGCGCGTGGTGCGGTGAAAGCGCATCAGATGTATGCGCGCGAAGTACGCCATGCCGTCGAGGTGCCGGCGAGCGAGGAAGCCCATCTGGTCGCCTGGCTTTCAAAGCGCCTGGACGCGCCGTTGCTGGCACCCAACCTGGATGGTGAGGGTTATCGGCTCGTGGGGGGACGTCTCCTGCCGGCGTCCGAATCCGGTCCGGCGGCACAATTCATGTACGAAGCGGAATCGGGTGAGCGGCTCACGCTTTATGTCGAGCAGAACCTGGCGGGGGGTGAGACGGCGTTCCGTTTTACCGAGTATGACGATGTCTCGGCGTTCTGGTGGAAGGACGGGCCGCTGGCCTATGTGCTGATCGGTCAGGGCGCGCGTGACCGCCTGCTGTCACTGGCCCGCGCGACCTATCAGGAACTTAATCCGTAAGCGAGTGGTCGCCGCCCGCCGTAAGCGCGGGTGCCGCCAGAGACGCGAAGCGCGCGTCCACGGATTCACGCAGGCTCTGGAACGTTGCGAGACGGTCACCCTTGAGCTTTTCGCCGCTCGGCAGCTTGAGCCCCAGGGGGTTGATCTGCTTGCCGTCGCGATGAATTTCGTAGTGTAGATGTGGCCCTGTGGACCGGCCGGTCGTCCCGACATATCCAATGACCTGCCCCTGCCGCACGCGCTTTCCGGAACTGATGCCACGCGCGTATCCGTTCAGATGGGCGTAGGCGGTGGCGTAGGTGCCGTTGTGGCGGATGCGGATATACTTGCCGTAGCCGCCATTGACCCGGGCGACCTCGACGGTGCCGTCGCCGGCGGCATAGATCGGCGTACCCGTGGGCGCCGCGAAATCCACGCCCGCGTGCAGGCGGGTATATCCCAGGATCGGATGTTTTCGTTTGCCGAAGCGTGACGACAGGCGTGCGCCGTCGAGCGGTGTCTTCATCAACGCCTTGCGCACGCTTTCACCCTTTTCGTTGAAATAGTCGATCGTCCCTTTCGAGGTTTCGAACCGATAGAAGGGCAGATCGGTGCCGCGCAGGGTAAGCTTGGCGTAATGGATTTCACCGTTGTTGACGACGGCATCGTCTTCGTTGCGCTGGCGTTCGAACATGATTTCGAAGGCATCGCCGTTCCAGATGTCGCGCTGGAAATCGACGTCGAAGCTGTAGATTCGAATCAGTTCGATCAGAACCGAAATCGGGATACCGGCGTCGCGTCCGTTCACGAAAAGGCTCGAATCGATCACGCCGGTAACGCGGACGAATTCCGTCGTCAGCGGCAGCTCTATTTCCCGGGCGACGAAACTGTCGTCCGCGCGTTCAACCTCGACCTCTCGGTCATAGGTCACAGGCAGACGCAGGGATGAAAGCGTGTAGTCGGGCGCATCGGCGGGGGTTTCGGCCACGGGGTCAGTTAACGGGCCGAGAGTGATTTGCAGTTCGTCGCCGACCCGCAAATCGCGGCGCGGATCGTAGACGCCCTTCAGGGACTGGATCGCCGTGTGGGCGTCGGCGCGTTTCGCCCCCGCCTTGACGAGCACGTCCATCAGATTGTCGCCGTTTTCGATTTCCACGGTGTGGATCAAGGGGCCGAGCGGTTCCGGCTCTACGACGGGGGCTGGAATGGCGGGCGGGGTCGCCGCTGTAGCGGTCGATGAAACCTGTGGGACGGGGTCGGTTCCGCTGAGGCTGCCAAAAACAAATGCGCCTGCGGGAAGCAGGATCACGGCCGCCGCGAGTGCCGCCAGGGCAGGTTTATTGCGCAGGTCGAACTTCAAGCGTCGAATCCTTCACTCGAATCAAATGTCGGCGAGTCACTCAAACGAACCGCCGACGCCCCGGCAAGATGCAGAAAAGCCTCGCTTCGTGTCAACAATCGATCGTCAGGTTTTGATAAAATTTTTGTAACAGTATCAAACGTTTGCCACTATTCCGCCACCATTCGCTCGACCCGCGGATAGAACAGCGCCAGCGTCAGGGCGCGCAGCACCATGAACAGCATGACGGACGCCCATAGGCCGTGATTACCCATGTATGCAGGCAGGGTGAAGATGGCGACCGTGTAGAGCGCCACGGAAACGATCATGGCATTGCGCATTTCGGCTGCACGCGTGGCGCCGATGAAAATGCCATCGAGCTGGTACGACCACACCGACAACAGAGGCGACAATGCCATCCAGGGCAGGAAACCGCCGGCGAATTCGCGCAGGGGTTGGATGTCGGTCAGAAGCGCGAGCAGATGGGCGCCGAAAACGGCATATACGACCGCGTAGGCGATGGCCACACAGCCCGCCATGAATGTCGCCGCCACGACAGTATCACGCAAGAGGCGGCGGTTTCGTGCGCCGACAGCTTCGCCGACGAGCGCAGACGTGGCGTGCGCGAAGCCGTCCAGGCCGTGCGCCAGAAACGACTGGAAGTTCATCAGCAAGGCGTTGGCGGCGAGCACGTTGGTGCCCATCCGCGCGCCGGTCCAGGTCAGGAGGGACCAGGCGAAAATCATCGCGAGGGTGCGGATGAAGATATCGCGGCTGACCCGGAACAGGCTGGTGAGTTCCACGAGATCGAAAATTCGTACCCGGTCCCAGATCCCGTCGATGCGCCGGAGCCGCAATGCGATCAGCACCAGACCCAGGATTGCGCCCGTGTACTGGGCCAGCGCGGTGGCCAGCGCGACCCCCTCGATCCCCCATCCCAGATCGACGACGAACCAGATATCGAGCGCGGCATTCAGGCCGTTGATAACGATCTGAACCAGCAACGCGGCGCGTGCGAACTGCATACCGAGCATCCAGCCCAGAATCGCGTAGTTGGCGAGAGTCGCCGGGGCGCCCCAGATGCGGGTGTCGAAGTAGCTCTGGGCGAGCCGCTCAACATCCGGTGCGGCATCGAGTATGTGCAAAGCGCCCAATCGTAGGGGGTGCTGCAGAACCAGGAGAACAACGGCGGCGACCAGGCCGATCAGGAGTGCGCGCGCGAGCACGGCGCGGACTTCATCGCCGTCGCCGCGCCCGTGCGCCTGGGCGACAAACCCGGTTGTGCCCATACGCAGGAAGCCGAAACCCCAGTAGAGAAACGAGAAGATCATGGCGCCGACCGCGACACCGCCGATAAAGGCCGGGTCGGGCAGGTGGCCCATGACGGCCGTGTCGACCGCGCCGAGCATGGGGACTGTCAGGTTCGAAAGGATCGTCGGCCAGGAGAGTTGCCAGATGCGGCCATAGGGGCCACGGCGCAGACGATCAGACAATCCTGTGGGTGCGGATTCGGTCACCGCAGGCGCATCCGGCCGCCGGTTCGCTTCGCGGGACCGCTACCGGCCAACGGCGTAGGCTTCCTGGAACCGTGGATGCGCAGCCCCCTTCAGGAACCAGCCATGTGCGCCACGTTCGCGACCGACGGCGGTCATCCGGCCGGATGCCCAATCGCCGACCATGGTCACCCGGTGACCGCGTTCGCGCATGGCGGCAATGGTGGCGTCGGCAAAGCGCCCCTCCGCCTTGACCTCCCCGGGCTGGAAAGTGCGGGGGTAGAAGCTCGAGGGCAGGTGATCGGTATGGAAATTGGGCGCGTCGATGGCGGCCTGCAGGTCATATCCGTGATGGATATGGCGCAGGAACATGGTCAGTGCCCACTGGTCCTGAGCGTCGCCGCCCGGGGTGCCGAAAGCGAGCGACGGCGCGCCGTCGCGCATGGCAAGTGTCGGACTGAGCGTGGTGCGTGGGCGGATGCCGGGCTGCAGGGTCGTCGCGAACCCCTGCTGGAGCCAGAACATCTGGGCCCGCGTGCCGAGGCAGAAGCCGAGCGACGGGATCGTCGGCGAGGATTGCAGCCATCCGCCGCTGGGCATGCAGGCGACCATGTTGCCGTCCCGGTCCGCGGTGTCGCAATGCACCGTGTCGCCATTGGAACTGCTGGGCGCGGCGTTGGGTTCTCCCACACCGGCTTGTGCGGCATTGGGTTCGCCCGCGCCCGGTGCCGATGCGGCCGCCGCGTGGGGATCGAAAATCGTGAACTCGGCAAGCGCGGGGTTGCGACCGTCCGGTGCGCCGGGCTGGAACTCCAGCGAGGCTTCGTCGCCCACCATGGCGCGGCGCGTCTCGTTGTACGCGTCCGAGAGCAGCGTCTCGATCGGCACATCGTTGACCACGGGATCGCCGTACCAGGCTTCCCGGTCGGCGAGCGCGAGCTTCGCGCACTCAATCTGGGTGTGCATGAATTCGGGGCCGAGCGGGTCCATGGATTCAATGTCGAAGCCCTTGAGCAGCGCCAGTTGTTGCAGAAACACCGGTCCCTGGCTCCACACACCGGGTTTGCAGACCGTGTGGCCCGCATAGTCATAGGTAGCCGGTTCCTCGACGGTCGCCCGCCAGCGCGCCATGTCGTCGCCGGTCAGCAAGCCGCCATGGGCCTCGCCGGTCGAATCGACCCATTCGGTGGTCCGGCAAAATTCATCGATCTCCTCTGCGATGAAACCCTCGTAGAACACGCGCCGGGCCGCCTCGATCGTATCTTCGCGGTCGCCGCCGGCGGCTTCGGCCTCGTTCAGCAGGCGCTGGTAGGTTGCGCCGACTACCGGCGTGCGATGCATGCTGCCGACCTTCGGCGCTTCGCCGTTGACCAGCCACGTCTCGGCAGACGTGGGCCAGGCGGCACGGAACATCTCCTCGACGCCGCCGATGACCGTATTCATCATCGGAACCACGGCATACCCGTCGCGGGCATACCCGATTGCGGGTTCGAGCACATCGCGCAGGGACAGACGGCCATAGTCGCGCAACATCAGCATCCAGGCGCCGAAGGCGCCGGGCACACAGGGTGCGAGCAGGCCGGTGCCGGGAACCAGGTCCAGGCCGAGATTGCGGTAGGCCTCGATGCTCGCCGCGGCCGGCGATACGCCCTGACCGCAGATCACTTCGACCTTGCCGGTGCGCGCATCGTGCAGCACGATCGGCAAGTCGCCGCCCGGGCCGTTCTGATAGGGATGGACGATCTGCAATGCGAGCCCGGTCGCGACCGCGGCGTCGAACGCGTTTCCGCCGATCTCGAACATGCGCCAACCCGCCATCGAGGCGAGATAATGGGTCGAAGCGACCATACCGTGGGTGCCACGGATTTCGGGTCGTGTGGTAAACATGGGGGATTTCTCCGCACGGGTTAAGGGCGGACAATAACTCTCCGTCAATGCACGCAGCAACTGGGGCGGCGGGATCAACGGACGGACAAGAGAGGAGCGACGGGTTTTGCAGATCGACCACCCCTATCTGATGTTTCTCGGCGATGCCGCCGACCAACTGGCGGCGAAAACCGCGCAGGGCATCGTGCATTGGCGGCGCGACTGGTGTGTCGGCCAGTTGCGCCTCGAAAACTGCAATGCCGATCTCGGCCTGCCCGACATGACCATAGACGCGGCGGCCGCGGCGGGGGTGCGAACGATGGTGATCGGAGTCGCGAACCGGGGTGGCGTGATCGGCGAGCATTGGGTTTCGACCATTCTGCAGGCGATTGAAGCCGGCATGGATGTGGCCTCGGGCCTGCATGCGCGGATTGCCGATATTCCCGATGTCGCTGCGGCGGCGGTCGCAAACGGCGCGCAATTGTTCGATGTGCGCCATCCCAGCCAGACCTTCGATGTGGGAACGGGGGCGCGCCGGCAGGGCAAACGATTGCTGGCGGTCGGGACGGATTGCTCCGTCGGCAAGATGTACACCGCGTTGGCGGTGGATGCAGAGATGCGTCAGCGGGGCATGGATTGCGATTTTCGCGCGACGGGGCAGACGGGCATCTTCATCGCGGGATCGGGCGTCTCGGTCGACGCCGTGGTGTCGGACTTCATTTCGGGTGCGACCGAGTGGCTCGCCCCGGCCAATGCGCCGGGTCATTGGGACCTGGTCGAGGGGCAGGGATCGTTGTTTCATCCCTCCTATGCCGGGGTGACGATGGGGCTGGTGCATGGCGCCCAGCCCGATGCGCTGGTGCTGTGCCATGAACCGACGCGTAGCCATATGCGCGGTCTGCCACATCAGGCGTTGCCCGATATCGGGGTCTGCATTGACGGCCACCTGGCGGCGGCGCGGCTGACCAATCCGGATGCGCAATGTGTCGGGATCGCGGTGAATACGTCGGCGATGGGCGAGGCCGGCGCGCGAGCAGATCTGCTGGCGGGGCTTTCGGACCGGTTTGGGCTCCCGGCACTCGATCCGGTCCGCGATGGCGTGGCGCCGATCGTGGAACGGCTTATTCAGGCCTAGCACGGTGAGCCTTCTGCACGCGCAGATCGAAACCTTCGCATTGCGGCGGCATTTCACGATCTCACGTGGGACCAAGACCGAGACAATCGTGGTGGTTGCCCAGGTATCGGACGGCGCGGCGACCGGGCGCGGCGAGTGCGGGCCAAACGCGCGTTACGGCGAGACGCCGGAGAGTGTCGTGTCGGCAATTCAGTCGATGGCACCTGCGATCAGGGATGGCATGACGCGGGCCGGACTGCAGGCGGCGATGCCTGCGGGCGCGGCGCGCAATGCGATCGATTGCGCGCTTTGGGATTTGGAGGCTCGATCCACGGGCATACCAGCCTGGTTGCGCGCCGGATTGACGGAACCGGAACCGGTGGTCACGGCGTTCACCTTGAGCGCTGACGGGCCGGAGTCGATGTCTCGCGAGGCGGAAACCAATGCCGGCCGCCCGCTGCTGAAACTGAAACTGACCGGTGAGGGCGATCTCGCGCGAGTCCGGGCGGTACGTGCGGCGGCACCGAATGTGCGTCTGATCGTCGATGCCAATGAAGCCTGGAATGTCCCTGTCTACGAGGCGCTCGTGCCGGAATTGAATGCACTGGGCGTAGAGTTGATCGAGCAGCCTTTTCCAGCCGGAGATGACGAGGCGCTGGTTCGGTTGGACCGCCCCGTTCCGGTGTGTGCGGATGAGGCCTTTCACGACCGGACAAGCCTGCCGGAGCTCAAGGACAAGTACGATCTGGTGAACATAAAGCTGGACAAGACCGGGGGACTGACCGAGGCGCTGGCCGTGTGTGCCGCGGCCCGTGCGGATGGTTTCGGGGTGATGGTCGGCTGCATGGTTGGCACCAGCCTCGCAATGGCGCCGGCAATGCTTGTTGCCCAAGGCGCGGCCTATGTGGATCTCGATGGCCCGTTGTTGTTGGCCCGGGACCGTACGCCGGGCCTGTCGATCGATGGCAGTTGCCTCGCACTGCCGCAATCGGGCTTGTGGGGCTGACTTGCCCAAGTCATTGTTCTTCAATAGCTTGTTGCGTGTCGGCGCTCTCGCCCGCACCGCCTGACGAGCAACGTATGTCGGAAATGCAGAACTGGGATTCTCGGAAAGCGAATCCGGATACGGAACATTCGTATCCTGACCGTTTGGCGCATGCGCAGATGGTCGCGCTGACCCGGCAGGCGCGCCTGAGCAATTTCGTTCCGCCGGTTAACAGCATCATTCTGGGGTTTCTGCTTTGGGGTAATGTTCCGACGATTGCGCTGGTTGTCTGGGTCGGCATTGTGTGGGCGACCTCGGCAGTCCGCTGGCAGTTATACCGTCACTATGACACCGCCGTGGCGCGTGGCGCGGGCTATGGGGCCAAGTGGCGCATCATCTGGATCGGTGTTCATTTGGCGGCCGGGATGGCCTGGGGCATCGGTTCGGCGGTGCTGTTTACGCAAGACAGTTTTCTGATCCAGGCCTATCTGGTGATTTTCGTGCTCGGAATGGGCGCGGGCGCGACGGCGAGCTTTGCGCCATTCTTTCCGGCACTCGTCGCCTATCTGGTGCCGCTGACGGTTCCCATCGCGGGTATCCTCGTGATCCAGGAGAACACCGAAAGTACGGTGCTCGGTGTTTCGGGCGTCGTCTTCCTGTTGGCGCTTGTTTTCCTCGGCCGCGCGGCCAATCGGAATTTTTCGGAGAGTTTCCGGCTGGGAGTCGAGAACGAAACGCTGACACGCGGGCTAAAACTGACCCAGGACAGGCTGGAAGGCGCGCTCGACAGCATGTCGGATGCCTTCGGATTGTTCGACGCCAACGACAATCTGATCGAGCACAACAACAAGTTTCGACGGCTGGTGCACGGGGCGGCGGTGGACGAACCGCGATCGATGTCCTATGCGCAGTTTCTTCGTGCGCTCGCGGTGAATGGCCGCGTTGTGGATGCGGACCAGCATCCGGACGAATGGGTCGGGGATATTCAGCGCCTTCGCGGTCTGGGCAGCATGCCCGTTGAAATTGCGATGGTGGATGGAACATGGCTGCAGCTGGATGACGCACCCACCGACGACGGCGGCACCGTGACCACGCTTTCCGATATTTCGGACATGAAGCGCCAACAAGTCGAACTGTCCGACAGCGAGCAACGATTCCGGGATTTTACAAGCGCGGCTTCGGACTGGGTCTGGGAACTGGACTCCGAAACCCGCTTCACCCATGTCAGCGGCAGGTTCTCGGAAGTATCGGGGCGTCTGGGCGATTATTTGATCGGTCACAAAATTGGTGAGAAACCGTCGGAGGGGTCCAAGGAGGAGTGGAGCCGTCTGATCGCCGCGATCGCCGCGCGTCAGCCATTTCGCAACGTCCGGGTGAAACGGCCGCACGGCAACGGCGGGGATTACCATTTCCTGGTCAACGGCCGCCCGATCTTCGGGCCCTCGGGACAATTCCTCGGCTACCGCGGCACCGGCACGGACATCACGGCCATGGTTTTGGCGGAAGACCGGGCGCGTGAGGCGCAATCGCGTCTTTTCGACGCGATCGAATCGATCCCTGCCGGGTTCGTGCTGTTCGATGAGATGGGCCGATTGATCCTCTGGAACTCACGGGCGCCGGAATACTTCCCCGGTGCGAGTTCACGCATCGTCGCCGGCAGTACGTTCGAGCACTTGATGCGCGGATCCGCGGAGAATGGCGCGATTGCCGAGGTCGGCGAACATAGTGAGGCTTGGGTCACCAGCCAGGCGGCCTGGTTCGAGAACCCCCGTGAGCGGCGCGAGATGCGATTTTCGGACGGCCGCCACGTCCAGTTGCTCGGGCGCGGGACGACCGACGGCGGCACCGTGTGTGTGATGACCGACATCACCGATATCCGGTTGGGGCAGGAAGAGCTCGCGGAAAAGACCACGCTGCTGCAGGCCACGCTCGAAGGAATGGGCGAAGGGCTGATCGTGCTCGACGGGCATCTGCGCGCAGTTCTGACGAATACACGCCTCGATCGTCTGGCGGTGTTCGGCGGAGATCAGGATTTGCTCGGCGCGCCATTCCGGGAAATTCTCGGTTCGATTGGCGCCGATATCGAGCACATCGCCGACGCGCCCGGCAATCCGGAGCCGGACAAATCGCTCGATGAACGCCTCGCAGACGGGCTTCCGTTCCAGTTCGAAATCACGCGGACGGGACGCCAGATCATGCTCGTGCGCGCCGACCCGTTGCCGCATGGCGGCTGGGTTTGCGTGTTTACCGACATCACTGCGGAACGACGCGCCGTGGCCGCGCTGGAAGAAAGCGAGGATCGCTATCGCCGACTGATTGAAGCCTCACCGGATATGATCGCAATCCAGGCACAGGGTCGTATTGTCTTCGCGAACGCTGCCGGGGCCCATTTGCTGGGCGCGGCAAGTCCGGCCGAACTTATCGGGCGCCGGGCTCTGGACTTCGTGCATCCGGATAATCATGATTCGGTGCGCGCCTCGAAACCGATGTCGGGATTTCACAGCGATATCGAAATTCACGAATTCCGCGGACGCCGCATTGACGGCACGACGTTCGAAGGTGAGGCAACGGGTATCGAGTTCGCCTATCAGGGGGCACCGGCCGTCCTCGTGATCATCCGAGACATCAGCGACCGCAAGCTTGCCCAGGCGCAGCTCATCCAGACATCAAAATTGGCGCTGCTCGGCGAGATGGCGGCCAGCATGGCCCATGAGCTGAATCAGCCGCTGAACATTATTCGCATGGCGGCGGATGCCAGCTTGATCCTGATGGAAGAGAACAAGGCCGACATGGTGAGCCACCGCGAGGAGTTCGACCGTATTTCGAACCAGAGCGAGCGTATGGCTGACATCATCAACCACATGCGCGTGTTCAGCCGGCAGGAAGACGAAACCGAAGACAGGTTCAATCCGATCGCGTGCGTTGACTCCGCGGCATCAATGGTTCGCGAACAGTATCGCCTCGACGGGGTTGAGGTCCGGACGATCCTGCCCAAAGTGGCCCCCTATGTATTCGGTCAACCGATCCGCCTGGAGCAGGTGGTGCTGAATCTTCTGGCGAACGCACGCGACGCGGTTTTCAGCCAGAAGGACATGCTCGTGGACGGGGCCGGGGACCGTTCGCGTATCGAGGGCGGGGTGATTGAGGTTTCGGCCTTTGTCGCAGGCCTAGACGATGACCCCGCCGGGCGCGCGCGCCCCGAAGAAGTGGTGATCAGCGTTTCCGACAATGGCGGGGGCATATCCGAGGAAAATCTGGAGCAGGTGTTCGAACCCTTCTTCACGACGAAACGTGCCGGAAAGGGCACCGGACTCGGGCTGGCGATCGGTTACAGCATCATCAGCGGAATGGGGGGTACGATTTCCGTGGCCAACGGACCGAAGGGGGCTGTGTTCGAGATCAGGCTGCCGATCGCCCAGCCGGATTCAGGAGTCGCTCATGATACGGCGGCGGACGGCTAGGGCGTGCGGAAAAACTGATGGCGAGCATTCTGGTTGTCGACGATGAGCACGAAGCGACCACGACCTTGTCCAAATTCCTGGAGACGCGCGGTTACACGATAGATACCGCGGCGAACGGGTCGGAGGCGCTCGATCGTGTTCGCGAGACCCACTACGAACTGGTGATGACCGACTTGCGGATGCCGGGCATGGATGGCGCAGATTTCCTGGCGCGGGTGCGCCTGGAGCAACCACAACTTCCGATTGTCGTGATGACGGGGCACACCAACCTTGGTGGCCAGGATGAGATTTGGGCGCGCGCGGGTGTCACGACGGTATTGCAGAAACCGTTGAATCTAAGGGAAGTTTCGGGAATTCTTCGAGAAATGCTGCGGTAGAACGCACCGCGGCTGAATTTTTCTCTCAAATGTGATACATATGTACGCGGCCAATCAGAGTGGATGTGTTAGTTTTCCTGCGGTACAACCGCGTGTGTTCAAGGAAATGAGTGCCAGTCCATGGCAGGAATTGCAGCCACGACCCCATCCGAAGACTCTCGCCAGCCACCGCTGGTGATGATTGTCGACGATGACCGCGAACAGGCCGAGCAGATCGCATCATTCCTGTCGCGGTTCGGGATTTCGGTTGCCCAGGAAGATAATGGTTTTGCCGCGGTCAACACGATGCGCCGGGAAAAACCCGCCGTCGTGATCATGGATGTCCGCATGCCGGGCCTGGACGGGATCAAGGCCGCTCAACTTGCGGCCAATCTCGATTACAAACCGAAGATTATTCTGATGTCGGGTTACGCGGACCAGGTCAAGCGTGCGACCGAAGAGGGTCTCGATGTCTTCGCGGTGGTCGACAAGCCGCTGCCGCTGCGCGTCCTGGTGCGGTTTGTACAGAACGCGCTGAACGATCAGGACGCGACCTAGGCATTCCTGCTAGCCCCGCGCGGCCTGCCCGGTCCTCAACGTCCAGGTTACCAATTCCTTCAACACCTTGCCCAAGGCTTCGTCGAACGCCTCGACGATCTCTTCGAGTGTGTCTGCCTTGGCGGGAATGCGGCGGGTAAACCGCTGCGATGCGATGATGGTCCGCTGGGGCATCTGAACCAGTTTGGCATTGAGGCGCACGTGGGCCGCCGGCGGACCCTCGCCGGTATATTCCGTTTGAAACTCCCGCAGGTCGAGCTTCAGGATGAAGTCCGAGCGCAGACCCAGCGATTCGCGTCCGACGGCCACGATACGATCTGAATTCTCGAACGATTCGACTGCCAGCGTATGCACCATCGCCGGTGCCCGGTCCGTCCAGTTCGCGCGCGCGTAATATTCCAGCTCGACGGCGCGACGTTGAAGCGGAATCCGTGTCGTGCTGAGTCCCGTTGGAGATATAGGCTCTTCGATCACGAGTTGCCAATCAACGGTCGGGAGATCCTCGTCGAATGTGCTTTTGGGAGAAAGTCGGAAAAGGCGCGGCGGCGGGCCCTGGCCCGGCAACAGCTTTCCGACACCGCAACCGGCGAGCGCCGATGTCAGGGACAGGGCACCGACGCCCTGCAGGAATCCGCGACGCGGCGCGTGCCGCAACGAGTGTGCCAGAAATTCCGGGTTATCTTGCTGTTTCATAGCCCTGCTGCTGGTTGCCGAACAGAAAACGGGCGGGATCGCGCTCGACTTGCGTGGTCACGCGGTCAAGCCCGTCGATCAGGGCCCGCGCCTCGGTCAGGAAGCTGGTCAGTTCGTAGAGGCCGTCGCCCGTGAAATCACGCAACGACGGGCGGTTCTCCTCGATCAACGCATTCATTTCGTCGGTCATGGTGGTGATCGAATTCGAGGTGCGCCGCAGGTCCACGATCAAAGCGGCGAGGTCGGGCTGACTGGCCTCCACCGTGCTGGTCACGCTGTTGGCGGCGCTGCCGACGGATGCGAGTGTGGCGTCCGCGCGCGCCGACAAGGCGACCATCGTCCGGCTCGCTTCGCGCAGATTCGTCATCGTACCCGATGCTTCGCTGAGCAGCAGCTCGATATCGCCGGTGCGCGCGGCGAGCGCGCCTGTCAGTGCCGCAGCGTTGGCCAGGGTTTGCGCGAAGGCATCCTGATTGTCCGTATTCAGCAACCTTGCGGCCCGCGCGACGAGGGTTTGCAGGCCTGTCAGCAGTTCCGGCGCGCCTTCGAGAAATTGCTCCAGCGCGGAAGATTGCGAGGCGATCACGGCGTTCTTCTTGCCTGGTCTCGCCTTCAGTGGCGGGGCATCCTGGGTGCCGCCGGACAATTGTATCGAGACCCCGCCCGTGATCCCCTGGAGCTGCATGTTGGCCACGGTATCCGCGCGGACCGGCGTACTGGCAGGCACCTCGATCGTTACCTTCACCCGTTCCACATTGTCAGGGTCAATCCGGATATCGATCACCTCCCCGACAGGAATACCGTTCAACTCGACCGTCGCGCCGGTTTTTAGGCCGCTGACCGATCCGGGAAAATCAATGTCGTAGCGCGTGAACTGCTGGTCGAACTGGAACTTTGCCAGCCACAGAATGAACATGACCGTGCCTGCGACAATCAGGAGCACGAAGCTGCCAACCAGAAGATAGTTTGCGCGGGTTTCCATCGCTCAACGTTGCTCCGCTTCGTTTGGCTGATCCATCGCCGCACGGGCGCGCGGCCCGTGGAAATAGTCTCGCAGCCATGGGTGATCATCTGCCATCAAATTCTGCATTGTGCCGACACGAATCCGTTTGTCGAGGAGGACGGCGATTCGGTCACAGATGGCGTTCAGACTGTCCAGGTCATGTGTGATCATCACGACCGTAAGTCCGAGCGCGTCGCGCAGCTCGCCGATCAATTCGTCAAACCGCGCGGCACCGATAGGGTCCAGACCCGCTGTGGGCTCGTCCAGGAAGAGGATTTCCGGATCGAGTGCCAGCGCACGCGCGAGGCCCGCGCGCTTGCGCATGCCACCGGAGAGTTCCGAGGGATATTTATTGGCTGCATCGAGAGGCAGGCCGACCAGATTGATCTTCACGTCCGCGATTTCACTCCGCAACTCGGGCGACAGGGGCGTGTGTTCGGCCAGGGGTACGGCGATGTTCTGTGCGACCGTGAGGGAGCTGAACAGTGCACCGTCCTGAAACAGAACCCCGACGCGGCGCTGGACGGCGCGTCGTTCCTCGTCGCTCGAGTCTGTGACCTCCTGGCCGAACATCTCGATCTGCCCGTCGGCCGGCGCATTCAGGCCGATAATGGTGCGCAGGAGAACCGATTTGCCGGTGCCCGAGCCGCCCACGATGCCCATAACCTCACCGCGCGCCACATCGAGGTCGAGCCCGTCATGGATAACGTTGGCACCGAACTGGGTGCGCAGGCCGCGGATACGGATCACCGCATCGAGCGTTGGTTCTGGTGCAGCGGTCATCCGCTAGACCCCCAGGATCGCGAACAGAATTGAGAACAACGCATCGAGCACGATCACCAGGAAGATTGCTTCGACAACGGCGCGGGTGGTCATGCGGCCGACGGATTCCGCACTGCCCGACACGCGCATCCCCTCGTAACAGCCCACGAGGCCGATGATGAAACCAAACACCGGCGCCTTGATCAGCCCGATCCAGAATGTCCACAAGGTGACCGCACCGCTCAGTTGCCGGACGAACTGAAAGAATGTCAGGTCGAGGGTGACGGTGGCCATGATCGCGCCGCCGAGCAGGCCCATGAGGTTGGCGTAGAAGGTCAATAGCGGCAGGCAGATGACGAGCGCCCAAAGGCGCGGCAGGACGAGTACCTGCATCGGGTCGAGGCCGATCGTGCGCATGGCGTCGACCTCCTCGCGGACCTTCATCGTCCCGATCTGTGCGGTGAAGGCGCTGCCGGACCGGCCGGCCAGAATGATGGCGGTCAACAGGACACCCATTTCGCGCAATACGCCCTGGGCGACGATATTTACAGTGAATATCTCGGCGCCGAATTTGCTGAGTTGTTCGGCACCCTGAAAGGCCAGCACGATGCCGATCAGGAAGGATATCAATCCGACGATCGGCAACGCGTTCAGACCGGCCTGCTCGATATGGTGGACCAGGGATGTGAAGCGGATGTGGCCAGGGCGGACAATGGAATGGCCAAGCACAATGACGGAATGGCCAAGGAAGTTGATCAGGTCGTGTGCTTCCACGGCCGCGTCCACCGTGGCCCGTCCGACCCGCTCGATCATCGCGATAAAGGCGTTGGTCGGCTCCGGCGGCTCGGGCGTATGGGCGTCGTTGGCACGCACCGTTGCGAGCAGGCGCGCATAGGCCGGGATGGCGGACCGACAATCGACTGCGTTGCCGCGCTCGAGCAGTGCGAGCTCGGTGCGATGGATCAGCCATGCGCCCGCGGTGTCGAGGCTGGTGACGCCGCCGATTTCGATAACAGCGCTTCCTTGTGTGGGCATTTCGAGAACCCGAAGCTTCTGGTCCACGGCGGCGATTTGCTGAGTGATCCACGCGCCATCGAGGTTGAGGACCCAGCCGTCTTCTCCAGTATCGGTGCCGGCGGAGCCGATGGTGAAATTGGCGTCCGTGTATGCGTCGGCGGCGAGCGCGGTCATCGTGCCGTTCCTCAATGGGCCCGTTCCAGAATGGGCAATCCACCATGCCACGGGGCATGTGCGCCGTCCAAGACGGTCCTGACTGGTGGCGAGGGCCGGGGTGCTACCGGGCGGCGGCGAGTTGGGCCGCGCGTTCCGCGCGCCAGCGCGCGCGTTGTGCCAGATGGGCGGCGATCACTGCCTGTCGATGCGCTTCGGCGGAGTTCTGCCGCGCGGCATTCCAGGCACGCGCGACCTTCTGGTGATACGGGCGGTTGAATTTCGTGTTTTTGGAATGGTACCGCCGGATCGCCTCGCCCCAGGACCGATGCGATTCGAAGAGACCGCTCAGGAAGCGAGCCGCATAAGCGGCGTTCGCCGCGGGGTCGAATGCCTGCTGCAGATCAGCAAAGGCATCGGGGTGATGGCGCAAATTGATCTGCATGCAGCCAACATCGATATTCCGGATGCCGCGTGCCTGCAAGGCCCGGACATGGGCGATGGCCTTGGCCTTGGTCGGAAAGAATCGCCCGTCGGGACCATTTGTCACCGTCCATGGCCAGGCAATAACTGCCTCGCGGTCGGCGTCCCATCGCCCGGATTCGGTCTGTGCGATCGCCGTCAGGAGATCGCTGGGAATCTCGCGTTCACGTTCCGCGTGGTCAATCGCCGAAGCGCAAATATCTTTGGATTCCATAGCGTTGACGGGATGTACGGCAATGAAGAGCGACAGCCCGAACAGGCTGGCGGCCATCGTGGATGGCAGGAACTTCAGGCGGGGGATGAGAAATATGTTCGGCATGGCGCCATACACTTCGCAAATGCCGTGCCAGAAGCCGTGTCAGGCACGGCGGCGCGGGTGACATTTGCCGCCATATTGTGCAATGCAAGATTTTCGTGAAATATTATTTCAATACGGTTTATGGACTGAAAAATTATCTTTTAATATCCGGGAGATGCTCTCACATGGGTTGTCTTCGCATCTGCGAGAAGCATATATTGCGTTGCGGCATCGTACTGCGGTGTCGCTGTAAAGCGTTTCCTCCCTATGACTTCGGGCCGTGGTTTCCACGGCCCTTTTTTTTGGGCGCTGCGCCGGTCCGTCATTCCGGGTCGTCGTCGGAACGCCGTGGCGGCGTAGACGCGCCGGGGCCGAGTGCGCGTTGCATGCGTACGCTGTCGACCCAACGCCCGAATTTAAATCCGACGGCCGGCATCGTGCCGATCGTTTCGAACCCAAGATGGGTGTGGAGGCCGATCGAGCTTCTGTTTTCGCTGTCGCCAATGACCGCGATCATCTGCCGATATCCCGCCTCGGTGCAACGCGTGATCACTTCACTCAGCAGGGTCCGGCCGAGCCCGAGACGCAATGCGTCGGGCGCGATGTAGACCGAGTCCTCGACCGTATAACGATACGCTGAACGCTCGCGAAACGGGCTGGCATACGCGTATCCGCCGATCCGGCCTTCACGCTCGGCGACGATGTAGGGCAGGCCTTTTGCCTGAATGCTCGTCATGCGCCGCGCCATCTCGCCGGCGTCGGGTGGCACTTCTTCGAACGAGGCGAGCCCGTTCAGAACATGCGTGGCGTAGATCGCCTGGATGGCCGCCGCGTCGTGCGTGCACGCATCGCGCAGCGTGAAGAAGCCAGCCTGGGCGCGGGCCGTTGTCAAATTCCGTCTCAGGCGGCGAGAGCTGCGGGTTCGAGCGCGGCCAGGCGCGCGGCCAGCAGGCTCATATTCTCGGCGACATTCGCGTGGCCGTCGGTGCGTTCGATGGTCGCCTCGTCCATATAGAGCGCCCGGTTGATCTCGATCTGGAGGGCATGCACACCGGTTTCGGGACGACCATAATTGCGGGTGATGAAGCCGCCCGAATAGGGCGCGTTGCGGACGACGGTATATCCCATCTCGCGCAATGTCTCCTCGACAAGACCCGTCAGGGAGCGGTTGCACGCCCGGCCATGTGCATCGCCGAGGATGAAATCCACCTGGCGGCGGCGTCCGGCGTCATTCTCCATCGGACCGCCGATCGACGGCATCGAATGGCAGTCGATGAGAACACAGGTGCCGAATGCCGTGCGGGTCTGGGTGATAAGGTCTTCCAGCGCCTCGTGGTAGGGCTGGTAGCATCGTTCAATGCGTTCGCAGGCCTCGGCGAAGGAGAGTTTGCACGCGTAGATTTCCGCGCCGGTCGCGACCACGCGGGCAATCGTGCCGAGTCCGGCGGCGACACGTGGTGAGCGTTTGTTGACATATGCCGGGAGCGGCTCGATGAACATGGCCGGATCGAGTTCGTAGGGTTCGCGATTCGGGTCCACAAAGGCGCGTGGGAACAATGCCTTCAATAGCGGCGCGCCGTGATGGGGCGCTTTGGCAAACAATTCGTCGACGAAGGAATCCTCGGAACGCCGGATGGCGTGGGCATCAAGCCTGGACGCCGCAAGAAACGCATCGGGATAGGCCCGTCCGCTATGTGGCGACGAGAAGACCAGCGGTACAAGCTGCTCGGCGGGCGCGAGAATCTCGATCGCGGCGTCGGAATCGTTGATGGTTTCGCGGTCCATAACATGCCTGATGTAGCGAAAAGCGGGCGGACTGTCACCCTTGACACCGTTGCGTGTCTTGACGTGAGCGCCAGGAAATGGCGACGGTCGGCGATTGATTTTCTTCACCCTTTCGAAACCGCTTGGAGGTAGCCTCTGGCATCCCGTGCTGAGGGCGTGGACCCGGACATACGAGGTTAGAGGACAAAGGTTCAATGGCGCGAATCCTGCTCGCCGAAGACGATCAATCGATGCGTGAGTTTTTGGCACGCGCGCTGGAGCGCAGCGGCCACGATGTGACAGCTGTGCCCGATGGCCTGGCGGCGCTCGACGCCGTGTCGGAGCGCGCCTATGAGCTGCTGATCGCGGACATCGTGATGCCGGGAATCGACGGGATCGAGGTTTCGCGTCAGGCGAGCAAGGTGAATGCGGATCTGAAAGTCCTGTTCATCACGGGTTTCGCCGCCGTGGCCATGAATGCGCGTGAGGAAATGGGCGATACGAAAGTCCTGTCCAAGCCGTTCCACCTGCGCGATCTGGTCGATCATGTGGATGCGATCCTGGAAGAACAGGTCGCCTGATGGCATGCCTTTCTTGCTATAGTCCGGCTGGCTTGAAGACAAATCTCTGGAGACGCTCGTGTCCAACACCGCCGAAATTGAATACACACCCGATTCAGATGACCGCACTGCGCAGCCCAGCGAACTCGTCCATGAAGACGACCGATCGCGCGTCATAAAATATACCATCAAGCCCGGTGAACAGACCGGCTGGCACACTCACGAGCTCGACTATGTGGTGGTATATCTCACTGCGGGTGAGCTCACGTCCCACTTCGCCGACGGCACCACGAAGGTGTTTAGCTATGAACCCGGCAAGTCCGGATCCTATTCGGCGCCGGTGGAGCATAACGCAGTCAATACCGGCGACACGGTCGTCGTCGGCTACGAGATCGAGTACAAGCGGTAAGGCTGGCGAATTAGGCGGGTGCGCCTCTTGCCATTGGCGGGGGTGCGGTGTATCACCCGCCCCTGTCGTGGACGGAAGACCGGAGTTGGACTGCCGCCGACGGCGCTGAAACCCGTATCAGGTGGGGCGCGTAGCTCAGCGGGAGAGCACTGTGTTGACATCGCAGGGGTCGCTGGTTCAATCCCAGCCGTGCCCACCATTCCTCGCCTTTTTGATCTTGGCCGACGCGGGGCTGGGGGAAGTTGTCCCGACACGACACTCCGTTCCGGAGGCGCAGCGTGGCGACCGTTCTGGTCCAGATAATAGCAATTGAAGGCACCCCATGGCTGGCTGCGGCGTTTGTCGTTTGCTCCGTGATAGCTGCGGGCTTGCCGGCTGCATTCCGGAATCCTCTGCCGCTCACGGTCGGTTTGCTGGCGCTGTCGCTTGCAGCGACCCTGCTTCCAATATTCGGCTACTGGTTGGCCGGCCGCACACATCCCAATGCGATTGCGGGTCTCCTGCCGTGGAACGATGCGGCAGGCTATTATGGATGCGCACTTGCTGTGCTCGATGGCGAGGGCCTGTCGGCGTTCTGTCAGCGCCGACCTGCGTACGCACTCTATCTCGCGGGATTGCTGCGGGCCGCCGGTACGGAACTGCAACTGGCAATCCTGTTCCAGGCAGTCGTGAGCGGCGCGGCCGCTTTCGTGACGGCATATGCAGCGGCGCGGCGATGGGGGGTGAGCGCGGGACTCATCTCGATCGCGATGCTCGGGTCGTTCATGGCGACAGTCTCCGTGGCGACGCTGACCGAGAATCTGGGTTTCGTGCTGGGCGTGGGCGGCCTCGTGATGTTCCTGTCGGGTGCCGAGCGCCGGTCGGGCTTCCTGCTGGCCGTCGGCGTGTTCGTACTGAGCGTGGCGCTGAATGCGCGCGCGGGCGATGGTGATATCGCACGATGAGTCGGCAGGATTGTACGTGATTCTGACGCTGCGCCGCGATGTTCGTCGGCGTGGGGTAACGGTGCATTCATGGACTCATCGACATACCGGGCCATAGACTGTTCATCAAGCTTGGGAGGACCCGGCGGGTGGTCGATTTGGGAGATTGAACTATGATTCGCGAGGCCGAAGACTCACCGGGCGAAGCAGAGATCACCGCAGCGATCAACTATCTCGTTTATACGGGCGAGGCGCCGGTGTTCAATCAGGCGCACTCTGCGGCTGAGAAAATGCAGATGCAGGGCGCGCGTGTGCCCCAGGACATGCCGATTGCGAACGCGCGCCTTCTGGCAGATGATTTTTCCCTGGATGTGGAGGGTTTCACCTTCGTCGACCATGTCACGCAAGTGACCGACTTCAATGACGATGCACAGTTGGCATCGGTCTATACGCCAGAAATCGAGAAGCTCATCGCCGTTGCCGCCGGTGCGACAGAGGTGGTGGTGTTCGACCACACCCGCCGCTCGACCGAGCGCTCACATCGTGAGGCGCATGCGTCACGCGACCCCGTGCCCGCGCCACACAGCGACTATACCGACGGGTCGGCGGCGCAGCGCATGCGCGACAAGTTCGGCGAGGCGGCCGAAGCGCGATTGAAGGGCCGATTTGCGATTGTGAATGCCTGGCGGTCGATGACCGGGACAATCGAACAATGGCCGTTGACCGTTTGCGATGCGCGCACGATCGATGATGCCCTGCTCTATGCGACCCGCCGTGAGGCGCCGATGCGCGCGGAACCGTCATTCGAATACGACCGCCCAAGCGAGACGCGCCACGCCGCCTATGACGCCAATCACAGATGGGTCTATTTTCCGCGCATGACGCGCGATGAGGTGTTGTTGTTCAAGAATTACGACACGCGCACGGATGGCACCGCGCGCTACGCGCTGCACTCGGCATTCGAGGACCCCAACACCCCGTCCGACCCGGCACCGCGCGAGACCATCGAGACTCGCGCCTTCGTTTTCTACGACTAGATTTGTTTGTTCAGGGAGAATCGTTGTGTCCGACCCCGTCGTCACCGTTGAGGAGGCTGGCAATGACACGCTTGTCGTGCGCCTCAACAGGCCACGCAAGCGCAACGCGCTGTCATCCGAGCTGAAGCGCAAGCTCGCCGCGACAGCGCGGACCCTCGCCGAGCGGGTCGATATCGGTGCGATCATCCTGACCGGCGCGGGCGGCGCGTTCTGCGCGGGCAACGACATCTCCGAGCCTGATTCGTTTGCGCAAGATTTGCCTCTGGCAGAGGCGCGGCGCCACATTCGGCTGGGCTTGGAAATGTGCCGGGCCTGGGAAGCGCTGCCCCAGTTGACGATCGCGGCGGTGGACCGGTTCGCGATCGGCGGCGGCATTTCGCTCGCCCTATCCTGTGACTTCCGTATTCTCCAGACGGGTGCGTGGCTGCGCGCGCCCGAGGTTGAACTCGGCATCACCTATTCCTGGGGTACCCTGCCGCGGCTGGCCCGCCTTGTTGGTCCGGCCCGTGCGAAGCTCATCGCGGGGCTGTGTCGTAAAGTGAATGCCGCGACCGCACTGGACTGGGGCCTGTGCGAGGAGGTTAGCGACGACACCTTGGCAGCGGCGCTGGAAATGGCGGCGGAAATCACCGCGAAGCCCCGGGTTGCCCAGCAAATGGTCAAGGAGTCCGTGAATCGGCTTTTTTCCGGACCCGACACGGCAACCCTCGAACAGGATCAGGTGCTGCTCAACATGACGAGTGGGGAGGCGCTGGAAGTGCAGGCCGAGGCATTGAACCGGACTAAGGGATGAGCCCGAACAACATCTGCTTTCCACGGCCTCACAAATCCGTTACACAAAAAGAAAAAAATTTGGTTTTTCAAATAACGCGGACAAAGGGAGAGGAATTCGATGAATTTCCAACGCAAATCAATCTGGGCGGGTGCCGTTTCGGCGATCGCTCTTCTCGCGGTCGGATCGGTCGCGCAGGCTCAGAACCTGAATGCTGTCGAGGCCAAGCTTGCGCCTCTCGCCAAGGCAGAGGGTTCGGTCACAATCATTCATCCGCTGTTCTCGGACCGGACGGCGCAGCGCATGGCTGCGGCTTTCAAGGCGCGATACAATCTCGGCGATGACTTTGAATTCAATAGCTTGCGTAAGGGCACAGGCGCCACGGTGGCGCAGGTCCGTCAGGAAATTCAGGCGGGCAAATTCACCGTCGACATGATCCTGGTCCACTCGCCGGCGTTCTTCGATCAGGCGGCTGATCGTGGTGCGTTCGTGGAGCTGGAATCCGAAAACTGGGCTGCCAGCGAAAAGCTCGTCAATAGTGCGGGTCAGTATTCGCGTTTCCCGCTCGTGGTGACGCCGCTGGCCTACACCTTCCAGCCGGTTTGGAACACGTCCTGCCCGGGGATGGAGAACTTCAGCGTCGACTCCTATGCGGATGCCGTCGAAGCCTCGCTCAAGGGCAAGACCATTTCCTCGGACATCACCAAGTCGTTCACCTACACGAACACGGTGATTGCGCTGCAGCAGGCCGGTGCCGTGAACTTCGAGGATTTCTGGCCGGAACTCGCGAAGACCGACCCGATCGTCGAGTTCCGCACCGAACCGAAGATGCAGATGATCATCTCCTGCCAGCGTCCGTTCGACATGTGGAACCTCTCGGGCCGCGTGTATCAGAACGTGCTCAAGGCGCCGGACCTCAAGGACAAGCTCAAGATCGGTTCCTATAAGGAAGGCCAGGCGATGCTCGGCAACCAGCTCGCGGTGCTGAAGGGTTCTCCGAACCCGAATGCCGCCAAGCTGCTGGTCGAGTTCCTGCTTTCCGAGGAAGGCTCGGACCTCTTCGTCGAGGGCGAGGCGATCTACTCGTTCCGCGATGGATACAAGGCGCCTGCAGCTGCCGCGCCGTATCTGATGGACCTGTCTCAGCACAAGCTGATCGGCATGTCTGACTGGGTCTCTGCGGTGAAGCAGTACAAAGACGTCCGCGGCGAATGGCAGGAAAACTTCCGCTAGGCCGTTTGGCCTGACGGGGTTGCGGGGTCCGGCTAAAATCCGGACCCCGTGACTACCCTTCCAGCTGTTTACAGTTTTAAGCCTGTAACTCTGTCGCGCGCCGATTTTCGTCGTGTGACCTCATCATGATTTGATCCGGTGGATTTGCCATGACCTCGGAAGCCCTCTCGCCGACACGCGAGCGTTCTCGCCTCAACAATCGCCTGCGCGCCATGGTGACGCAGGAGAACATCATCACATTCATCGTCGCGATTATCGTCGCCGGTGCCGTGATCGTTCCGCTGGCGGTGTTGTTCGTCTCCAGCTTCAAGGTGCTCGACCCGCTGGGTTGGGACACGACCTGGGGCTTCGGCAACTATGTCGAGATGTTCACTGACCGGATCATTCCGAAAGCGTTCGTCAATACGCTGATCATCTCTTCGGGTTCAACGATACTGGCAACTTTCCTGGGCGTGTCACTTGCCTGGATCAACGCCCGCACGAACTGCCCTGGCCGCGATTATCTCGAGCCCTACAACCTGATTCCATTCTTCCTGTCGCCTTTCGTCGGTGCGATCGCCTGGCACAATCTGGGTGAGCCTCAGACCGGTCTTTTGAACAACCTGGCGCGCGACGTCCTTGGAATTGAAGGCGCGATCATCAACATCGACAATATCTGGGGTGTCATCTGGGTCACGGGCATCTTCTTCGCACCGCTGGTTTATCTCTTCGTGGTCGGCTCGCTGCGGCGCATGGACCCCTCGCTCGAAGACAGCGCGCGGACGACCGGCGCCGGCCTCGTGCGTACCACCATGACCGTCACCCTGCCGCTCGTCATGCCGGGTATCCTGTCGGGAGCGATCATCGTCTTCGTGACCAGCGCCGGCGAGTTCGGCGTGCCGTTCAAGCTGTCCGCACCCTATGGCTGGGAAACCCTGACGACCCAGATCTTCTCGAAGGCGGTGGGCGACGACGCCAACCACTTCCTGGGAGCGGCCATGAGCATGGCGCTCGGCATCATCACGGTGTTCCTGATCTGGATTCAGCAACGCTATATCGCGCCGCGCTCGTTCACCACGGTCACCGGCAAGGGATTTCGTCCCAATGTGCTCGATCTGGGCCCGTGGCGCTGGGTGGCGTTCGGCTACAACCTCATGTTCATTGCGGTTGCGGTTGTCCTGCCGATCGTCTGCCTCATCATCGTCAGCCTACATCCGGTGTGGACGGGCAAGATCGTCTGGGCCGACATCACGACGATCAACTATGTGAAGACCCTGTTCTGGTGGCGCCCCGAGGCGATTTCGGCGGCGACCAACGGCATTGGCAACTCTTTGATCCTTGCATTCGGCGGCGCATCCATCGCCATGGTGATGGCGCTGGTCATCTCCTACATGATCCATCGCACAAAGGGCTTCGGCGTGCGGATGCTCGACTTCCTGTCGGTCGTGCCGATCGGCTTCCCGGGCATCGTGCTCGCGATGGGTGTGCTGGTGACCTATATCCAGACGCCGATCTACGCGACCTTGTGGATCCTGATGCTGGCCTACATCACGCGGTTCTTCCCTTACGGCCAGCGCAACATCTCGTCGATCATGCTGGCGATCTCCGAAGAGCTTGACCAGTCGTCGCGGATGGCAGGGGCCTCCTGGTTCACCACCTTGTGGCGGATCACGATCCCACTTTTGAAACCGGGGTTGTTTGCGGGCTGGATCCTGCTGTTCATCATCTTCCTGCGCGAGCTGTCGATCTCGATCATTCTGTTCACGACGGGGACCGAGACCCTTTCGGTCGGCGTCTATTATCTGACGAATTTCGAGAATGAACCGCTGACCGCGGCGCTGTCGATGGCGCAGACGGTCTTGCTGCTGATCGCAATCTATGCCTTCCGCCGGTTCGCCGGGCGCGAAGCTCTCACGGCCTAGGCGGAGGAGTATTTCATGACCAACGAGACACCTCGCGCCTATCTGGAAGTCGATAATCTGGTCAAGTATTTCGGCAACGACAAGGCCGTGGACGGCATCTCCTTCGGCATTCCGAAGGGTTCGTTCCTGACCCTGCTGGGCCCCTCGGGCTGCGGCAAGACCACGACATTGATGAGCATTGCCGGGCTGCATTCGATAGACGGCGGGCGCATTCGCGTCGGGGACACCGTGTTTACGTCACCCAAGGAAGGTCTCTTCCTGCCGCCGGAGAAGCGCGATATCGGCATGGTTTTCCAGAGCTACGCCATCTGGCCGCATATGACGGTGGCCCAGAATGTCGCCTACCCCCTGGAAATCCGGAATTGGAACCAGTCGGACATTGATGACCGCGTTGCCGAGGTGCTCAAGCTGGTGGGGTTGACCGACTGGGCCGACAGCCTTGCGACCAACCTGTCGGGTGGACAGCAGCAGCGGGCTTCGCTGGCGCGCGCGGTCGTATCCAGCCCGAGCCTGCTGTTGTTCGATGAGCCCTTGTCGAACCTCGACCTCAAACTGCGCGAACATATGCGCGTCGAGCTCAAGCGCATTCAGAACGAGGTGGGTATCACCTCGATCTATGTGACCCATGACCAGTCCGAAGCGCTGGTAATGAGCGACGAGATCATCGTCATGAGCAAGGGCAAGATCGAACAGCGCGGTGGGCCCGTCGAAATTTATTCGCAGCCGGTCAACGAGTATGTCAGCAACTTCATCGGTATTGCCAACCTCGTGAAGGGCAAGGTCGTTGAAGTCAGCGAACCGGGCATCGGCAAGTTCGAGGTGGCTCAGGGTGGACAGACCGTGCAGCTGCCGTGCCGCCTCGGCCCCGGGATCGAGGCCGGCGAGGATGCTGTCCTGTCTGTCCGGCCCGAGAATGTTCACGCCGAACGCGAGGGCGGCGAGGGCACGCTGATGGGCGAGTGTACCCATGCGATTTTCCTCGGCAGCTACGTTGACTGCCGCGTGCAATGGGGCGAGTTCGAATGGAAAGTCATCACCCATCCCCGTAATCATCCCCGTACAGGCGAGAAAGTGCATCTGCGCTTCGATGCCGAACACACTCTGGCGGTGCAGCCATGACCACGAATACAAACGTCAAAGTCTCGATCGAGCATCTCTACAAGAGTTACGGTGCGGAAACGGCCGTCAAGGACTTCAACCTGGACATCACCCAGGGCGAGTTCGTGACGTTGCTGGGCCCGTCGGGTTGCGGCAAGACCACGACCTTGCGCTGTGTCGCGGGGCTCGAGCGGCCGGAAGAGGGCGAAATCAGGATCGGCAGCGAGATCGTCGTGGCGCCGGAGAAGGACATCTACCTGTTCCCGGAGCACCGCAATATCGGCATGGTTTTCCAGAGCTACGCGGTGTGGCCGCACATGACCGTGTTCGACAATGTGGCCTACGGGTTACGCGTGCGGCGCGCTTCGGGGTCCGAGATCAAGACCCGCACCATGAAGGCGCTCGAACTTGTCGGGCTCGATCATCTGGCTGACCGGTTCGCGACCAAGCTTTCGGGCGGCCAGCGTCAACGCGTCGCGCTTGCCCGCGCGATCGTCTATGAGCCCGAGGTCATCCTCTTTGATGAACCGCTTTCGAACCTCGACGCAAAGCTCCGCGAACAGATGCGGGACGAGATTGTCCGCCTGCAGAAGGAAGTCGGGATCACCTCGATTTTTGTCACCCATGACCAGTCGGAAGCGCTCGTGATGAGCGACCGCGTCGTGGTGATGGACAAGGCGGTGATACAGCAGATCGGGGACCCCGAGGATATTTACGCCAACCCGGTAAACTCGTTCGTTGCCAACTTTATCGGCGTGACCAGCCTGCTCGAGGGAAAGCTGACCGCGCGCAACGGCGAGGCCTGCGAGATCGAGGTGCAATCGGCAAACGGTGGCGCACCGCTCCATCTGCGCGGGGCCGGAGCATCGGGCGCACAGCCAGGCGATGCGATCTTCCTGAACCTGCGCCCTGAAGACGTGCAGCTGCACCTTGAGGCGCCGGACGTCTCCGACGGGAAGAATGTCATCGAGGGCCAGGTCATCGACACCATTTATCTCGGCAGTTTCCTCGAGGGCCGGGTCCGTGCAAGCGGCCACGAGATCGGCATCCAGATCGACCATTACGAAAATTTGAGTCCTGACCAGACGGTATGGCTCACATTCCAGCCCGAACATGGTCTCTGCCTGACCGACTAGGAACTTATAGTCATGAGTATGCGTATTCTTGTATTTGGTGCTGGCGGCGTCGGGGCATATTTCGGGGGTCGTCTCGCGGAAGGCGGCTGTGATGTAACCTTCCTCGTCCGTCCCAAGCGCCAGGCGCAGTTCGCCGAGCGCGGGCTGGTCGTGCACAGCGACTTCTTCGATGATTTCACCGTCCCGGTTCAGACCGTCACCGCAGACGAATTGTCGGGCGAATTCGACCTGATCCTGGTCGCCTGCAAGGCTTACGATCTCGGGGCCGCGATGGAGGTGATCGCGCCGGCCGTCGGGGCACAGACCACGATCCTGCCGCTGCTCAATGGCATAAAGCAGATCGACCTGATGCAGGCGAAATTCGGTGACGACAAGGTGCTTGGCGGCACCTGCTACATCGGCGCCAAGCGAGACCCGGAAAACGGGGACATTACGCATTTCGGTGATTTTCACCGCATCGCTTACGGCGAGATGGCGGGTGGCATGTCCGCGCGGGTGGAGGCCTTCGCGGCGCTCAACGATGTGGTCAAGTTCGATATCGACCCGAGCCCCAATGTCTCGCAGGTGATGTGGGACAAGTTTGCGATGCTGTGTGCCATGTCGTCGGTCAACACGCTGACGCGCGGCACGGTGGGCGAGATTCTCGACACGTCGTCGGGCCATGCTTTTCTGACTGCCGCGCTCGCGGAATGTCAGAGCACGGCCGATGCGTTGGGCCATACGGTGTCCGACAAGGTTATCGCGACCTATGAAAAAATGTTCTCGACCCAGGGCTCGAAATTTGCCTCGTCGATGCTGCGCGATGTGTTGGCCGGAAACCGCACCGAGGGTGATCACATTATTGGCGATATGGTGGACCGAGCCGAGGCGGCCGGGCTGCACACACCGATCCTGCTGGCGGCGCGTGCCGGGCTTGCGGTTCATGAGAAAAAAGTCGCAGAGACTGCCGCCTAGATACGACTATTTGCGTCAGGAGACCTCGATGGACGTCAACAATCTTTCGGTCACGGAAATGGAAGCCTTCGTGGCGCGATTTTCCGAATTGACCGGGTCCGACGAGGCCTTCGTCGACAGCCGTCTCCCGGGCCACAAGCGGTTCAAGATCAATCTTGTCGGCATGGGCGTGGTCGAGGCCACGGACAAGCCGGAACTCCGCCCGAATATTCCGCTGCCGGCAAAGGGCTTCAATCTCGGCATGATCCAGGCCGAGAAAGGCAATGGCGCCGCGCTGCATTCTCATGAAACGGAAGAAGTCTTCATGCCCCTGATCGGGCCGTGGGAGGTCTACTGGGCGACCGAGGAGGGTGACCGATCGATCACGCTGCAACCGTTCGATTCAATCAGCGTACCGATGGGGGTCTACCGCGGATTTCGCCATGTCGGCGAGGGCACAGGTACGCTCCTGACGATCATCGGCGGGCCGGAGGCCGGGCGGGTAGAATGGCATCCGACGATCACCGATGCGGCCTCCGAGACCGGCCTGGCTCGTGACGCGGCAGGCGATCTGCAGGTGACGGCATGAGTGAGATTGTGCATGCCGCGCTGGTGACCGGCGCGTCCACCGGCCTGGGTCGCGAGACGGCGCTCACCTTGGCGCGCGCAGGATTCAATGTGGCGCTGGCGGATCGTGAGATCGGGCTTCTCGATGAGGTGATGACCCACCCGGACCTTGCGGGTGTAACGGCCATGCCGGTGGAGATTGAGCTTTTGTCCGAGACGAGCATCCGCGACGGGGTCGCGGCGGCCATCGCGGGGCTCGGCGGGCTCGACACGCTGGTCAACAACGCCGGCCGCACGCTCCTGGCGCAGGCGGTCGACGTCACTTGGGAAGAATGGGACTCGGTCATCGGCATCAATCTCAAGGGTGCTTACTTCGCGGCCGCGCGGCTGGCCGAACATTGCATTGCCGAGGGAAAGCCCGGATCGGTGGTCAATATCGCCTCGACCCACGGGATGACCGGGTTCGCAGGTCGTTCCGTCTACGGTATTTCGAAGGGCGGTCTCATCCAGATGGCCCGCATGCTGGCCATCGAATGGGCCGACGCGGGCATTCGTGTAAATGCCGTCTCACCGGGAACCGTGATGACGGAATCCCGCCAGAAACTCCTGAAAGATCCCGAGCATCGCGCGCGCATGCAGGCCCGTATCCCGACCGGGCAGTTTCCGCAGGCCCAGGAGATCGCCGACGCCGTGCTCTATCTCGCGAGCGCCGGCCCGTCGCTCACGGGCCAGGTGATCGCGGTCGACGGTGGGCTGACGGCCGAATAAGTCCGCTTATTCCTCGCCGAGCACCGCAACCGCGCGAATGGGACTGCCCGTACCGCCGCGGATCTTTAACGGAAAGCCGATAAACCGAAACCGCCCCTTGCCCACGACCTTGTCGAGGTTGGTGAGCCCTTCCATATGGGTGAAGCCCATGTCACGGCACACCAGATGCACCTCGAAATTGTCCTTGCCGGGGCGACCGGGGCTCACCGCCTCCACACCGAACATGACGATGCCCTTGTCACCCAGCCATTCGGCGGATTCCTTCGTCAGCCCCGGAAAATCCGTGAGGAATTCCGGCGTGCCGAAGGTGCGGTCGTAGTGGGCCATATAGAGAAACACGGTGTCGCGCGGTTGAATTTCGACGCCGGCGGCCTTTTCGGCGGCTTCGAGCTCTTCCACGGAAATCCGGCTTTTCAACTCCTTATGAGACAGATCGAGGCAAACGGCCTCGGTGTAGAAATCCTCAAGCGGCATTTGGTCGACCGACAATGCATTCGGGTCGGCGTCGAAATGCACCGGCGCGTCGACATGGCTGCCGGTGTGCTCACCGAAAGACATGAACTTGGATGCGATGGAGAATTTGACCCCCTCTGCCTCGCGGTAGGTGTCATGGGTGTTCCAGTCGGTGATGACCGCGGGCGGATGGTTCACCAGGGTCGGGCATTTATGAAAAATCTCGCCGCTCAGGTCGACCAGTTGCATGGCTTTTTACTCCCCCATAATACCCGCCGGAATTAGTCTTCCGCGACGGGTTGAATCAGTTCTCGTTTTCGTAAGTCTCGACGCCGCCGAGATCGGACAGGTCCTCTTCCCGGCCGCGCAGTTCAACGGTGTTGCGGTCGGGGTCGCGTACAAAGACCGAGACATGGCCTCCGCGCCCGAACTTGACCGGCCCCTGCGTTACTTCGATGCCATTCTCGTTTAGAAGGCGGATGGTTCCGGCAATGGTGTCGACCCGGAAGGCCACGTGAGTGAAGCCCGGATACTTGGTGTCGACATCCATCAGGATATTGTCGCCGCCATTGTCATCGTTGGCGTTGAACACGAGGTTCAATTCGACCCCGGCATCGTTTTCCACCACGGCTACCGGGTCATTGTCTGCCTTGTGAACAACGCTGAACCCGAAAATTTCATAGAACGCCATGGCGCGGTCGAGGTCGGCCACGCGAATACCGATATGGTCGATGGTTTCAATCTTCATGCTGTGGTGTCCTCCAAACGGGTGTTCGAGACGAGTTTAGTCCTGTGTCTCCATTCGGCCAATGTGTCTGGAGCGCAATTCATTGGCAGGCTACACGTTGTTTGTTCGTGCGCGACCAGACCTCCGGTAAAAGCCTTTATTGACTGTTTCCAAAAACAACTTGAACACGAATGATGTAGATGAAGGGTTCTCGCACCTTGTTCAGGTTGCCGGGTGTGTGAGGGGTTCGGGTAACGGGGGAAACCATGCTTGCAGGTCGTGTCGTCGAAAAGCTTTTGCTCAATCAAGCAGGAATAACAAAAGTCGCGATCGGATTCGTTGTTGCCTACGGGGCGGGCTGGTTCAAGGGTTGGGACCTCTTGTCAGAATCCCTGTCCACGCAGTCGCTGGGCGGTGCGGTCGCAGTGCAGGGGGGCATTCTGGCAGATCAGGCGGCGCGGGTTGTCGAGATGTCTGGCTATGGCCTGCTGGCGCTGACAGGCGCATTGGGCATTTCAGCGTTTGTCGGTGCGGTGTTTGACGAGAAACGAGGTCTGGTCGGGGTCGTGGTCGGTTTGTTGGTTTTGACCATCGTCTTGTGTGCCGTTGCGTATGCCAAGGGGATATTCGACAGCGTCGCTCTGGCAATGGAACTGGCCCGCGCGTGACAGGAATATTACCGGCCTAGCCAAACACCGCCAGCATCACCGGAACCGTAAACACGGCCAGCAACGTCTGGGTCGTCAGGATTCCGGCCATCAGCTCATGGTCGCCGCCCATCTGCTTGGCCAACACATAGGACGTGATGGCGGTTGGCTGACTGTGGAACAACACCAGCATCGCCAGCACCGAGGCCTCGAGGCCAAGCAACGTGCCGAGTCCGACGGCGACGGCGGGCAGGATCAGGAGCTTGCCGAGGCTGGCGATGAATATGCCCGGCAGATGTACGCCGACGGTTGCGAGCCGCAGTCCGGCGCCTGCCGTGAGGAGTGCCAGGGGCAGTCCGGCGGCAGCCAGCAAGGCGAAGGTCGAGTCCATGACCTGTGGCACCGGCAAATGGGTGAGGTTCACGGCGATCCCGACCAGGGTGGCGACGATAAACGGGTTGGTCGCGAGGCGTTTAATCAATGCACCGATGTCGGCCTGCCCATCACGTCCCCAGCGGGCCAGAACCAGCACGGCAAAGATGTTTACCATTACGGTAAAGAATGCGACGGCGATGATCACCAGCGCCGCACCATCGGCGGGCAGGAGCACCGGCGCGGCGGCGAGGGTGATGAAGAAGTTGGCTCGTATCGAACCCTGAAACACGGACGTAAACCCGACATCGCCCTCGACAAGAATCCTGGACAGGAGCGGACGCAATGCCAACAGGATCAGCGCGACGACGATCACGGCGCCAAGAAGCGCGATGACCATGCGTGAGAAGGGCAGGGAGGCGAGGTCCGCATTGTACAAGTCATGCACGACGAGGGCCGGGATCAGGACGAAGTAGGCCAGCTTCTCCGCCGGACGCCACATGGCCTCGTCGTGCAGCCACAGGGCCTTCAGCGCCCAGCCGATGGCGATAAGCAGGAATACGGGCGCGAGCGCGAGAAAAGTTTCAAGCATGGATTTTCTGCGTGTGAGGAACCGGGCGATGGCCCGCATATTTCGACAGGTTCAACATGGCGGCCTCGTCCTGAGCCTGCCGACAGACCGGGCCCGCATTTTTCTATTGGTGCGAAACGTCAGTGGCTCAGTATCTGGCTGAGGAAGAGCTTGGTTCGGTCCGACTGCGGGTTGTTGAAGAACGCGTCGGGGTTGTTTTGCTCCACGATCTGGCCCTCGTCCATGAAAATCACCCGGTCGGCAACCTGCGAAGCGAAACCCATTTCGTGGGTGACCACCAGCATTGTCATGCCGGTCTCCGCGAGATCGACCATCACGTCGAGCACCTCTTTGATCATTTCGGGGTCGAGTGCCGAGGTCGGCTCGTCGAACAGCATGATCTTGGGCTTCATGCAGAGCGAACGCGCGATGGCGACGCGCTGCTGCTGGCCGCCGGAGAGCTGACCGGGGAACTTGTCGGCCTGTTCGGGGATCTTCACCCGCTCGAGATACTCCATCGCCACCGCCTCGGCCTCCGCCTTGGGGGTCTTGCGGACCCAGATTGGCGCCAGGGTGCAGTTCTCCAGCACCGTGAGGTGGGGGAACAGGTTGAAGGACTGGAACACCATCCCGACCTCCCGGCGCACGGCGTCGATGTTCTTGAGGTCGTTGGTCAGGCGGGTGCCATCCACCACGATGCGCCCTTCCTGATGTTCCTCCAGGCGGTTGATACAGCGGATCAGGGTGGACTTGCCGCTGCCCGACGGGCCGCAGATGACAATCCGTTCGCGCTCCGCGACATCCAGATTGATATCGCGGAGCACATGGAAGGCGCCATACCACTTGTTGAGACCATCAATCTCGATGGCGGGTGTTTCCGATGGTGCAGGCACGTGATCTTCGGTTACGGACATATGGTCCTCCGGTCAGCGTTGGTCTGTGTCGAGCCGCCGTTCGAGGCGAATCGAGTATCGCGATATCGAGAAGCAGATCACGAAGAAGAACAGGGCGGCGAGCAGGAAGGTTTCGTGATCGACCTTGCCGATCCAATCCGGATTGGTTTGCAGCAGACGGGCCTGACCGAGGATGTCGAACAAACCGATGATGATGACGAGCGTCGTGTCCTTGAACAGGCCGATGAATGTGTTGACGATTCCGGGGATGGATATCTTGAGGGCCTGGGGCAGGATGATCAGCCGCATCGACTGCCAGTAGCGGAGCCCCATGGCCTGCGCCGCCTCGAACTGGCCCTGCGGGATGGCCTGCAGGCCGCCACGGATCACCTCCGCCATGTACGCCGACGCGAAGAGCGTGATCATGATCATCACCCGAACGAGCTGATCGAGCGATACCTCGGGCGGGAGGAAGAGCTGCAGGATCACGATTGCGACGAACAGAAGCGTGATGAGCGGCACGCCGCGAATGAACTCGATGAACCCGACAGAGAAGTAGCGCACGATCGGAAGCTTCGATCGCCGGCCGAGCGCCAGCAGGATGCCGACGGGCAGGGACAGAACGATCCCCGCAAGCCCGGCCACCAGGTTCAGCATGAAGCCGCCGAACTTGTCCGTGGTCACGCCTTCGAGCCCGAAGCCACCCACCAGCAGGATCGCGGCGATGACCGGATAGAACAGCGAGTACCAGCGTCCGTAACGAGCATAGGGAAGCCCGTCGAAAAGAATGAAGGCAAGCGCCGGGAACAGCAGGATGACACTCAAATTGACCCGCCAGTACGCATCCTGTGGATAGAAGCCATACAGAAACTGATCGATGCGCTGGTCGAGCCAGGCCCAACAGGCTCCTTCGGCCGTGCATTCTTTGCCGGTTTGGCCCGTGAAGTCTGCCGAGAGCACCGCCCAGTCGAGCAGGGGGGGAAACGTCCAATAGAGCAACAGAACAGACAGCAGCGTCAGCACGGTGTTCAGCAGGCCGCCGAAAAGATTTGTGCGCACCCAGCCGATGACGCCGACCGTCGATGTCGGGGCCGGGCGCTGTTCCAGCATCTCGGAATGATTGCGATGGAAAGCGTGTTCGCTCATCGTTCCACCAGCGCAATGTGCTTGTTGTACCAATTCATGAAGGCCGACGTGAGCAGGCTGATTGTCAGGTAGAACGCCATGAAGATCGAGATCACCTCCAGCGCCTGGCCGCTCTGATTCAGGACCGTGTCGCCGATTGAAACGATGTCCTGGTAGCCGATCGCGACCGCGAGTGAGGAGTTCTTGGTCAGGTTCAGATACTGGCTCGTCAGCGGCGGGATGATCACACGCAGCGCCTGGGGCAGGATGATCTTGCGCGTCGTCAGGCCGGGGCGCAGGCCGAGCGCAAATGCGGCCTCGGTCTGGCCCCTGGAGACCGATAGGATGCCCGCGCGCACAATCTCGGAAATGAACGCGCCCGTGTAGGTCGCGAGCGCGAGCCAGAGGGCGACCAGTTCGGGCGTGATGGTCAGTCCGCCGCGCAGGCGACCGAACCGGTTCGCGACGGGCACGTTCCAGTCGAGCGGCTGTCCGGCGCCAAAGAAGACGATAACGGGCAATCCGAATATGAGGGCGAGCCCTGCCGCGCCGACCGGGAAGGTTTGCCCCGTTGCCTCCTGGCGTGCACGCGCCCAACGCGCGACCGCGAAGGTGCCGATCAGCCCCGCGGCGATCGCAATGAGTACGAAACCCCAGCCGTCGAGAAAAACCGGTGCCGGGGCGGAGATACCGCTGTTGTTCAGGAATAGGGAATCGCCGATGTGCAGACTGTCCCGGACCTTGGGCAATGCGAGCAGGATCACCCACCAGAAGATGATCTGGAGGAGGACCGGCACGTTGCGGGTGAACTCGACATAGACCGCGACGAGCCGGCTGATCAGGAAGTTGTTCGACAGGCGCAGGACACCAGCGGTGAAACCGATGATCGTCGCCGTGATGATACCGAGTGCGGCGACCAGGATCGTGTTGAGCCCGCCCACGACAATCGCGCGGCCGTAGGTCGAGGTCGAGGCGTATGCAATGAGCCGCTGGTTGATATCGAATGACGCGGTGTCGTCAAGAAATCCATAGCCTGCGGCGAGACCGGCGCTTTGCAGGTTGGCAATCGTGTTCGAGACAATGAAGGCGATGAACAGCAGCAGCCCGAGCGCGAGCGCCAGCTGCAAGATGATTCCGCGCGCATACTCGTCTCGCCACAGGCGGGTGATACCTGTTGGGTCGGCGGCGGTCGCCGTGGTCTGGGTCATGTCCGGACCATCAAATACGAGCTTGCGAAATTAAGACCGCCCGGCGTCGGTGCCGGGCGGTCTCGGTTTCGGCGGTGCCTAGCGGATCGGCGGCGAGTAAAGGATGCCGCCGTTGGTCCACAAGGCATTGAGACCCCGTTCAAGACCCAATGCCGTGTCCGGCCCGAGATACTTGTCGAACATCTCGGCATAGTTGCCTTCTGCGGCGATTGCGTTGACTGCCCAGTCCTTGCTGAGACCCAACATCTCGCCTGTCGAGCCCTCGGAGCCGAGCATCCGGTTGATTTCCGGATTGTCGGTGCCCTTCGCCAGTTCGGCCACATTCGCCTTTGTAACGCCGAGTTCCTCGGCGGAAATCAGCGCGTTGAGTGTCCAGCGCGCGATGTCAGCCCACTGGTCGTCGCCCTGGCGGACGAGAGGTCCGAGCGGTTCCTTGGAGATGATCTCCGGGAAGACCATGTGGTTCTGCGCGTCGTCGAACGTCGCCTTCGTGGCCGCCAGGCCCGAGGCGTCGGTCGTATAGACGTCGCAACGCTCCGCTTCATAGGCCGCGCGGGCCTCGGCGTTCGTCTCGATCGGCACCGGCTCGTAGCTGATGTCGTTGTCGCGGGCGAAGTCGGCGAGATTCAGCTCCGTCGTCGTGCCGGTCTGGATGCAGATCGACGCACCGTCGAGCTCCGTGGCGCTCGTGATGCCCAGCGCCTTGCGGCCGATGAAGCCCTGGCCGTCATAGTAGTTCACGCCGACGAAGGTAAATCCGAGATCGACATCGCGCGACAATGTCCAGGTGGTGTTGCGCGACAGCACATCGATTTCACCCGAGGCGAGTGCGGGGAAGCGCTGTTTGCCGGTGAGGCTGACATATTTGACCTTGCTCGGATCACCGAGCACCGCGGCGGCAAGCGCCTTGCAGTAGGCAACATCGAACCCCTGCCAGTTGCCCTTGTCGTCGGTGAAGGCAAAGCCGGGAAGGCCCGTGTTCATCCCACAGTTCAACACGCCTGCGGCGCGGACGTCGTCCAGCGTGGCCGCGTGTGCGGCGTTTGTGTTGCCGCCAATCGCCATGAGCCCGGCGACGGCGATCACGCCTGTCAGTAGTTTGACTTTCATCTCGATACTCCCTGGTTGTTATCCACTAATGGATTTCCCCCACATAGGCGGTTGGATATTATTTTCTTATCGTGGGTGATCTTGCCTGTTTCGGGCTGTGCCCGACAACAGGGTTATCAAAAAAATTGATCGAGACGGTCCGTTGGAGTCAGACTCCCGGAATGCCTGTTTTTCAAGCATTTGTGCAGGGTTGGAAGCGTTGGGGCGCGGGTGCGATATGTGTCGGGCTGGCTGCCTGCGCGTCGCCGCCGGAAGTGACGACCGGAACCGGAGGGGCGCCGGGAAGGCCGGTCACGGTCGTGGCGTTCGGCGACATGCCGTATCGCGCTCAAGATTTTCCCGCGTATGAGCGACTGCTTCAGTCGATCAGCGCCACGGCGCCGGATGTCACCATCAATGTGGGTGATATCAAGGGGGGCGGACCATGTGACGAGGCGATCTACCTGCGCCAGCGCAACTATATGAACAGCGTGGCCGGCCCGTTGGTCTATACCCCCGGCGACAATGAATGGACGGACTGCCATCGGGACGGCTGGGGCGACTATGACCCGCGCGAACGCCTGTCGGTATTGCGCGATCTGTTTTTCGCTCAACCGGTCAGCCTGGGGCGCGCGCCGATCATGCTTGAGCGCCAATCCGATCTCTCTCCGGCGCACAGCGCGCTTGTGGAGAATGCGCGTTGGCGGATCAACGGGATATTGTTCGGGACGGCCCATGTGGTCGGTTCAAACAACGGGCGCAGGGCGGGCGACGCTGCAGCGATTGCGGAGTATGAAAGTCGGAATGCCGCGAACATTGCCTGGATCTCGGAGCTCTTCGAGATCGCACGCGCCGCACGCTCGACGGCGGTGGTGCTGGCGTTTCAGGCCGATCCCTACCTGCTTTACGGCCTGGGTGGGGGATTCCATGCAACCCTGGCCGCAATCACCGAAGGTGCGATCGCGTTTGGCGGCCCCGTGCTTGTGATTCACGGCGACGGGCATGTGTTCACCGTCGACAACCCGTTCCACGATAGTTTCGGCAATCAACTGGAGAATGTGTTTCGGGTCGAGGTGCCCGGCGCGCTCGATATTCGCGCGGTCCGGATCCGGGTCGACCCAGGTGCGCCAAGAATATTCGCAGTCGAAGCTTTCTGAGCCGGCTTGAGGCTAGTTGACGCGGGGCTTTTTCAGATAGTCCGCGCGTGCCGCGCTCTCGACGCTGACCGAAACAACCTGGCTGTCGCGATGCAGGGTCAGCGGTACCATCACCCCGGCATCGCCCAGGGACCATATCTTCCGGAAGAGGGTCGAGAGGCCGGAGATTTCCTCGCCGTCGACGCCGAGCACCATATCCCCGGGCTCGACACCGGCGCGCATCGCGGGCCCGCCCTCGGCGATCCCGGCGACAACGAGGTGGTTCTCGGCCTCGGCCGTCGTCATCCCAAGCCAGGGCCGTGCGGCCCGGCGTCGGCCGCCGAGCTCGATAATCTCATGGAGAATGGGCTTCAGCAGGTCGATGGGTACGATCATGTTGCCATCGATCTCGTCATCGTCGCCGGCGGCCTGCTGGATATACAGCGAGCCGATGCCGGCGAGGTGGCCCGCCTGGTTGATCACGGCGGCGCCGCTCCAGCGCGGGTGTGCAGGCACCGTGAAGATGGCGCTGTCGAGCACATACTCCCAGGACCCGGCGAACTCGCGAACCGAGATTACCTGGGTGTTGATGGCCGCCTCGCGCCCGCCCTGTCCGGCAACGATCAAGGAATCACCAGTCGATATCTCGGCGGATTCTCCCAGCGGCATCGCTGGCAGGTTCAGAACGCCCAATGCCTGCACAAGCCCGAATCCGGTTTCCTGGTCATAGCCGACGACATGGGCAGCATGGGCGCCGCCATGGTTGTCGATCAGCCAGACATCCTCGGCCTCGGTCACGAGATAACCGATGGTCAGGACCATGCCGTCGTTGCTGATGACCACGCCCTGGCCTTCTCGTTCGGTGCCGAGAATCGGCGCCGTGAAGGCGTCATCGGGAACACGTGACTGCAGCGCCACGACCGAGGAGAGTGTGCGCTCCAGGTCGAACGACACTTCATCGGGTTTCGGGTGCCGTCCGAGGTTCAGGTTCCAAGGGTGCGATTCACTCACGCCTTGCGCTCCGGTTGCTTGTGCCTGCGCTTCGTCGCGCATGTACGGGCAGGAGGGGTAGTGGTCTTGCACCCCTGCCGTCAAGTATCGGGGGTCCGGATGCGATTCGAAACAGCGCGCATTTCCCATATGACCCGACCGACTACAGTCGAATTCGGCATATTTATTGCTTCTATTTGGCTAAGGGCGGCCTTCGCGGCACCCCCAGATACTGGACCAGAAACTCTCGGTGTCGTTGTTTTATGTGTAAAAACAGTAATTTACATAGATAATGGACAAGAGGAGTTTACGAGACTGATTCAATATGCGGTACTAAAATATGCAGAATGCGACAGATTTTCGCATTTCGAATAGCGTATTGGCGGGCGTTCAGACCGAGAATCAGGCGCGTAGAGGCAGGTGACGATGGCGAAGATTAATGGCAGCGGCATTCTGGATTTGCTCAATGGGACGTTGGGCGGCGATACCATCAAGGGCTATGGCGGCGACGATATCCTGAACGGGTTGGGCGGCAGCGATAAGCTTTACGGTGGCGACAACAACGACATTCTGAACGGCGGTGATGGCGCCGATCGCCTGTATGGCGACAATGGAACCGATACGCTGAACGGCGGCAACGGCGCGGACCGGCTCTATGGCGGCGCCGGGAATGACGACGTCCGGGGCGACGCTGGCAACGACAGGGCGTGGGGTGGTGACGGCAACGATCAGCTGCGCGGCGGTGACGGCGCCGATCAACTCCGCGGTGATGACGGCGACGATTTTCTGTGGGGCGATGTCGGCAATGACAAGGCCTGGGGCGGCATTGGCGATGATCAGCTCCACGGCGGTGCCGGTAACGACATTCTCTATGGCGATGATGGTGACGACCACATCTGGGGCGATGACGGCAACGACAAGCTCTATGGCGGCAAGGGCAACGACAATCTGCAGGCCAGTCTCGGAGCCGATATCCTCTCCGGGCAGGATGGCAACGACACCCTTGATGGCGGCGAGGGCAAGGACACCCTCGACGGCGGAAATCACAACGACATCCTCTTCGGCGGACTGGGCAATGACACGCTGCGCGGTCGCAATGATGAAGACGAACTTCATGGCGGCGGGGACGACGACAGGCTCTACGGTGACGGCGGCAACGATGATCTGTTCGGTGACGACGGTGCCGACAGGCTGTATGGCGGCGGCGGCAATGACACGCTCAATGGCGGTGCGGGTGCCGATCTGGTTGAAGGCGATGGCGGCGATGATTCGATCGACGGCGGCGACGGTGCCGATACCCTGAAAGGCGAGTCCGGCAATGACACGGTCTATTTCGACGCCTCCGATGTCATGCAGACCATGTTCGGTCTCGATGTCTACGGACTTGCCGATACGCTGGTCGATGGCGGCAGCAACTACGATACGCTGGTCGGTACCGACGGCGGCGATTTAATCGATCTGGGCGACGATGCCTTTGCCGGCAAGCAAGGCAATTTCGAGCGGATCGAAGGCGGCAAGGGTGATGATGTGATCCTCAGCGAGGACGGCATCACCGTGAATACCGCATTCTCCATCGATGGCGGCGAAGGGTCCGATGTGATTTCGGCATTTGGCACCAACACCCCCAACAAGAACATTTCCCACATCGACCCGTCCTACAACGACGCGAACGGCGAGTGGACGATTCAGTTCAACGGGCAGGGTGGCAGCCAGTCCGTGGTCCTCACGCAGGCCCAGGTCCAGGCCGAATCGACCTGGGATCCGCAGCAGAGTGCCAAGTCGATATTCGACAACGCGAACTTCACCAAGGGCAATTTCTTCGATGGCGGCGCGGGCGCAAACCAGCGGGTCGAGGGATCCGAGGGCACCGATATTATCTTCGGCGGCGAGGCGGACGGCATCACCGATGCCAACGGCTATGACGATCATATCTATGCCAGTCACGGCAACGACATCCTCGTCGGCGGTGCGGACTACGACGTCTATTATTTCGGCCGCGGTGACGGGAAGGACTACATCTTCGACGGCAACGGCGAGGATGGTTCGGGCTATTCCAACGCGCTGGTTCTGTTCGAGGGGTTTGACTCGAACGGCGACAAGGGCACCGAGGGTGTCGGCGTGAACGACATCAAGTTCACCAACAACGGCGACGGTACCTGGAAGATCGAGTTCGTGAACCCGGTGACCCAGCAGGCCAATGGCGACGGGACGATCACCTTCGCGGCTGGTGAAATCAGCGATATCAACCTGCGCGATGGCTCGACCGTCGTGCAGTACACCTACAACGACGGCACCGACAATTACGACGTCGTCTGACGAATTTACTTACCTCTCCAACTCCAATGATCCACTGCGCGATCGGCATTGCCGGTCGCGCTTTTTCTTGGTTGCGACCTATACTGGTCGTCATGCCCAGATGAACATGATGGACCCGTGAAATGACCGCGCAGCCCGACCATATCCATGCCCTCGATTTACAGATTCCCGGCGCCGAAGATTTGGACGAGGATTTGCGGAAGTATTTCGCCGTTTGCCAGGATAAGCTCGGCATGGTGCCGAACGTGCTGCAGAGTTACGCGGTGGTGCCGGAGCGCCTGCGCGCCTTCATCGCCATGTACAACGAACTGATGTTGTCCGAGATGAGCCTGAGCCCTCTGGAGCGCGAGATGATCGCGACCGTCGTCTCGTCGGAAAATAAATGCTTTTACTGCGTGGTGGCCCATGGTGCGGGTGTTCGCGAACTGTCGGGCGACCCGGCACTCGGAGAACTGATGGCCATTAACTATCGCGCCGCAGAGATTCCGCCGCGCCAGCGTGCGATGCTCGACTTCGCCGTGAAAATGACCAACGCCCCTGCTGAGGTCGAGGAAACCGACCGTCAGGCCTTGCGGGACGCGGGTTTCGACGAGCGCGATATTCTCGATATTGCCAATGTCGCGGCCTTCTTCAACATGACGAACCGGGTCTCGACAGCGCTGGACCGGATGCCCAATCCGGAATATCACGCCAGGGCGCGATGAATCCGGTTCCGGACCGTTGACATGATGGTGTGGCGGGGCTAGTTTCCGCGCGTTTCCGCCATTTGGGGCGGCATTTTTATATTTGGGAGCGGTCCGATGAAGGTCGCAAGTTCGCTGAAGACACTCAAGAAGCGCGGCCGTGGCTGCCAGGTCGTACGCCGGCGTGGGCGCATCTACGTGATCAACAAGCGCAACCCCCGCTTCAAGGCGCGCCAGGGCTGAGCCTCGCGTCTTACGAAGTGCTGAAAAGACCGCGCGTTTTGCGCGGTTTTTTGTTGCCCTCTGCCCGCTATACTCCAGGTCCCGTTTTGGAGATTTCACATGAAGATGCCTGAACCCGATGCCCAGACCCTGGCCCGGCGCGAGGAGATCGTCGCGGCCATGCGTGAGCTCGTGCCGGGCGAAGGGGTCATCGCCGATGAGACAGGCCTGGCGGTCTATGAATCCGACGGGCTGACCGCCTACCGGCAACTGCCGATGATCGTCGTCCTGCCCGAAACGGTCGCGCAGGTCTCGGCGATCATGCGCTATTGCAACGAGAATGCGGTGAAGATCGTCCCGCGTGGCGCCGGCACGTCCTTGTCGGGCGGCGCCTTGCCTGCCGCCGATGCCATCACGCTCGGGCTTGGAAAGTTTAACCGTGTGCTCGAGATCGATTACGAGAATCGTTGCGCCGTCGTTCAGCCGGGGGTCACAAATCTGGGAATCACCCACGCGGTCGAGGCGGATGGTTTCTACTACGCGCCCGACCCTTCGAGCCAGATCGCCTGCACAATCGGCGGCAATGTGGCGGAGAATTCCGGGGGCGTGCATTGCCTGAAATACGGCCTGACCACAAACAATATCCTGGGCATCGAGATGGTCCTGCCCGATGGCGAGATACTGCGTCTCGGCGGCAAGCATATGGATTCCGAAGGCTATGACCTGCTCGGCCTGATGACCGGCTCGGAAGGTCTGCTCGGCGTGATCACGGAGGTTACGGTCCGTATCCTGCCAAAGCCGGCCACGGCGCGCGCACTGATGATTGGGTTTGAATCCAGCACCGCCGGCGGCCAGTGCGTTGCCGATATCATCGGCGCGGGCATCATTCCCGGCGGCATGGAGATGATGGACCGGCCCGCGATCAAGGCTGCGGAGGCCTTCGTCCAGGTCGGATATCCGCTTGATGTGGAGGCGCTGCTTCTGGTGGAACTCGACGGCCCGCCGGTCGAGGTGGACTATCTGATCGGCCGGGTGCGCGAGATTGCCGAAGGGCTGGGCGCGGTCTCGATCCGGGTCTCGGAGAGCGAAGACGAACGCAATCAGTTCTGGGCGGGCCGCAAGGCGGCGTTCCCTGCGATCGGTCGCCTGACGCCGGATTATTACTGCATGGACGGCACCATCCCGCGTCACCGCCTGCCCGAGGTGCTCGAGCGCATGTCGGGCCTGTCCGAGAAATACGGTCTCGGCGTCGCCAACGTATTTCATGCCGGCGATGGCAACCTGCATCCGTTGATCATGTATGACGCCAACAAGCCGGGTGAGCTGGACCGGGCGGAGAATTTCGGCTCCGACATCCTGCGCCTGTGCGTCGAAGTGGGCGGCGTCCTGACCGGCGAGCATGGCGTCGGCGTCGAGAAGCGCGATCTGATGTCCGAGGTGTTCAGCGAGGACGATCTGAACCAGCAGCAGCGGGTCAAATGTGCGTTCGACCCGAACCAGCTGCTCAATCCGGGCAAGGTCTTCCCGACCCTGCACCGCTGCGCCGAGCTCGGCCGCATGCATATTCATCGCGGCAAGATGCCGTTTCCCGATCTGCCGCGTTTTTGAGTTTGGCGATGGTTGAAACCTTCAAACCCGAAACCGCCGAACAGGTCGTTGAGGCGATTGCCTGGGCGACCGGCGAGGAGACGCCCGTCGAAATCGTCGGTACCGGGACCAAGCACGGCTTCGGGCGGCCCATGGGCGACGGCAACCGCACCATCGCCCACGCGATCGATCTTTCCGGACTTTCGGGCATCACCCTGTACGAGCCAGAGGAGCTGGTCCTGTCGGCCTGGGCGGGCACGCCGCTGGCCGAAATCGAGGCCGCCGTCGCGGCGAAAGGGCAAATGCTGGCGTTCGAGCCGCCGCATTTCGCACGCTTGTACGGAAACGAGGGCGGTACGCTGGGCGGCATGATCGCCTGTAATCTGGCCGGCCCGCGTCGGGTCAAGGCGGGCGCGGCGCGCGACCATATTCTGGGGATCGAGGCGGTGACGGGCCGTGGCGATCTGGTGAAGAGCGGCGGCCGGGTGGTCAAGAACGTTACCGGCTACGACCTGTCGAAGCTGTTGACCGGGTCCTTCGGCACTCTGGCGGCGCTGACCCGGATCACGATCAAGGTGCTGCCCGCCGCGGAGACCGAGGAAACAATCCTGCTGTCCGGCCTGGACGACGCTGCGGCTATCGAAACCATGACGGCGGCGCTGAACTCCAGCAACGAGGTGTCCGGGGCGGCACATTTGCCGGACGGACTGGCATCCACCCAAGGTCCGGTCACCGCGTTCCGGGTCGAGGGCTTCGTTCCCTCGGTGTCGGCACGTGCCGAAGCGCTACAGGAGCTGGTTGGCACACGCGGGAGGGTCACGACGCTTGATCGTGAGGCGTCAAAAGCCTTCTGGACATCCGTGCGCGACGCCGAGGGTGTGGGCGACGGTAAATCGCCGCTCTGGCGCCTCTCCGTCACACCGGACAGGGCGGCCGATGTTACGGCCGCCATCCTGGCCGAAGTCCCGGGGACGGTAATGTATGACTGGGGGGGTGGATTGATCTGGTTCCGCGCCGATGGCGCGGACGTCGCGGCAAACGTACGCGCCGCGCTCGCCGCAAACGGCGGTGGTCATGCCACCCTGGTGCGTGCGCCGAACAATACGCGCCGCAATGTCGATGTGTTCGAGCCGCAGCCCGCCCCGCTGGCGGCGCTGTCGCGCCGGGTCAAGGAAAGCTTCGATCCGCGCCATATCCTCAACCCCGGCCGCATGTATAACGGGGTCTGATCGATGCAAACGCACTTCTCACTCGCCCAGCTCGCCGATCCCGACATCGCGGTCGCCAACGACATCCTGCGTGCCTGCGTGCATTGCGGCTTCTGCACCGCGACCTGTCCGACCTATGCCTTGTTGGGCGACGAACTCGACAGCCCGCGCGGACGCATCTACCTGATGAAGCAGATGCTTGAAGCCGACGCGCCGGCCGATGAGGAGACCGTCCGGCATGTGGACCGATGCTTGTCGTGCCTTTCCTGCATGACCACATGCCCGTCTGGCGTGCACTACCAGCATCTGGTCGATCACGGCCGCAAACATATCGAACAGACATACACCCGGCCCCTGTTCGAGCGGATGATCCGCTGGACGCTGGCCTGGTCCATCCCCCATCCGTTGCGGTTTCGCACATTGCTGGCTGCGGCATCGCTGGCACGTCCGCTGCGTGGACTGTTTCGCGGGCGTACGCGCGCGATGCTGGATCTCGCCCCGACCGATCTGGGCCCGCCGTCCCCCGTGGACGTACCCCAGGTCTTCCCCGCCGAAGGTACGCGCCGCGGCCGGGTTGCATTGCTGAACGGTTGCGCGCAGACCGTGATCGCGCCACAGATCAACGAGGCGACCGTGCGGTTGCTGACCCGGATCGGTGTCGAGGTCGTGGTGGCGGACGGCGCGGGCTGCTGCGGTTCTCTCGTGCATCATATGGGCAAGGTCGATGCGTCCCACGCGCAAGCTGCCGCGAATATCGATGCCTGGATCGCCGAAGCAGATGGCAAAGGCCTTGATGCCATTATCATCAACACCAGCGGTTGTGGCACCACGGTCAAGGATTACGGGTTCATGTTCCGCGAGGATGCGGCGTATGCGGACAAGGCCGCGCGTGTTTCGGCTCTGACCCGCGATGTGAGCGAGTATCTTGCGGCGCTGGAGCCCGAGCTGAAGCCGGTCGCAGACATCCCCGATATGCGGGTGACCTATCACGCGGCCTGCTCGCTGCAGCACGGTCAGCAGATCCGTACGCCACCCAAGGCGTTGCTGGCGGCGGCCGGGTTCACGGTGAGCGAGCCTGGCGAGGGGCATCTGTGTTGCGGCTCGGCCGGTACCTACAACATCCTGCAGCCGGAGATCGCCGGGCGTTTGCGGGACCGCAAGGCGGCGAACATCGCCCGCACGACGCCCGAAGTGGTTGCCACGGGGAACATCGGCTGCATCACACAGCTTGCCGGGGCGCTCGACGCGCCGGTGGTCCATACGGTCGAGCTGCTCGACTGGGCGACGGGCGGTCCGAAACCGAAGAAACTCGGTTAGACCGCCAGATCCGGTCTATTTGTGGCGTTCCCAGATGATGGTGGAGGTCGACACGCCGTCGCTGCCTTCACCCTTCAGCACCATGCGATCGCCCTGATGATCGATCACGCGTTTGCGGTCCTGGCCCACGAAATTCTCGTTCAGCGCATGCTCGACATGGTGTGTGACGGTGTTGCCGTCGAGCGACCAGCGTCCGGCGTAGCTCAGATAGCTGTCGAACATGCGGGCTTTATCGGCATCCGTGGCGTCGGGCATGGCGGGGAACGGACGGCTGCGCGACCGGGTGATCGCGCACATATGGCCGTCGGGGCTGTACATGATGATGCCCATGGGGTCGGCACCCTGGTTCGGGGTTGTGGTGCCGTCGGGGTTCTCCCGGAAGGTGTCGACGAGATTCCAGGCTCCGATGATGTCTTCGGGTTTGAGGGCCATGAGGGGGGTGTCCTGAGCAGAAGAAACGAGAACTCCATTATAGCGCGAACCGGTGGTCGACGAAGCTGCGACCGACCGGGCGCTACGTTCCGAACGATGCACGGTAGTTCGTGGCACTCAGGATCACAGATGATTCAAGCGGCGGAGAAATTTTGAATGCCTTTGGCTCGCGGACAAAGTCGTAGAGACGTACGATTCGAAATGAATCCGGACGTTCGGCCGATAGTGAACGTTCGTTCTCTGTCAGATAGAAGGGCGTTTTTTTAGGCCCGGTAGTAGTTTTGACCTCAAGAAGGCGCTCTTGTCCTGATGACGCGAACGATAGAATGTCGTAGCCGGCACCGTCTCCGCGCTCTTTGGATGTCCACTCCACTTTACGCGCTAGATCCTCCCTTCCTGCGGCATTCAGTCTTGCTCGCTCCGAATCCAGCACTTTCCTTTCACCCTGCTCACCTAGTTCGCGGTTGCGAACATCGCGCTCGGCGGGATTGAACTTGCGAACGAGGCGTTTGATGTCTTCGTTGGTAGGTGTTTCAGACTCATTTAGAATCGGCGGAGGCTCGAAATACAGTGTGCTGGAGTCGGTTACTTCGGCCAACGAGCTATTCAGCCGGGTTTCCATCTCCTGTCCTCGGCTTGCCAGATATCTTTCAATTCCGTCGATGAGAGTTTTCTGAAAATTAACAGCCGGCTTGTAGCCGAGAATCCATGGTCGTCCGAGCTGCTCCAGCACCGCACTTATGTTTTGATGTTTGTACTCGATCGAGCCTTTTGATCTACCGGTTAGCCTTTGAAGTTCAGTGTTTCTCTGAGACTTTATGTATGGTTCACCAGCTAGTTCTTTCCAGAGCATCCCAAAGTAGTCCGCCACGATGAGATCAATCTCACTGGCAGACCAAGGAGTTCCGGAAGGGTTACCGTCGACCATGAAATAGAAAAAGCACGAACAGGAACGAACGACAAGTTTCTCTATCTTCGTGCCAACTCCTGTTCACATCCGTGTGGTCTTCTATGAACCCACTTGAGCCGCTCGCAGGGGTCGTCGCATAATTGGTACATGCGCAAATTGTGCCTCGCCATCGTCATTGCCATCGCGATCACCGGGCCGCGCCACGCTGGGGCGGACCAGAACGACCCGCGCCTCGACAATCTCTTCCTGATCCTGCAGTCGAGCGAAGAGGAGATTGAGATACGCGCGGCCGAGAATCTGATCTGGACGACCTGGATTGCGCATGAGAACAGCGAGAACACGCGGTTGATGTACATGGGGATCAAGGCCATGGCGGACCGGCGTTTCGACGACGCGGTGGAGCTGTATACCGCGCTGATCGACCAGGCGCCGGACTATGCCGAGGCCTGGAACAAGCGGGCCACCGTCTATTTCATCCAAGGCAAGCTCGCCCTGTCGTCGGCCGATGTCGAACAGACATTGGCGCTCGAGCCCCGGCATTTCGGTGCCCTCAGTGGGTTGGGACAGATCGAAATGCTGCGCGGCAACGGGGATGCTGCGCTGCAGGCGTTCGAGGATGCGGTGAAGGTCCACCCCCGAATGGCGGGGATGCATGACCTCATTCGGGACCTGAAACAGCGGGTGCGCGGGCAGGAACTGTAGGCGCGACCGGGCATTGGGGTTGATCGGTGCTCGACTTTTTGTGTCGCGCGACCGATGTTCATGCAATCAAGCGATTCCATGCTGAATGCTGCGGTTCTCCCGACCCGCATTTGGTTTCAAACACCGGAAGGTATCGATGACCCTGGCTCTCAACCGACAACAGGTAATGGTGATGGGTGCCGGCGCATTCCTGCTCGCGGTGGTGCTCGGCGTCCGCCAGGTGCTCGGGATGTACCTGGTGCCGATGACCATAGACCTTGGCTGGAGCCGCGAGCTCTTTGGAATAGCCATGGGGCTCCAGAACCTGGTCTGGGGGGCATCGCAACCCTTCATCGGCGGGCTTGCCGACCGCTACGGTTCTGGCCGGGTCATTGTCGGCGGCGCGATCTGTTATGCGCTTGGCGTACTGGGTATGGCGAGCGCGATCACGCCGACGGAATTGTTGATCTCCGGTGGCGTACTGATCGGTCTCGGCATGAGCGGTGTGGGCATGGCTGTCGTCTATGGCGCCGTTGCGCGGATGGTGGCTCCCGAAAAACGGACCTATGCCATGGCGATCGTCAGCACGATCGGTGCGCTCGGCCCGTTCCTGTTGCCCCCGGTCACCCAGATCGTAATCGGCGGCTTTGGCTGGGAAGTGTCGCTCGTCGCAACCGCAGGTGTGGTGGCGTTGATGATTCCGCTCGGCGCGATGATCCGCGGCAGGGCCGACAACGAGGCCGGCGCGGCGCCACAGAGCTGGACACAGGCACTCGGCGAAGCGCGCAAGAATCGCGGCTACCTGCTCCTGGTCGCGGGTTTCTTCGTCTGCGGCTTCCACGTCACGTTCATCGGCACCCACCTGCCAGGTTTTGTTGCCTGGTGCGGGCTCGCGGCGACGGTCGGGGGGTGGGCCTTGTTCATGATCGGCGGCGGCAACATCATTGGCACCTTTACGGCGGGTGTGCTCAGCAACCGGTTCAAGCAGAAAAACCTCTTGAGTCTGATCTATCTGGCGCGCGCCGCTCTGATCGCGTGGATGATGCTGATGCCCAAGACCGAGCTTACGATCTACATCTTCTCCGGTGTATTCGGATTGCTTTGGCTCTCCACGGTGCCGCTCACCAGCGGCGTGGTGGCCAGGATATTCGGCGCACGCCATCTCGGCATGCTGTTTGGGTTGGTCTTCTTCAGCCATCAGATCGGCGCGTTCCTCGGCGCCTGGCTCGGTGGCCTGAACTTCGACGTAACCGGGGATTATAACGCGGTCTGGTTCACCTCGATCCTGCTCGGGCTGCTGGCGGCGGCGCTGCACTGGCCGATCCGCGACGAGCCTGTGGAGCGGCTTTTGTCTCCGCAATCTGCCTGATTTCGCCCCGGTTTCCGGGGATAACACCGCAAACACGCATTTATTCCGTTATGCGGAATTCAAGCAGGCGTGACTTGTTTTCGTTCGTGCGCACCCCCATCGTAGGGTCACGCACGAACGAACGGAGATCGACATGCTGGTGAAGGTGAAGCGGGGCTGGGAGTTGCCCGAGAGCGCGGTGACGCCCGAAGATATCTATCTCAATCGCCGGCAGATCGTGAAGGCGCTGGGGGTCGCTCCCGCTATCGCGGCGACCGCGAGTGTTTTGCCGTCAGGCATGGCGATGGCCGCGACCGACCCGTCCGCCGGCCTCTATCCCGTGCCACGTAACGAGAAGTACACGGTCGACCGTGCGCTCACGGCAGAGAAAGAGGCGACGAGCTACAACAATTTCTATGAATTCGGCTCCCACAAACAGATCTCGCGCGCCGCACAACGTCTTGAAACCCGTCCCTGGAATATCGTCATCGACGGGATGGTCGAGAAGGAGTTTGAGATCGGGATCGACGATCTGTTGAAGCAGGTCTCGCTGGAGGAACGGGTCTATCGCCATCGCTGTGTCGAGGCCTGGGCGATGACGGTGCCCTGGTCCGGGTTTCCGATGAAACAGCTGGTCGATCTGGCCAAGCCGACGTCCGGCGCGAAGTATGTGACGATGCAGACGATTGCCGAGAGCAAGGCGGAAATGCCGGGCCTGCGCCAGTTCTGGTATCCGTGGCCTTATCAGGAAGGCCTGACGATGGAAGAGGCGACCAACGACCTGGCCTTCATGGTTACCGGCCTGTACGGCAAACCGGTCCCACCCCAAAATGGTGCGCCCCTGCGCCTTGCGGTGCCGTGGAAGTACGGATTCAAGTCGATCAAGTCGATCATCCGCTTCTCGTTCACGGACAAACAGCCCATGACCTTCTGGGAATCGCTTCAGGCCAAGGAATATGGCTTCTGGGCCAACGTCAATCCGGAGATCGATCATCCGCGCTGGAGCCAGGCCACCGAATGGCTGCTGGGTGGTCGCCAGAGCGACCGTGTGCCGACGCGGCTCTACAACGGCTACACGGAGTTCGTGGCAGGCATGTATCCCGCCGATGCGGGTGACGTCTACTTCCGCTAGACACGGACGCGGGCTTGCGCAAACCCGTTTTCCAAAAATAAAGCCGGGCCCCGAAGGGCCCGGCAAGTGAACAGGGAGGCGTTACGTCTTTGGGAGACGCCGAGGCCGTGTTCAATGGCCTCGAAAGCCGCAGGTCCGCTGGGAGGAACAGACCGGCAGCGTGGTGCGTGTCGCACCGTGTGTATCCATTAGATAGTGTGCCGAAGCCCCGAGGAGGAGGCCGCTAAACCGTTAACCAGACATGCGCGTATTGCATGGCTTGAAAGTGTGTGATTCCAGAGGCTTGGCGGAACGCAATGCCCTAGAAACGCGTTTCTGCGACCTTGCTCAGCAGAAAATCCCGGAAAACCGCGATTCGTTGCGAGTTGCGCAGTTCCTCTGGATAGACGAAATACGCATCGTTCCCCGGACCCTCGAGTTCGGGCAGGATTCGTACAAGGCTCTTGCCTTCGCGGGCCAGGAAATCCGGCAAGCCTGCGACACCGACCCCCGCCTCGACCGCGCGAAACATCCCGTAGAGATTGTTCAGGGTCAGGACCTTGCGTGGCTCTTCGTTGGTGGCATCGCGTACCGCATTCAGGAGCCAGTTGATATTGGCCACCGGCATGGCGACATCCTCGCCATAGGCGATCAGGTCATGGTTCGCCAGGTCCCTGACCTTCTCCGGCATTCCCCGGTTCTGCAGGTAGTCGGGCGACGCGAAGATGTGGGTGTGCACACGCGTCAGGCGGCGCTGGATCAGGTCGCCCTGGGTCGGTGGGGTGAGCCGGATCGCACAGTCCGCTTCCCGCATGGAAACATCAAGCTCCTCGTCGGTGGTGACGAGGTTCACCTCGATGTCCGGGTACATATCGATGAATTCGGAGATGCGCGGTGTCAGCCAGAGTGAGCCCAGTCCGACGGCCGTGGCGATCTTGAGCGGACCCTGGGGCCGCTCCTGGGAATCTGTCAACCGTGCCTCGACCATGGTCAGCTTGGCGAACACATCGTGCACGGTGCGATATAAAAGCTCGCCCTGTTCGGTCAGGATCAGGCCGCGCGCATGACGGTGAAACAGTCGCGAGCCGAGGCTGTCCTCGAGGGAACTGATCTGCCGGCTGACAGCCGATTGGCTCAGATGCAGGACCTCACCCGCATGGGTGAAGCTGCCAGCATCTGCCACCGCGTGAAAAATACGCAGTTTGTCCCAATCCATGGCCATAAGGCCGTTCCCCCACGGATCGTCTCACACGAGACGCGCGCGATGCGAAATTGCGTGTGCGCTGGCTTATTCGGCCGCGTTCTGCGTGGCCTCGTCTTCATGCTCGGCAACATACTTCGCTGCTTCAAGTGCCGCCATGCAGCCCATGCCTGCGGCCGTCACGGCCTGACGGTAGATCTTGTCCTTGACGTCACCCGCAGCAAAGACGCCCGGGATGTTGGTGGCCGTGCTGTCCGGTGCGGTGACGAGGTAACCTTCGTCATCCATATCCAGCTTGCCCTGGAACACTTTGGTGTTCGGGTCATGCCCGATGGCGATGAAGACACCATCCACTTCGAGGTCCTGACTGTCGCCGCTTTTGGTGTTCTTGAGCTTGGCGCCGGTCACGCCAAGCGGCTCATCCGTGCCCACGACCTCTTCCAGGACCGTGTCCCAGGCGACGTCGATCTTCTCATGACGCATCAGGCGGTCCTGCATAATCTTCTCGGCGCGGAGCTCGTCGCGGCGATGAATCAGGGTGACCTTCGAGGCGAAATTGGTGAGGAACAGCGCTTCTTCGACGGCCGTGTTGCCGCCGCCGATCACGGCGACCGGCTTGTCGCGATAGAAGAACCCGTCGCATGTGGCGCAGGCCGACACGCCGAAGCCCGAGAATTTCTGCTCGCTTTCTAGGCCCAGCCACTTGGCCGAGGCACCCGTCGCCACGATGACCGTGTCGCCGGTGTACACGTCGCCGGAATCACCGGTGCAGGTGAAGGGCGTGGTGCTGAAGTCCACGTCGACGATCAGATCGTCGAAGATTTCCGTCCCCACTTTTTCGGCCTGCTCGACCATCTGCTCCATGAGCCAAGGGCCCTGGATCACGTCGGCAAAGCCCGGATAGTTCTCGACTTCCGTCGTGATCGTGAGCTGACCGCCCGGCTGCATGCCGTGCACCATGATGGGTTTGAGGTTCGCGCGTGCGGCGTAGATGGCGGCGGTGCAGCCGGCGGCCCCGGAGCCTAGGATCAGAACCTTGGTGTGATGTGTCTCGGACATGATGTGAGCGTCCTCTGGTTGATTTGTTGCGGCGGTACGCGCCACGCGCGGGCCTGCCCTGTTGGGGGTAGATAGATAATCTGCACACCGGCGGGTGGCAAGCCGTCTGCCGGAAACTCACCCGTGAAGTCAGGTTCAGAATGCGATATCGGCGCGTTTCGCTAGAAAGTCACGACCCCGCGGATCGACTCACCCTTGTGCATCAGGTCAAACCCGTTGTTGATCTGGTCCAGCGGCATGACGTGGGTGATCAGATCGTCGATGTTGATCTTGCCGTCCATGTACCAGTCGACGATTTTCGGCACATCCGTGCGGCCCTTGGCGCCGCCGAAGGCCGTCCCCTGCCAGGTGCGCCCCGTGACCAGCTGGAACGGCCGGGTGGCGATCTCCGCGCCGGCCGGCGCGACCCCGATAATCGTCGATTTGCCCCAGCCCTTGTGACAGCATTCGAGCGCCTGGCGCATCACTTCGACATTGCCGATGCATTCGAAAGAGTGGTCGGCCCCGCCGTCGGTCAGATCGACCAGATAGGGGACGAGGTCGCCCTCGACTTCCGACGGGTTCACGAAATGGGTCATGCCGAAGGCTTCCGCGATGGCCCGGCGGCCCGGGTTCAGATCGACGCCGACGATCTTGTTGGCCCCGACCAGCCGCGCGCCCTGAATCACGTTGAGGCCGATGCCGCCGAGGCCGAACACGACCACATTGTCGCCGGGTTCGACCTTGGCGGTGTTGATCACCGCGCCGATGCCCGTGGTCACGCCGCAGCCGATGTAGCAGATTTTCTCGAACGGGGCGTCCTCGCGCACCTTGGCGACCGCGATTTCGGGCAGCACCGTGTAGTTCGAGAAGGTCGAGGTGCCCATATAGTGGAACAGCCGGTCCTTGCCGATCGAGAAGCGCGAGGTGCCATCGGGCATGAGCCCCTGGCCCTGGGTCTCGCGGATCGCCTGACACAGATTGGTGCGGCCCGAGGTGCAGTAATCGCATTCGCGGCATTCCGGCGTGTAGAGCGGGATCACGTGGTCACCCTTCTTCACCGATTTGACGCCCTTGCCGACGTCGACGACGATGCCCGCCCCCTCATGGCCGAGGATCGCGGGGAACAGCCCCTCGGGGTCGGCGCCCGACAGGGTGAACGAATCCGTGTGACATATCCCGGTCGCCTTGATCTCGACGAGGACCTCGCCGTCGCGCGGACCGTCCAGATTGACCGTTTCGATGCTCAGGGGCTTGCCGGCCTCAAGGGCGACGGCGGCGCGGGTTTCCATGGTGTTTTCTCCGGGATACGCGTTTGTTCTCCTGCCGTGGAGTGTCCCAAGGCGGGCGGGGCAGTGCAACCCTGCTGGTCCGGAAATCTGGGCGGATATGCATGGGTCCGCGGGTTTCCGCCACCGGGTTACGCCGCAGCAACGCCCTCGGCGAATTCCTTCGGGAAATCGGAAATCAACGTCTGAACATCCCGGCCGCGCAGGTCGCCGGGGAAAAGCTCGAACTCGAACGGACCTCGGAAACCTCCGGCCATCGATTCACGAACCAACCGGCCCATATCAAGATCACCACCAGCCATGGTTTCGCGTCGGGCGGCATAACCATCCTTGAATTTCAGATTACATATCTGGATCAGTGCGACCGTTTCCGGCGCTCGAGTCAGCAAGCCCGGAAAGTCGGGGTCCCACCAGGAATGATTGAAGTCGAGCAGCAGCTTGGCGCTGGCGTGGGGCTCAATGATCTTCTGCGCATGGGCAATTGTGTTGATGCAGCCCCGCGCCAGGAAGTGATTGGGGTGGATTGGCTCCACGCCCAGGATCACGCCTTTTGCTTCAGCCTGCACCGCCATCTTCGCCAGGCCCTCTTCGACGCGCGCGTAGGCATCGGCAAAGGGCCGGGACGGGTCACCGGCGCCGTCGCTGATGACTGTCAATGTCTCGGCGCCGAGCTCCGCTGCGATGTCGATCATCTCGCCATCGTCGAATTTGGCCTTGGTATCCGGTTGTGTGCCGGTGAAGTACCCCGCGCTACACAGTGACGATACGCCCAGACCGTTGTCTTTCAGGCATTGGCCAAGCGCGGGTACACCCATTTCAAACAACGCCGCACGGGTGACGCCGACCGACCCGATGCCGGCTTGTTGAACGATTTCGGCAAACTTGGGAAATGGCGTTTTCTCGTCACAGATGTAGTGGTTTACCGAAAGTGAGTATTCCATGATTTTCTCCCGCTATGGCTGTGCTGGAGCCGACAGTCCTTGCAGCCGTTTGTCTTGTGCTACCTGATACAGCAACACAGTTGTGAGGTAGGTTTTCGGGTGTTTAACCCAACACCCGGGCGTAGAGTTCGAACATCTTGCCCCAGACGATCTCGGCCGACGGTTCGTGATAGACATCGCGTTGCGGAAACGCGAAGCCGTGCTCCGTGCCCGCGAATGTCTCGATCTCGTGGGGAACCCCGCTCGCGTTGAGCGCCGCCTTCAGATCGGGGATGACATTGTCCGGCACCCACTGATCATGTTCGGCGAAGGCATAGTAAAGCTCGCCTTCGATCCGGGGTGCGAGCAGGTGGGGGGAATCCTCGTGTTCGGTGACGATCCAGACTCCGTAGAGTGAGACGTTCGCCGCAAAACGGTCGGGAAATTTGCCCGCGACGGTGGTGATGAAGGCGCCGCTCATGCAATAGCCGACCGAGCCCATGGGGCCGTCCGACGCCGCGTCCTCATTCTCCAGTTCTGACAGAATGGCACCGGTGTCGCTGGCGACGCCCGCATTCGTCAGGCTGTGCCATGCGGCGAAGATCATCTCGCCCATCTTCTCGGTGCGTTCGGCCAGGTTGAAGCGCAGCAAACCGAGCCGGTAGTACAGGTCCGGCAGTACCGCGTAGTAGCCCTGACCCGCGATCCGACGCGCGAAGTCCTGCAACTCTTCGCGGATGCCCGGCGCGTCCATATACATGACGATCACCGGGTAAGGGCCGTCGCCGTGCGCGCCCGGGTCGGGCCAGGCGGCGAAACCGGGCATCACCCCGTCAGCGGTCGTGATGTCGAATTCTTTCTCGGCCATCGTTGGTGAACTATTTCGCCGGCAGGGTGCGGAGATAGGCGACGATGGCCCGGAGATCCTCTTCCTTGATGTTGGCGTAGTAGGAATACGCCATCGGCGGCAGCATTCTGGAGCCGTCCGGCCGGATGCCCTCGGTGATCATCCGCCGGATCTCCGCGTAACTGCGATTGCCCAGGCCTGCCGGCGTGATGTTCGATGACACGCTTACGCCCCAGGGGCCGTGAAACTCGAAGCCGCCCGCGCCGGTTCTGTTGACCCAGTCCGGCCCTTTCTCGCCCAGCGGGGAGTGGCATTCGATGCAATGTCCGGCAGGGCCGGCGAGATAGGCACCGTAGGCCACGCGATCATCGGGCGATACGGATGGGACCGATCCGACCGGCGGGCCATAGGCCGGCGGCAGCGGGATGCGGTAGACCGACTTGGGAATTTCGTTCCTGATCGGCTTTACCGTGCGCAGGTAGGCGACAATCGCCTGCACGTCCCAGTCCGACATGCCGCGGTAGAGCCCGATCGGCATCGGTGGGCCAATGATCGAGCCGTCGGGGCGCTTGCCCTCGCGGATCGAGGCGATGATCTGCGCGTCGGTCCAGCCGCCGATGCCGGTTTCCATATCCTGGGTGATGTTCGGCGAATTGGCGTCGAAGGCGGGCGTCTTCTCGAACGGCGCCATGCCGGCCAGTTCCATGCCCGGAATGTCCCCGTCGGGGCCCTTCGGTGTGTGGCAGTTCCCGCATGCCACGACCGATTGCATCAGGTATGTGCCCCGTTCCAGCAATGTTTCAGCCGATGCGTTTGGTGTCATGGTCAACAAGCCAAAAGACAATCCCGCCGCGAACGCTGCCGTCATTTTACGAATTTTCATGTGATCCCCCCAGAGACACGTCGTTCCCACACAGGGAGATTAGCATCGCGAATGGGCGCGCGCGAAGGCTCTTCGGCGCCGGTGTCGATCGCAGTGTCGGTCAGAAACCGAACATGTGATCGAGCGAGAACGCGCTTCCGTCGCGTGCGATCAGGCCGTGATAGCCGAACAAACGGCAGGTCGTGTCACGGATCAGCACGTAACCGGCGCCGGCCGCGCCGGGTTCGGCCGCTGCCTTGCGCGCGGCGGCATCGAAGGTCTCGCTGAGCCGGAAATGCACCGACCCGCCGCAGGCGATGTGCAGGGTTTCTTCGGCCACGACATGGCCGCCGCCGTCATGCAGCAGCAGCTGTGTCTTCGACGTCGCATGCCAGGGCGTCGAGGCGGGGTAGATCAGATGGCAGAAGGTATCGTGATCGTCGCCGGCGACGGCCATGGCGGGATCGGTGCGCAGGTACAGGCGCGTCGACAGGCCCGGGGGCGCGCCGGAATAGGATTGGGGTTCGTTGTTCCAGGTCAGGACCGTGTTGAAGATATGTGCGCCGAAGCTGGTCTCGGCGGCGTGTCCGGACCCCCGGGCTTCGTAGCGGAACAGTCCGTGCAGCCAGCCATCGACCCCGCGGGTGGCGACCGCGAAATCATAGATCAGCTCCATATGGCCGGCGGCGTCGCGGAGCGCGTCCGTGCCGTCGAGGATATCATCCACATCCAGCGCAACGCTCTGCGCGCGCGTGAGTTCGCCGAAGGCATGCTGGCCGATTTCCTGTCCGTCGCCGTCATAGAACAGCGCGCGCAGGGGCAGGGTTTCCTGGGTCGTGGCCATGGGGGTGGGCAGTGCGATCGACCGGAAGTCGTCACGCGGCAGAATCGGTGCGGGCAAGATGAAGCCCTTGCCCATCAGATTGCCAATCTCCGCAATCCGCGGGTCGGGCGCCAGGTCCGTGCGCTCCACATTCACATGGGCCGTACGTCTTCGGTCCACGTGATTTTTGGAAACTGTTTCGACCTCGTAGCGCGGGCGCACGAAATGCTTGCCCGCATGGACTTCGATCTGTGCCGGCCATCGGGTGTCGGGCAGCAGGTCGGCGGTGTCGAGCGAATAGGTGCCGAACGGCGCGATCTCGCGATCGAGCCAGAACGTTTTGTCATCACCCATGAGGTTGAGGCCGACAGCGCCCGACGGAATAGGGCAGGGGTGGCTGTTCTGAATCCACAAGACCACCCGTTCGTCAGGCTTCGGCGCGGGAAGACCGGCATAGAAGTCTGCGGGCCAGGCATTGGCGTCGTGCGTACAGGACAGATCGCGCGGATCATCCCCATAGGTGTCGAGGGCGTATTTGACGATGTCGTGTCCGGTTGCACCGATCGCGTGGATAAACAACTGGCCGCTGAAGTCTTCGAGTCCGAAGCGCGCACAGATTTCCGCGCTGTCGATGGTCACGCCGCCCGGTGCGTCCGGCAAATCCATATCCCATTGCGCAAGGGCCTCGCCTCCCTCGTCGATGAGGGTCAGCCAAAGTGTAACGTTCGCACCGCCGTAGCGATGCCAGTAGTTGGCCGTTGCCACCCGCGTGTGCAGGCGTCCGCCCCGTCCGTCGGGGACATCGCGGAAAAAGGCGAAATTGGTCGCGAAGTTCAGCGGATCGAGATAGCGCCGCTTGTTGGTCAGCCGGTCCTTGGGCAATCGAAGTGCGTCGAGGGTGACGACTTCCATGCCCTCGGGCACCAGCTGAGCGATGTCACGCAGCACTTTTTCCGCGTCGAAGGCGACGACCAGGAGATGCGACGCGGTGGACGATGCCAAGTCGGTCACAGGCTGGGTCGTCTTGCCCAACACCGGTTGACCAAGTGCCGACAAATCCTGAACCAGGATTTCCTGGATCGGCAGTGTGGCGAGTGGAAACAGCTCCGCGAGCGCCGGGGCAAACCCCGAAGGGTCGTAAACCGCGATGGCGCGTGCCGCGCTGAGGCGTGCGATCATGGCCTCCGCCAGCGGGGCCACCGCGGGGTGGCCGGCCGCCTTGAAGAACGGGAACCCGCCCTTGATATTCGAGAAGGTGTCGATGTTGAGCGTCATGGCGCGCCTGCTATCCCGCATACTTCTTGAAAAACGCGGAGACCGAGTGTCGCACCTGCTCGCGCAATTTATACCGGCGGCTGGTGACCCAGTTCAGCTGGATCGTCCGGCGCTCGCCGTCAAAGGGCTGGTGCCCGTGCCAGGCGTTGGGGATGCAGGGGAACGCCAACAGGGTCCCCTCGTCGGGCGGCACCTCGACGGCGTAGTCCTCGAGGTCGTCGGGGCTGCGAAGCAGCCGGAGTTGCCCGCCGGAATCTTCCCAAGCAGGGTTCATGTAGAGCAGGACCGTGACCAGCTTGCCGGATGAATCGGTATGGATCTTCCCGTCGGTGGGACGCGCGCGCCCGCGCACCGTGACCATCGTCGGTTTGCCAGCCAGATCGATTCCCAGTTTTTCGCCCAGGGCGGCCGCCATTTCAGGCCCTTCGAGGGCGCGCAGCAAGGCCGCGAATCCCGGCCCGTAGCGCAGATGGGTTGTGGGAAAGCTGCCGGGGCGTTCGATTGAAGGAAAATCCTCGTTGGCCGCGCGCAAGGCATCCCGGGAAATCAGGCCGGGCACGAGGACATGATCGAACGGATCACGACCGACGGGGGCTGATCCCAGGGCTGTAAAGTCGATGACTGACATGGTCATTTCTTAGATCGCGACCCTTGCGAATGCAAACGATGCCCGTTCCTGTCCGTTGCGGCCATACGCCGCTGAATCGCGCCCACCACCACGGCCATGTCATCCGGCGGGTCATAGGTCCATTCTTCGAGCACGCCGGCAAAGGGTCGGGTGATGCCGCGCGCTGTCAATGCCTCATGGAAACGGCTGAACTTTTTCGACCCGCCTTCGAGGGATACCACATGCACCGGCTTGCCCGTGGCCGCCGCCTCGCTGACCATGTTCACCGAATCACCGGTCACGATGAGCGAGTCCGCGTGGGCCAGAATGCCCAGATACGGGTTCGGGCCGGTTTCGTCCCAAATATCGACATCCAGCCCGGTGAGCGACGCCCGGATCGCATCGAGCACGAATTCAGGTGTGCGCCGGGACGGTGTAATCGCCAGGCCCAAGCCCCGATCAGCGGCGAGGACGCGCAATTGCTCGGCCAGCCTTTCACCCAGCGCCGGCGTCATGCGGTAGACCGCGTTGTCGCCCCCCAGGAGCACACCCGCGAGCGGTCGCGGCAGGCCTTCCATCCGGTCGGCGAATGCGACCCGTGCGCCCTCCAGTGCCGCAGGGTCGACGCCCTGCATGGAACCCAGCGTTGTCACCACATTGTCGCCGGACAGCCGGTCATGGGCCGGTGCCACCACGAGGTCGAACGAACCCGTCGCGACGCCCGGATCCTGGATTTGGACACAAAAGGTCTCGCCTGCGCTGCCACGTCGGATCGCCAGGGCGGGTGCCACCGATTTGCGGCCGGACGCGATCAGCAATTTGGGCCAGGGTGGTGCAAGCGGCGTGGAGCCCGTGGTGATCACGCTCGTCCTGGCCGGGATCAACACCGGCGGCAGCCAAGCCCATGGACGGCGGAGGTCGATGGTCTTGATAACCGGGTCATGGCCGAGCGCGCGGGCCAGACCGAGGCACTGGTTCACCATGCCGATCTTGCCATCGGTCAGTATCCAGCAGGACGGGGTGGGCGGCGGCGCGGTCATCGACAATGTTTACACCGCCGGGGGTTGAATCGCCGGGAATTCGGCGCAATTTGAGCAAGCTTGCGTTTGAAATATAATTTCAATCTGCTAGCATCCCGGTCGGCTGTAACGGTGACTATAGGCGGGGCAATGGGTGATTCCCATTGCGGTTCCCGCGAATTCGGGCGCCGGGCCGTCCTGGAGAGTGGAAAGCATGCCGGACAGTGATCGGGGAGGCGACGGCGCCTTGAACCGCAAAGTTAAACTGGATGCGATCGACCGGCGCATTCTCCGTAATCTCCGCGATGAAGGCCGCATCACCAACGTCGAACTTGCGCGGCGGGCGGGCATTTCTGCGCCGCCGTGCCTGCGCCGTGTCCGCGCCCTGGAATCGGCGGGATATATTACGGGCTACCACGCCGAACTCGAGGCCGAGCAACTTGGCTATGAGGTCGCGTTTCACGCATTGGTCGGGCTCGACAACCAGTCGGATGCCGTATTGTCGGCGTTCGAACGGGAAGTCGCCGACTGGCCGGAAGTGCGTCGCTGCGACATGATCCGCGGCGGCGGCGACTTCATGCTGCGTTTTGTGGCGCGCAACACCGCTCATGAGAACGAACTCACCACGCGCCTTACCGCCGTCGCGCATGTTTCGACGGTGCAGACGTTCCAGGTGATCCGGAGTTCGAAATACGTCTCGGGTGTCCCGGTGGACGATCCCGAGGTCTAGCGGAAGCGGACCGACACAACCTCGAAATAGCGCACACCGTTGGGCGTGGTGACCTCGACGCTGTCGCCCGTCTCGCGGCCGATAAGGGCCTTGCCCAGGGGCGACATGATCGAGATCTTGCGCTTCTCGATGTCCGCCTCGAACTCGCCAACCAGCTGATAGGTGGCTTCCTCGTCGGTTTCCTCGTCCGCGAGTTTGACCTTCGCACCGAAGCGCACGGTCTTGCCTTTGAGCTTGGTGGTGTCGATGATCTCGGCGCGCTTGGTCGTGTCCTCGAGCTCGCCGATACGGCCCTCGACGAAGCTCTGGCGTTCACGCGCAGCATGATACTCGGCGTTCTCGGAGAGATCGCCATGTTCGCGTGCCGCCGCGATGGCCTTCACGATCGCCGGACGTTCGACGGTCTTGAGGTTCTTCAACTCATCTTGAAGGGCCTCGTGGCCCTCCGGTGTCATTGGAATCTTATCCATGGTCCGACCGCTGTTCGATCGCTTGTTACGAACGATAAATTGTTACGAACGAAAGACTAAAACACCCGCCTCGGGCCGCGCCAGCCATTTTGGCGTAACGCGGACATCCAGCGGGCCTAAGCCGTTCAAAAGTCGATACTAAAATACGACTGAAGTGGCGCGACTTCAAGGGCACCGCTGCGCATTGCACCAATCGATGCCACCGCAGCCCGCGCGCCCGCGACTGTGGTGTAGTAGGGGATGCGTTGATTCAGGGCTGTGCGGCGCAGGCTGTAGCTGTCCGCAATCGAGCGCGCGCCCTCGGTGGTGTTGAAGACCAGCTGGATTTCGCCGTTTTGCATCGCATCGACGATATGCGGGCGTCCCTCGAGCACCTTGTTGATGGTGTCGACGGGAATGCCGTTGTCCGCAAGATGGCGCGCCGTGCCGCTCGTTGCCACGATCTCGAAACCCATGTCGACGAGCGCGCGCGACATTTCGATCATGGCGTTCTTGTCGCGCTCGCGCACGGAAATGAACACCCGGCCGGCGACCGGCACCACAGCGCCGCTGCCAATCTGGGACTTTGCAAAGGCATGCCCGAAATCGCGGTCGAGCCCCATCACCTCGCCGGTGGATTTCATCTCCGGGCCGAGAATCGTGTCGACCCCCGGGAACCGGGCGAAGGGGAAGACCGCTTCCTTGACCGCCACATGCCCGCTGGGCTTGGCGGTATCCGGCAGATCGAAGTCGGCGATCATCTCGCCTGCCATCAGCCGGGCCGCGATCTTGGCTATCGGCACGCCGGTGGCCTTGGCGACGAAGGGCACGGTGCGGCTGGCGCGCGGGTTGACCTCGATCAGGTAGACCTCTTCGTCCTTCACCGCATACTGCACATTCATCAAGCCGAGCACCTTCAACGCCTGTGCCAGGACTTCGGTCTGGCGCCGAATCTCGGCCAGCACGGGTTCGCTGAGCGAATAGGGGGGCAGGGAACAGGCGCTGTCGCCGGAATGAATGCCCGCTTCCTCGATATGCTCCATGATGCCCGCAACGTGGACATTTCCCGCGCTGTCGCAAAGGGCATCCACATCGACTTCGATGGCGTCCTGCAGGTAGCGGTCGAGCAACACCGGGCTGGTCCCCGACACGCGCACGGCCTCGTTGATGTAGCGGGTCAGCGCGTCCATCTCATGGACCAGCTCCATGGCCCGGCCGCCCAGCACATAGGAGGGCCGGATGAGGATCGGAAAACCGAGTTCCTCGGCCGCCGCCAGCGCCTCTTCCGCACTGGTCGCGATTGCATTCTCGGGCTGGCGCAGGTCCAGGTCCTGAAGCAGCTTCTGGAACCGCTTGCGGTCTTCGGCCAGATCGATCGCGTCGGGTGAGGTGCCGAGGATCGGAATGCCGGCCGCTTCGAGCGCGTGGGCCAGCTTGAGCGGCGTCTGGCCGCCAAACTGCACGATTACGCCCTTGAGGGTGCCGTTGGTCTGCTCGAGCTTGCAGATTTCGATCACGTCTTCGGCGGTCAACGGTTCGAAATACAACCGGTCGGACGTGTCGTAGTCGGTCGAGACGGTCTCCGGATTGCAGTTGACCATGATGGTTTCATAGCCGGCTTCCTCGAGTGCGAAGACGGCATGCACACAGCAATAGTCGAACTCGATGCCCTGGCCGATGCGGTTCGGCCCGCCGCCGAGGATCATGATTTTCTCGCGGTCGCTCGGCTCCGCCTCGCATTCGCCCGGTTGGGAGGAATCTCCCTCATAGGCGGAGTACATATACGGTGTCAGGCTGGGGAATTCGGCTGCGCAGGTATCGATTCGCTTGAACACGGGGTGCAGGTCGAGCTTGTCGCGGCGCGCGGCCACGTCTGTTTCCGATATGCCTGACAGTTCGGCCAGACGCGCATCGGAAAAGCCCATCCGCTTGAGCCGCATCAGCCCGTCGAAATTGTCCGGAAGCCCGGTTTCACGCACATGGGTCTCCGCCTGAACGATCGCCGAAATCTGGTTCAGGAACCACGGGTCGAAATGGGTAACGCGCTGGATATCGTCGGCGGAAATACCGAGCCGGAAGGCCTGGGCGATGTTCAGCAGGCGCTCCGGCGTGGGCTGACCGAGGACGGCGAATACCGCGTCCTCGTCGATGCCCCGGCCCGAGCGCGCGCCGGGGATCGTGACTTCGTTGAGGCCGGTCAACCCGGTTTCCATTGACCGATAGGCCTTCTGCAGGCTCTCGGCGAAGGTGCGTCCGATCGACATGACCTCGCCGACCGATTTCATCGATGTTGTCAGGGTCGCCTCGGTGCCCGGGAATTTCTCGAACGTGAAGCGTGGCATCTTGGTGACGACATAGTCGATGGTCGGTTCGAAACTCGCCGGGGTCGTGCCGGTGATCTCGTTGGTCAGTTCGTCGAGGGTGTAGCCGACCGCGAGCTTCGCCGCGATCTTGGCGATCGGGAACCCGGTGGCCTTGGATGCCAGCGCCGACGAGCGGCTGACCCGCGGATTCATCTCGATCACCACCATCCGCCCGTTCTTGGGGTTGATGGCGAACTGCACGTTCGAGCCGCCGGTCTCGACCCCGATCTCGCGCAGACACGCGATCGAGGCGTCGCGCATGATCTGGTATTCCTTGTCCGTCAGGGTCAGCGCCGGAGCGACCGTGATGGAATCGCCCGTGTGTACGCCCATCGGGTCGATATTCTCGATGGCGCAGATGATGATGCAATTGTCTGCCTTGTCGCGGACGACCTCCATCTCATACTCCTTCCAGCCGAGCACCGATTCCTCGACCAGGACTTCGCTCACTGGCGACGCGTCGATCCCACCCATGACGATGTCGAAGAATTCGTCGCGGTTGTAGGCGATGCCGCCGCCCTGGCCGCCCAAAGTAAAGCTTGGCCGGATGATCGCCGGCAGGCGCACCATGTCGAGCGCAGTCTCGGCGTCCTCGCGGTTGTTGACCTGCATCGAACGCGGCGATTCCAGGCCGATCTTGTCCATCGCCTCGCGGAACTGCAGCCGGTCTTCGGCTTTGTCGATGACGTCGGCGCGCGCGCCGATCATCTCGATGCCCAGCCGGTCGAACGTGCCGTCGCGGGCGAGGGTCAGGCAGGTGTTGAGCGCCGTCTGGCCGCCCATGGTCGGCAGGATCGCGTCGGGCCGTTCGGCCTCGAGGATCTTGGTCACCATCTCCGGTGTGATCGGCTCGACATAGGTGGCGTCGGCAAATTCGGGGTCGGTCATGATCGTCGCCGGGTTCGAGTTCACCAGGATGACCCGGTAGCCCTCGTCCTTCAGCGCCTTCACGGCCTGGGTGCCCGAATAGTCGAATTCGCAGGCCTGGCCGATGATGATCGGCCCGGCGCCGACGATCATGATGGAGTTGATGTCTGTGCGTTTGGGCATGGTCAGGCTCGTTCGTCGATCATTTCCACGAACCGCTCGAACAGATGGTGGCTGTCATGGGGGCCGGGGGAGGCCTCGGGGTGATACTGGACCGAGAAGACCGGCGCGTCCTTTACCCGGATGCCTTCGAGTGTGCCGTCGAACAGGGACTGGTGGCTCATCTCCACATTCGCGGGCAGGGATTTCTCGATCACCACGAAGCCGTGATTCTGGCTGGTGATCTCGACCTTGCCGGTGGCCAGATCCTTGACCGGGTGGTTCGCCCCGCGATGGCCGTGATGCATCTTTTCCGTCTTCGCACCCAGGGCCAGGCAGAGCATCTGGTGGCCGAGGCAGATTCCGAAGGTGGGCACGCCTGCGTCGACGACCGCCTTGATCGTCGGCACGGCATATTCGCCGGTCGCGGCGGGGTCGCCCGGGCCGTTCGACAGGAATACGCCGTCGGGCTTGTGACGCAGGATGTCTTTTGCGGTTGCCGAGGCGGGTACCACGGTGACCTTGCAACCGAGACCGGCGAGCGATCGCAGGATGTTGCGCTTGGCGCCAAAATCGACGGCCACCACATGGCGGGTCGGTTCGGTCATTTCGCCATGACCGGTGCCGAGCGCCCAGGGTGTTTCGGTCCATTCATAGGTTTGTGTGCAGGAGACATCCTTGGCCAGATCAGCGCCCTCGAGCCCGGACCAGTCGCTCGCCGCCGCCTGAAGCGCGGCCGCGTTGATCGGCACGTCGGGCTGGTGGGCGATGGCGCCGTTGGGCGCGCCCGCGTCGCGGATATGCCGGGTCAGGCGGCGCGTGTCGACGCCCGCGATACCGACCATGCCGTGGGATTTGAGCCAGGCATCCAGATGCTCGACGGCGCGCCAGTTGGACGGGTCCGTGATGTTGGCGCGCAATACGCAGCCGCGCGCGGCGGGCGTGGTTGTCTCAATGTCTTCGGGGTTGGCACCGACATTGCCGATATGGGGGAACGTGAAGGTGATGATCTGGCCCGCATAGGACGGGTCGGTCAGGATTTCCTGATAACCGGTCAGCGACGTGTTGAAACACACTTCGGCGACCGCGACACCCGTGGCGCCGATCCCGCGGCCCCAGAACACCGAACCGTCGGGCAGGACCAATGCGCCGGTCGCCCATTCGGGTTGGCTCCGGTCTTGTGGCGCGGCAACAGCCATGTCTTCAGATCCTCGGGGTGGCGGGGCCGCAATCGCGGGGCCGCCGGGGCAGATTTGTTCCTGGACCGACCGTCCTGTGACCGGGAGCACCTGTCAGGGGCGCAAATTGCCGCGTTGTTTACGGCACCGGGCGGGAGTCGTCAAGCGCGGGTGGGAAAGAAAAAATGTATAAAAAACAGCAACTTAACGTCTTGTTGATCGGATTGCGTTCACACACTAAATCCTTTACGGTCTGCCGCTTCAGCAAAAGGTCATATGGTTCATGTTTCGCGAACAACTTCCCGAAGCGCTCCGCGCTGCGTTGAAAGAAAAAGACCAGCGTGCGGTCTCGACGCTTCGCCTGATCATGGCGGCGCTGAAGGACCGTGATATCGCGGCCCGCAGCAAGGGCAACGATGACGGGATCGACGAGGACGAGATCCTCCAGATGCTTCAGACCATGGTCAAGCAGCGGCGCGAATCCATTTCGATGTACGAGAAGGGCGGGCGTTTGGAGCTGGCGCAACAGGAAGCCGAAGAGATCGCCATCATCGAGCGTTACCTGCCCGAACAGCTCGGCGACGACGATATCGAGGCGGCCGTCGACAAGGTGATCGCCGAGGTCGGAGCCGGCGGGCTCAAGGATATGGGTGTCGTCATGGGCGCCCTGCGCGAGGGCTATGCCGGACAGATGGATTTTGGCAAGGCCAGCGCGATCGTCAAGGCGCGTCTCGGTGCCTGAGCGCGGACGCCAAATTAGTCCCCGACAAAATTAATTATCCTCAGGGCCTGACTCTGAAGAGAGGGCTATTCTGTCCGCCGTTGCAGTCCTGGAACAGATAGCTTATGGCCTTTCCGCCGCAATTTCTCGATGAGTTGCGCGCGCGGCTTCCAGTATCGGAAGTCGTGGGCAAGAAAGTGCGCCTGACCCGCAAGGGGCGCGAGTTCAGCGGCCTTTGCCCGTTCCACAACGAAAAGACCCCGTCCTTCACGGTGAATGACGACAAGGCCTTCTATCACTGCTTCGGTTGCGGACAGCATGGCGACGTCATTTCGTTCGCGATGGAAACTGACGGGCTGAGCTTCCCCGAGGCCATCGAGCGCCTCGCGGGCCTGGCGGGTCTCGAGGTGCCGCAATCCTCGCCGCAGGAACGCGAACGGGCCAAGGTACGCTCGACCCTCTATGACGTGGTCGAGCAGGTGTGCGGCTGGTACGAGGAACAGCTTTCTCAGCCGGGTGGGCGGGCAGCCTATGACTATCTCCATGACCGCGGGTTCACCGACGAGACGATCGGCCGGTTTCGTCTGGGCTTCGCGCCCGATGGCCGCGGCCGGCTACTGCAGGCCATGGAGGCCCGTGGCCTGCGCCAGGATCAACTCGTCGAGGCTGGGTTGATCAAGCTGCCGGAGGGCGGCGGCAATCCGCGCGACTATTTCTTCAACCGGGTCATCTTCCCGATCTCCGACAGCCGCGGCCGGGTGATTGCGTTTGGCGGGCGTATTCTGGGGGAGGGACAACCGAAATACCTCAACTCCCCCGAGACCCCCCTCTTTCACAAGGGCCGCAGCCTGTACAACTTCACCATGGCGCGGGAGGCGTCGCGCGATGCCGGCACGGTGATCGTCGCCGAGGGCTATACGGATGTGATCGCGCTGGCCCAGGCGGGCCTGCCCAATGCCGTCGCCCCGCTGGGGACGGCGCTGACCGAAGATCAGATCAGGCTGATCTGGCGCGTCGCCGACGAACCGGTGCTGTGTTTTGACGGGGATACGGCGGGTGAACGGGCCGCCTTGCGCGCGGCGGAACGGGCGCTACCCCTGTTGCAGCCGGGCAAGACATTGCGGTTCATGGCGCTGCCGTCAGGCGACGATCCCGATACGCTGATCAGGGCGCGCGGCGCCGAGGGATTCCGGACGCTTCTGAAGGGTGCCCGCCAACTGGTGGATGTGCTGTGGCAGTCCGAAGTCTCCGCCGCCAGTCATGACACGCCAGAACGCCGCGCGGATCTGGAGCGGCGGATCAATGCCCGGCTGGTACAAATTGAAGATTCAGGGGTCAAGTATCACTACCAGCAGAGCCTGCGACAGCGCCTGCGCGACCTGTTTTTTGTCGCCCGTCCCGCGAAGACCGGCAAACAGCAATTCGGGGCGCGCGGCGGCGGCCCGAAACGCCCGGAATTGGCACCCGGGCTCGGCGCGCGCGGCGATATCGGGGCAATGAAGCTGCAACAGGAGCGGATGCTGGTCGCCACACTGGTCAATCACCCTGACCTTTTGCATGACTCACTGGAGCCGCTGAACGAAATTTCCCTGCAAAGCAAGGAACTTGACACCCTGCTGCAGGAAATCTTAAACCTCGCGGTCACGAAGCCGGCGCTTGACACTCGGGACCTGCAACGCCATTTGATCCAGAGTGGCCACGAAGTGGCGCTGGGACGGGTCTTGCATACACAAGTGTACCGGCAGGCGTCCTTTGCGGCGCCGGATGCGACGATTGCCGATGCGCGTGCTGCGCTGGATGAAATTCTGGGGCAGTATCGATACCGGCGGGAACGCCTGGCCCCTGATCGAGTTGACGCGACGAATGAACTTAAGGACGACAACAACGAGACGAGTAGCAAAAGACTTCTCGAGTTGGTCCGCGAAGAATCAGGTGCGGGTAGTCTGTAGTAATATTTTGGCAAGTGCGCGATAGCGCGGCATTGTCCGCCGCCGCTGCGAGGGAAAAATATGGCACGTAACGAAGCCCAGGAAGAAACCACCGAAGAGCGTGACGACACGCCCGACGGTCCGCTGATGGATGGCTCGGTTCAGGGCGTCAAGAAGATGATCGCGCGCGGCAAGGAGCGCGGGTTCATCACCTATGACGAGTTGAACGAGACGCTGCCGCAAGACCAGGTGTCTTCCGAGCAGATCGAGGACGTCCTCGCGCAGCTTTCGGAAATGGGCATCAACGTCGTCGAAGAAGAAGAGAAAGACGACACGAACGCGAAGGCTGCCGGAGATGGCGGTAAAGCTGCCGCGCCCGCCCCGGAAGAGACCAAGGAAGTGGCCCCGGCACCGGCGACGAAGACGCGCGCGACGGGAGCCGAGGATCTGGGCCGGACCGACGACCCTGTCCGCATGTATTTGCGCGAGATGGGTTCGGTCGAACTGCTGTCGCGTGAGGGCGAAATCGCCATCGCAAAGCGGATCGAGGCCGGCCGGGAGAAGATGATCGGCGCGATTTGTGAATCGCCCCTGACAATCCGTGCGATCATCGCCTGGCGCGACGCGCTCGAAAAGGAACAGATCCTGCTGCGCGACGTCATCGACCTCGATGCGACCCACAGCGGCGGACCGGGCGAAGACAATTCGGCCAATGGCGGCGCACAGGCCAATGCGGCCAACCGCGCCAAGGCGTTGAATGGTGCCAATGGCGCGAACCGTGCCAATGGTGCGGCGGCGAATGGTGCCAACGGCAGCGACGACAAGAAGGCCGACAACGACAATGACGATGATGACGAGGATGAAGGTGCAAACCTCTCCCTCGCGGCGATGGAAGCCAAGCTGAAGCCGGAAGTGCTGGGCCTCTTCGACACCATCGACAAGACCTACAAGAAGCTGCGCAAGCTGCAGGAGCAGCGGCTCGCCGGCATGAAGAACAAGTCCGACCAGCTCTCCAACCCCCAGGAGAAGCGTTACGCCAAGCTGCAGCATGATCTCGTCGAATATATGGAGCAGGTGCGGCTCAACAACGGCCGGATCGAGGCCCTGGTTGACGAGCTTTATGGTCTCAACCGCCGGCTTACGAGTTTCGAGGGCAAGTTGCTGCGCATGGCACTCGACAGCGGCGTGTCGCGCACGGACTTCCTCGACGAGTATATGGGCAACGAGCTCGACCCGCGTTGGGTCAGCAGGATCGCGCGGCTGAAGCGCAAGGGCTGGAAGAAATACGCCGACAAGAATGCCGACGAGATTCGGGCCATCCGCAAGGAGATCATCGAGATCGCCGCGCGTGTCGGCCTGCCGATTTCCGAGCTGCGCCGGATCGTTCAGACCGTCCAGCAGGGCGAGAAGGAAGCCGGTCGTGCGAAGAAGGAAATGGTCGAGGCCAATCTGCGGCTCGTGATTTCCATTGCCAAGAAATACACCAACCGCGGCTTGCAGTTCCTCGACCTGATCCAGGAAGGCAATATCGGCCTGATGAAGGCGGTCGATAAGTTCGAGTATCGCCGCGGTTACAAGTTCTCCACCTACGCCACCTGGTGGATTCGCCAGGCGATCACCCGCTCGATCGCCGACCAGGCGCGCACGATCCGTATCCCGGTCCACATGATCGAGACGATCAACAAGCTGGTGCGCACGTCACGCCAGATGCTCCACGAGATCGGCCGCGAGCCGACCCCCGAGGAGCTCGCCGGTCGCCTGCACATGCCGCTCGAAAAGGTGCGCAAGGTGCTCAAGATCGCCAAGGAGCCGATCTCGCTCGAAACGCCGATCGGGGACGAGGAAGACTCGCATCTCGGCGACTTCATCGAGGACAAGAATGCCGTCCTGCCGGTCGATGCAGCGATCCAGTCGAACCTGCGCGAGACCACGACCCGGGTACTGGCCTCGCTCACGCCGCGCGAGGAGCGCGTCTTGCGCATGCGCTTCGGCATCGGCATGAACACCGACCACACCCTCGAGGAGGTCGGCCAGCAATTCTCGGTCACCCGCGAGCGTATCCGGCAGATCGAGGCGAAGGCGCTGCGCAAGCTCAAGCACCCGTCGCGCTCACGCAAGCTGCGGAGCTTCCTCGATCACTAGATCGATTGCAGCTTTGAAAGAATAGATAAGGCCGGCGGTTTCGCCGGCCTTTTTCGTTGGGGATCGTGGTCGTGTTACGCGCCCGAAAACAACAGCTCCACGAAATCCCGATAGAGCCCGACCTGGGCCGCGACCAGCTTCGGCTCCTTCAGCGTCTTCGACATGATGAAGGCGCCCTCGATGGTGCCTGTGAACATGTCGGCAAGGTCGGCGCTGTCGACCGGTAGTTTTGGTGTGTGGGCCTCGGCAACGGTATCGATCATGCCGCCTAGCGTGACCCGCCAGTCGCGATAGGTGTCGTCGATCACCTGCATGGTCCGGTCATCGAACAGGTTTGCCTCATACAGGTAAGAGGCAAACAGGCAGCCGGGGTAGGGCTCGTCGAAACCTTCCATCAATTCCTCGTAGAGCCCGATGAAAATCAGGAGTTGCTGCAGGGGATCGCGTGAGAGCTTGGCGGCCCGTGCCCGGAACTCGTCACGCAAGGTCAGGTCTGCCTTCGCGAACCGTTCGACAAGCGTGTAGGCGAGCGCGGCCTTGTTGTCGAAGTGATAGAAGAAGGCGCCCTTCGTCACACCGACCGCGTCGATCAGCTTGTCGATTGAAGTCGCGGAATAGCCCTGGTCGAGGATCAGGGCCTCGGCCGTGTCGAGGATCTTGTCGCGGGTGATTTTGCCGTCGCGGGGCATCTGTTCCTGCCGATTCGAATTAACTGTTCCTAATATATACTGTTCGGTTTGTTACCGGCAAGTCCACCGGCGCGAATATGAGGCGGAAAATCTGCTGATATTCGGGTGGTGCCACGGTATCCGACTAAAGTATGGAAAAATCCGATTGACTCATAACGGCCATGCTAGTTTAAACAATACCAACTGGTCGGTATAAAAATATGGACCGAAACATCAAACGGAGATGGAACAATGTCAGTTGCAGAAATTCAGGAGGTTGATGGAGGCACCCCCATCGACAAAGCCTTTTCTCAGGCGCGCGCCGAGGCTTTCGAGGAACGGTTCGTCGAAATGCTCAATGGCGGCGCGGCTTGCCTCATGGCGTCCGTCGGTCACCGCACGGGATTGTTTGACGCGCTGGATGACGGTGCGTGGGTATCGAGTGATGCCCTGGCCACGCGTGCGGGTCTTGATGAGCGCTATGTGCGTGAATGGCTCGGCGCGATGGTGACCAGTGGCATTGTCGAGTGCGACGGAGATATTCCGAGCTATCGCCTGCCACCCGAACATGCAGGGTGCCTGACCCGAGCCGCGACCCCGAACAACATGGCCGTGTTCGCCCAGTATGTTGGCGAACTCGGCAGCGTCGAGAGCGACATCGTCCATTGTTTCGAACATGGCGGCGGCGTTCCCTATGAGCGCTTTGGCCGGTTCCACGAAATCATGGCCGAAGACAGTGGTCAGTCGGTTCTGCCGGCGCTCGAGACGGATATCCTGCCGTTGATACCCGGCATCCAGGATAGGCTCGCATCGGGCATTCGCGTGCTCGATCTGGGGTGCGGACGAGGACGCGCATTGATGGACATGGCGGCGCGTTACCCGGCGAGCGAGTTCACCGGATTTGACCTGTCTGCTGAAGCGGTGGCGTGGGCGACGGCGGAAACCGAAGAGCGTGGCCTGGGCAACCTTCGTTTCGAGGTGCGTGATCTCGCAAGATTCGACCAGGAGGCGGCGCCGGGAGCATATGATTTCGTGACCACCTTTGATGCGGTGCATGACCAAGGGAACCCTCGCGCCATGGTGCGCGGTATCCGCCGGACGCTCGCCGTGGACGGGGTGTATATGGCGCAAGACATTAACGGCTCAAGCCATGTCCACGAGAATGCCGATCACCCGATCGGGACGTTGCTCTACACGATCTCCTGCATGCACTGCATGACGGTCTCGCTGGCCCAGAAGGACGGCCAGGGGCTCGGCGCCATGTGGGGTCGCCAGAAGGCGGTCGAGATATTTACCGAGGCGGGCTTCGGGTCGGTCGAGGTGAACGAACTCTCCCACGACGTGCAGAATTGCTACTACGTCTGTCGACCGTAAGGCGTTCTTGCACATGACGTGGCATAGCGGCGGGGCCTGGTCGGGCCTCGCCGTCGCCAGTCTTGAAGGACGGATGGCCTGTGCTATAGGAGTTCCGCATCACGCGCATGTGGGCCCGTAGTTCAGTTGGTTAGAACGGACCGCTCATAACGGTCATGTCGCAGGTTCGAGTCCTGCCGGGCCCACCATTTTCCCGGACATCGCTGCGGCCGGCGTACCGACATTCTTAGCTCGGAACTTCCCGCCCGGGGCGCGTTAACCAATTAACAGAATCTTCATTGTTTTTACCCCGATCCACCACGTACCATTGCACTTCGATTTGTTTCACCGGTTTTCTGCGGTGGAGCCGGGAATTCGGGGGTTTTGCCAGCCCCCTGGGAATGGGGATTGACGATGTCGAAGAAAAGCAAATCCAAGAGTCACAGTAAGAAACTCAAGGGTACGAATTCTGACGACAATCTTGTTGGCACGAGCGGCCGCGACCATATTGACGGTCGCGACGGCGACGACACGATTTCCGGGGGCGGCGGCGACGACAAACTGAAGGGCGGTCGCGGCGAGGATACGATCTCCGGCGGATCGGGCAACGAC